>NZ_CP053845.1:339699-679398 GCF_013201975.1 Campylobacter sp. CCUG 57310
ATATTAATCATAAAGCAAAATAAGATCGACTGGACAACAAAAGTAGGAATTTATGCAACGAATTTGATGCTGATATCTCAATGATCAAAAAGATAGTATAAGTCAAAAGGGTTTAGATTGCCATTGTGGATATAGTATTGGATGTAAATGTATATAGTCATTTACAATAATACACGCTTTTATTTAAAAAATAATCTTACATGTATTTTATTACATGTATTTTTATGCTATAATTGTATTGTATTACATAATTTAGGAATAAGCTATGTTAGATCAACTTTTTTTAAAAAGCAATGACCTTATAAGGTTAAACAACCATAAATTTAAAAGATACTTTATAGACTCCAAAGATTTATCTCATAGACTTATTGTTGTTTTAGGACAAAGAGGAATAGGTAAAACAACTACGTTAGCTCAGCTAGCTAGTAAAAACAAAGATAGTCTTTACCTAAGCCTAGATGATATAGAGATATCAAACGATATAACCTCGATTATAAGAGAGTTTGTATTAAATGGCGGAAAGCATCTATACCTAGATGAAATTCATAAAAGCAAAGATATATCGGCCGTATTAAAATTTGCCTATGATAATTTTAAAGATCTAAACATAGTAGCTACAGGCTCATCTGCCCTTGAAGTGTTAAAAAGCTCCCATGATCTAAGCAGAAGAGCGATAGTATATAAGATGAGTGGAATGAGTTTTAGGGAGTATCTAGGGCTAAGGTATGGTATAAATTTAGAAGCGGTTGAGCTTAAAGATTTGCTCGCAAGCCATCAGGAGATAGCTGTTGATATTATTAATACTTTAAAACAAAAAGAGCTAGCCGTCATTAAGCTTTTTAGAGAGTATCTAAAGGTAGGCTACTACCCATATTATAACGATATGCCAAATGATACTGCCTTTTATCAGACTCTAAGGCAAAGCATAGAAGCTACGATAGATAGTGATCTTTTAAGTATATATCCAAATTTAAACGGCAATACGGCAAGAAAGCTAAAGATCTTAACTTATGCTATAAGCACGAACGTCCCATATCAGCCAAACTACTCAAGCCTAAAATCGCTTGTTGATATAAGGGATGATAGGACGCTAAAAGAGTATCTTGCTATGCTTGATAGTGCTGGACTTATAAGGCTTTTAATGAAAAACGAGCTAGCTATAAAAAATATGGATAAGGCAGACAAAATTTACCTTGAAAATACAAATTTAATGTATATAAATAGTCCAGATATAGGAAATGTTAGAGAGACATTCTTTGCCAATCAGCTTGGAAATATCACTGAAATTTACTCAGGCAAAAATGGTGACTTTATGGTTGGTAATAATTTTACCTTTGAAATAGGTGGAGTTAAAAAAGGTTTTGAGCAGATAAAAGATATGCAAAATTCTTTTATAGCGGCAGATGATATTGAAGTTGGGGTCGGTAATAAGATCCCATTATGGTTGTTTGGGTTTTTGTATTAATAATTTAAAACTAGGAGTATGTCGTGTTTGAATATAAAGTACCAAAAAAAGAAGATGGTGGGTTTGATCTAAAATCAACAGAAAGTAATAGTGTAATAATTATAGGTGCCAATGGTTCTGGCAAAAGCAGACTTGGAGCATGGATGGAGCAGCAGGATCTAGACAAAATTCACAGAATAGGCGGTCAAAGAAAATTAAATTTTCATGATGAGATCCCTTTAAAAAGTGAAAAGGCTTCGGTTAATGGTTTCATGTATGCAAAAGAAGATGCATCCGATAGCTACTCCTTGAATAAAAATTATCGTTGGTCAGGTGGCAAAGAATATGTGACAAAGCTTATTGATGATTTTGATTATGTATTGTCTGCTTTATTGGCTAATAAAAATACTACCAATTCAAAGTTTGTCGAAAACTGCAAAAAGGCTGAATGCGAAGGCAAAGAAAAACCAAATGTTCCACTTAATTCGCTAGATAAACTAAAGTCTATTTGGAGTGCCATTTTTCCGCATAGAGCCATTATAGAAGAGGATAGTAAATTTTATGCTATTTGCAACTGCGATGGCGAAAAATATTCTGCAACACAGATGAGTGACGGTGAGCGTTCAGTGCTTTATTTAGCAGCACAGGTTTTATGCATACCAGAAAACAAAACTATAATAATAGATGAGCCAGAGTTACACTTGCATGGTTCAATAATGAATAAGCTATGGAGTGAATTAGAAAAAATCAGAAACGATTGTTTGTTTATTTATATAACCCACGATACAAAATTTGCTGCCAATCACTCAGGTTCAGATGTTATCTGGGTAAAAGAATATAGTAATGGAGTATGGAAATACGACTATATTGAAAATGATAAATTTCCAGAGAGTATGCTTTTTAATATATTGGGTAGCAGAAAAAGAATAATTTTTGTAGAAGGGAATGACGATAGTCTAGACGTGCGTTTGTATTCGTTGATCTACAATAACTATAAAATAGTACCTTGCGGAAGTTGCGAAAAGGTTATCGAATACACAAAAGCTTTTAATGGTATGAAAAATATACACGATAATGAGGCGTTTGGTTTGATAGATATGGATTTTAGATCAGAATATGAGATTAAAAAATACAAAGAAAATAATGTGTTTTCAATAGGGGTCGCAGAAGTAGAAAATTTATTTATAGTTAAGGAAGTTATAGAATTTATGTCAAACAAAATGGCATGCGATAAATTTGACCTTACAGATATAGAAAAACAAATTGAAGATAGATTTTTAAAACAAAAACAGCAACAGATCAATAATGCGGTGATTTCGGAATTAAAATATCAACTATCAACGCTAGAAATATGTGATTCGCAAACAATATACGAAGACATACAGATAAAAATTAAAATAGATGATATACAAAACGAAAAATTAATAATATATGATAGTGCTAAAGAATATGTAGAAATATTAAAAATTTTCAATGAAAAAGGAATTGTAGAAAGCGTAGGGCATTATTTCAACTTAAAAAATAAAGAATACTGTAATCAAGTGTTGCGCTTCCTGGAGAGGGAAGACAAAAATACGGTAGTTGAAATTTTTTCTAACTATTTACCCGAAGATATTGATTTAAGCTGATTTTTCATTACGGTCTTTTTCGCATCTCGCAAGCAAGATGGCTTTATTGTAGAAAAGTAAGACCAAATAAGATCTTACTTTTTATTAGCACCAATCAGCATATCAAATAAATTCACAAATATAAGATTATTCTATTATAATCCTAAATATTCAAGGATTATAATACAAGTATTTAAAATAAACTCGTAGATAATGACAGAGAAAGAAGTATATTTAAAGTTTCATAGTGACTTTAATAAGCTGACAGACAAAACAATTGTCGTTTAAACTCACGTTTACCAAACTGCATAAATTTCGAAGATACTATATGCAAGCCTGTTAAGAACGACTCAAGGAATTTTATAGAGTATTCAAAGACTTGTTGTTATAGAAAAATACGTATGCTTTATAGTGACCTGGCTAGCTGCAAAGACTGTTTAAATAAGCATGAAATACGCCACAAACGACTTTGGTAAAACAAAAATTACGAGGATGAAATTTAAATAAAATGCTACATGACAATATAATCGTTTATAGACGTTGACAATTTAAAATTTCCATGCTAATATATCTTAATATTGTCTACGTTTATAGACAATTACATAAAGGGATAAAAATGTTAAATTTAATAGAACAGTATCAAGAAAGATTTCTTAAAAATTTTAATACGACATACAAGCGTTATTTATACAATGAAATAAATTTTAGCGAGAAGCTTATCGGTATAGTAGGGGCCCGTGGTACCGGTAAGACTACAATGTTATTTCAAAAGCTGATTGAATTAAAAGCTCAAAATAAAAAGGCTCTATACATAAGTCTTGATTATCCATTTTTAGGCTCTGCTAGCCTTAGCGAGCTTGCCTTTGAATTTGTAGATAACGGCGGCGAATATCTGTTGCTAGATGAAGTGCATAAATACGAAGATTTTGCCGCACACTTAAAAACTATATACGATATGAGTCCTTTAAATGTAATTTTTACCGGTTCATCGGCGGTAAGTATACTAAACGCAAAAAGCGATTTATCGCGTAGGGTTAGCGTATTTAGCCTAGAGGGGCTTAGTTTTAGAGAGTTTTTAGAGCTTGAAAACGGTGTGACGATAGATAAATTTAGCCTAGAGACGATACTAAAAAACCATCAGGCAATAGCAAACGACCTAAAAATAAAGCTAAGTCAATTTAAAAAATATCTCAAATTTGGCTACTATCCATTTTACTTTAATAAGCAAAGCTCATACTACGAAAGCTTGCTAAACACGATTAATCTAAGTATAGACGTAGATCTAACGTCTCTCGGGTTAGTTGAGCAAAAATACACATATAAGCTTAAAAAACTGCTTGAAGTAGTTTGCCAAAGCGAGCCGTTTGAGGTGAATTATACTAAAATCGCAGCTCTTGCCGAGATAAGCAGAGCCAAACTATATGATTATATCGCCTATTTAAAAGATGCAAGGCTAGTAAATATGATAGATGAGCAAAGTAGGGGACTTAGTAAGCTAGTAAAGCCGGCAAAAATATATATGAATAATACAAATTTGATTTACGCTTACGGCGATGATTGCAAGGCGGGCACCATAAGAGAAACTTTTTTTGCTAATCAGCTAAGGGTAAAACATATGCTAAATATCCCAAAGCAAGGCGACTTTATTGTAGATGATAAATTTATATTTGAAGTGGGCGGAAAAAATAAGAACTTTGAACAGATAAAGGATATTTCAGACTCATATATAGCTGCCGATGAAATAGAGGCGGGAAGCGGTAATAAAATACCGCTTTGGCTGTTTGGATTGTTGTATTAGGCGTTAAAATGGCGATTAATAAACTTGATTATAGAAAGGTTGAAACTTGCCTATTTGTACACAAAATAAAACCAAACGTCTTTTTGCTAAGAAAGGTTATCGGCAGCAAATACTTCACAAAAGTGCTTACGCTAGATACTCGTAGCGGATGGAGTAAGAGAGAATACAAAAATGAAGCCAAAAAAGAACTAGTAAAGTGGCTAGATGGCGTAACTAAGCAGGTAAAGGGGCTGAAATTTAAAGATACTACTAAGGTTAATGATTTGTTTGAGCTGTGGAAAGGCAAAAAGGATATCGGCAAAAAGTCGGTAGCTAGCGACATCGCTTTTTATGAGACATATTTGCAAGATAGTATCGGCAAAGAGATCGTAGTAGACGTTATAGCTGCCCAAATAGACGATATTATCCATAATCTAATGCACGATGGAAAATTTAATAAAATAAGAGGAAAAGTGCAGGTATTATCAAAGCGTACGGCATATGATAATACAAGACGAATTTTAGGTGAGATGTTTGACATAGCGCTTCGCAATCAGCTAATAGTAGTAAATCCTTGCGCTCTACTAACTAAAATAGCTAAAACGACCAGAAAAACGATAGTAAAAGATGCAATCGGTAAATTTTATAAGTTAAAAACGGCTATCTTGGAGCTTTATAAAAATGATCCGTTTTGGAGGGGATTTTTCTTGTTTTGTTTGTATGGTAGACGAAAAGGAGAAGTTGCCAGCCTAAAATGGGAAAATGTCGATCTAGAAAATAACGTATATTATTTAATAGATACTAAAAATGGAAACGACTACAGAAAGCCGCTTCCTTTTCTTGTAAAAGAAGCCATAATGCAAATACCGGCCGATAGATGCGGCTTAGTATTTGCAAGCCCAAAAACTGGCGAGTCTATTAAAAATACGGATAGACAAAAGATGAAACTCGATAAATTCGTTGGTTTTGATGATTTTAAGTTACACGGCACTAGGCATATAAGTGGTTCCGCGCTTGAAGAGCTTGGCGCAAATAGCGATATAATCAAAGATCATCTGACTCACAAACGTGACGGCGTGACGTATAAAAATTACGTAACTTATGATACTTATTTGAATAGCTGTAAGGCTCTTGAGATGTTAGATAATATTAAATGCAGGATATAAGAAAATATGAGCAAAGATATTGAAATGGACGGTTTGATATTAAAGTCAGATCCTTGCCGAGCATTGGATTTATTAAAAGCAATAGCTGTAAGCTTAGTTGAGAAAAACTCTTGTAATAACCAAACTATATTGGCTGTTTCTTTGGTTCCGAGTATAATCGAGTCTGCGAGGGAACTAATATTGCCTTTTTTTGAGAATTATATGTTTGTTGATGCCGATAAATACAAATTTCGAAGCTATGAAAATCATTTTACTTATGATAGACTTACGGGTACATATGATTATGACGAGAGCTATTTGCAGTTGGTAGAAAAAATAAAGAAAAGAAAAGGATGCATCCAAGATAATATAGACTATATAGCCGAAACTAGCAAATATCTAGATGGCGATCTGTATGATCTTGGGTATTGTTTGTTTATGTATATAGTAGCCAAAATTAATTCTTTGATTTGTCAAAAACATAAAGGATATAGGAGTGTTATTAATTCTTTTAATAATCTTACGTCCGCAGAATTTTATTTTCTTTATAATTACAAAGCTATGGCAGAGGATAGATATTATAAGTATGAAAAAGATATACAAAATACTTTAAAGAAAATAAGTAAGTATAGAAATCTAAAAATTGACGAGAGAATAAAGCGCAATGAGTTTATCTCGGCAATAAATACCGCCATAAAAATCATAATCGATGACCTAAACTATGAAACTACTTTTGTTTCTATTTAAAAAACCGCAAAATTTCTTATTTTTATACAAAAAAATGCGGAAATAAATTCTACTTTTTTCATACAATTTCCTAAAGTTTTTTAGGAGAATGCTATGAATGATGCTATTGCGGAAAAAAGATGGCTTACGCCAAAGGATGTAGCAAAAGAGTATGGGTTATCGGTAAATACTCAAGCAAAATACCGTATGCAACGAATTATCCCTTTTATCAAGATTAACTCTAATGTAAGATACGATAGGCTAGAGTTGGATAGGTGGCTTGAAAAGCATGCTGTTGTTAAAAACGAGGAGTTGGCATGAAAGCAGTTAACTTTCCAAAATCCGTAACAATTAGGCTTAATGAAGAGCAATTGGATAGGCTAATGATGAATGCCAATCTTGCTGGGCAAACCGAATCTGAGTATGTTAGGGGCCTTATATGTGGCAGTAAAACACCAATTCATCGTATAGATAAAGAGGCTGTGAGACAAATTAACAAATTTGGTAATTTGCTAAATCAAATAGCGGCAAAGCTAAATTCCGGCGACAATTTAGACTCCAGCGCTCTTGCTAGGATTGAGCAGATAAGGGCATCTATGGATATTTTGGTGAATCTAATATTAAATAAAAATAACAAGTCTATCACCAAAACTTCTAGCAACTTTGTAAACCAAGGTATTAATTCGTCACAGAGTTCTTGCGCTCATAGTGTGCAAGAAAAATCGACAGAAAAAACAACTGCTGAACCCACACCTTCTTATGCCGATAATATAATTCAAGAAGATGCATCGTTGGACGAGTTTTTATATGAAGAAAATTCTAGTGATATGGATAACAATGTTGATACAGTCTCTTCTATGTCTTGTCAGGATAAAGATAATATACAATTTTGCTCGGATCTAACGTGCTCTGCGGTACAATTAAATTTGGACGCAAAAACAAAAGATACGTAAAAATAAAAGCAAGCCTACATGATAGTAAAGTTCTTTAAAAATCGGTTCGGAGGCTCGTTGCGAGGTATAGATTATCTATTAAACGAAAGAGTCGGTCTTGGTAGCGCCAGGGTAGTATCGGGATCTGAGGCTATAACTAGAGGTATATTATCTATGATAAGTAAAAAGCAGAAGCTTAGCATGGGGTGTCTTTCATTTAACGAACTTGATATGAACGAAGAAACCAAGCTAAAGATAATAAGATCATTTGAAGAAATGATCTTTGGAGGCTTTGGCGAAAATTTTAATATTCTTTGGGTAGAGCATTGCGATAAGGCCAACTTAGAGCTAAATTTTTGTATCCCAAAAGTCGAGCTTTTAAATTTTAGAAGCTTTAATCCTTATTATCATAAAAAGGATTTTTCTATGATAAACACCTGGAAAAATCTTATCAATTTAAAATATGGTTTAACCGATCCTTGCGATCCAAAAAACCAACAAATAATTCAAGGATCTAAAAAGGATGTAAAGGATAGCAAAAATTATGATGAACTAGAAAAGATCATAACGGATAATTTAACAAAAGGCAAATACCGTTGTAGAGATGACATTTTAAAGTCTTTGCGAGATAGAGACATAGAAGTTACCAGAGTAGGAAAAGACTATGTGTCTATAAGGCTACCAGGTAGCAAAAAATCAAAACGTTTTAAAGGAGAAATTTTCCATGAAAAATTTAGAAGTCTTAAAGATTTGGGAGAGCTCTCAAGTAAAGCTAGAGAAAGAGCAAGAGCGTATAAGGATGCAAGAGATAACTCGCCTGCTAATCAAATACTCCAAAAGGTTAGCTTATTTAGAGCGTTTAGTAGACAAGATGGATGCCAAAGTATTCGGTACAAATTTAGAGAGCAAATCTCAAGAAAAGACCTAAATATAGCCATATTGGCCCATAGGCTAAAAGAAGCTAAAAATAATAGAAATAGTGAGATAAAAAATCTTTTATCCTTGGGAGAAAAGAGGTATGGAGCCGGGCCTAAATTTGAATTAGAAGCCGATAGCAATACAGAAGCAAAGATAGGTTTTGACCAAATTGATGATAGGGTAAGTTTTGTGTCGGCTAGCGAAAACGAAGAGATCATAAAGGAGAATATAGATGATAGGTATGAACACAAATCCGGAGGAGATAGGCTTGATGGATGTGGAGACATTAAACGAGACAGACTTAGAGAAAATGCGCTTAGAAGAGTTAGTATCTCTAGCATTAAAGTTATCAAAGATAGAATTCTCTCAAAACAAGCAGATATTAGATCTCTTATCTCAGATCTCGAAAGAAAACGAAAGTATAGAGCATCTAAACAATCAGATCTTATCGTCAAACGAGCTGATATCAAAGAGCTTGGCGACGTTATCGATGCAAATGAAAAAACTATCGACATTACCTCAAGCGCTAGAGGGTTCGTTAAACGATTTGGACAAAACATTAAAGAGCTTTACCGAACCTTTGGAAAATTTGCAGGTAAATTTGACAAAGTCGTCCGAGCTGTTGCCGGACTTATTGGCGCAACAGGAGAAAAGTCAAAGCTAGATAAGGGCAAAGGTGCAGAATGCATAGAAAAAATAAATAGTGAGAGTATAGGCAGGGAGCTAGAAAATGGCTCGAAGCTCGGAGATAAAGAGAGCAATGTAACTTTAGTCGATAATTTCTTCGAGCGGTAAATCCAGCCATATCGTGCCTTTTAAGTTAACCACGTAAAATTGTTCTGAAAATATTAAAAAGTGCAGCCAGCGCAATATAGTGAAATTTTCTAAAACTCTTTTTTGCTTTGGCTGCCATTTTGTATCATTTTGATGTTTTTTGTTTTTTGATGCAGGTTTCTGGGTCTTACGACTCTTGAATGCAAACTAATATTTCTTTAACTAACACTACTATTGCCGCATCTTTTGGCTTTACGTTAATTTTTGACTCTTTTTTTAGGAAAACTGAATTTTTCTTAATCCCCTAGAGCGGGTCAAATTTGTTCAAATTTCATCTGACACAGATATAAAGAAACTTCAGAACCTTAAGTTTCAATCCCCTAGAGCGGGTCAAATTTGTTCAAATTTAATGAAGAGGAGGATATCGAGTTCGATATCTAACCGTTTCAATCCCCTAGATCGGGTCAAATTTGTTCAAATGGCTTGTTAAACAAGCAGGTTCAACAACCTGCTATATGAAGTTTCAATCCCCTAGATCGGGTCAAATTTGTTCAAATAGCCTAAAAGACTACTCTCGCAAAACAAAAACTAACAAATTTATTTAAGAAAACATCTTTTAAAACACCTAAAATTCGCAAAAATCTCAAAAAAGTTCGCAAATGTATAGGTATTAAAAAATACTAACTTGGCAAATTTAACAATGATAAGTTAAAGAACCCCTAAATTTAGGTATTTGTCATTTTAAAAAAGTTCGCAAATCTCTTTTAAAATTTTCAAATTTTATAGGTTTGCGAACTCTAAGCGATATATAAGTTTCGCAATGCTCTAAAATACGTTATCCTAAACTTAAGCATAACTAAAAGTTCGCAAATGTAGAAGAGCATATTTTAAAATATAGAGGTTTGCGAACTTATTTGGCAAGATTCTAACCAAAAAAGCTCAAATTTAAGCTAAAAAAGTTCGCAAATCTAAATTTGGAGAGAAAACATAAGAACGGTATAAGCTAGACAAAGAGTTCTTGCGTCTCAAAGATGGCTGGTTTGTCGCAAAGCTCAAAACTTTTGCCGACACAGTTTTCGCATAGTCTGTAAAATCTTAGGCTATCGGTTTTGGTATTTAGCAAAGGCTTGGCGTCTTTGATCAGCTTTTTAAGCTTGGTTTCGTTTATCTCACACTCAAAGACGCTAAAATTTACGCGATATCCGATACCTTCTAGGATATCGGAGAGCTTTTTGCGGTTTTTATCGTTTTGTATGTCATAGGTGATGACAAATTTCATTAGAATTTCCCTACAAAAGGCTTATAGCTTTTGCTCTCGCCGTTTATGAAGCGAGCTAGGTCGTAGCACTCTTGCATGATTATGTTTTCGCATTTGCAAAACTCTTTTTTCCACATGGTGTAGCTGCCGAGTTTTTCTTTCATGTTTTGTGCTATGAGCTTTTTAGAAGCGTCGGTGAGAAGCCCTTCTTTGTTTAGTGTGATTGGTTCGTCTTTGTTTAGCATCGAAACGATGACTCTATCTACCATAAATGTCCTAAACTGCTCTATCATATCAAAAACTAGGGTCGGCTTTGTGCTGTCAAGCGCATGCAAAAATGAGATATGTAGGCTAAGCCCTGCTAGATATAGGCACTCTTGGACTTTGGAGTAGAGTATGGCGTAGGCGTAGTTTAGTGATGAATTTACGATATCTTTGGCGCCAAATGTTATGCGCTTTTCAAATTCTAGCGGTAATATGCTCTTTATGCCGTCCCAGTAAATGGCTGCAGCTGAGCCCTCAAAGCCTAGAAGCTCGTTTGTGTTTTTGACGTATTTTAGCTTTCTAGCCAGGATATTTTCCAGTTTTTGGATGTTTTGGGTTAGGGATTTGTGGTATTTGTTTAGGT
Source organism: Campylobacter sp. CCUG 57310 (assembly GCF_013201975.1). NCBI lineage: Bacteria > Pseudomonadati > Campylobacterota > Epsilonproteobacteria > Campylobacterales > Campylobacteraceae > Campylobacter > Campylobacter sp. CCUG 57310. Next base: position 350,909 of record NZ_CP053845.1, read on the forward strand.
ACTTTAGGTAGTTGGTTTGGTTTTTTATCTTTGCCTCTACTAAGGACATGGCGATGTATAGCTGGGCCGGCGTGTTTAGGAGCATGGCTTGCTTGTGCGTAGTTTGCGTAGAGACGCTGTTGTAAGCTAGCAAAGTGGCGTATGGGACGTAGTGTTTGTCTATAAAATCGATATGGATTTTTTCCCTTGCACAGCGCCAGATCACCGCAGAAGATAACGAGACGTGTTCGCTATCAACGATGATGCGGGAAATTTTAGAGATGGGAAATTCTTTGTAAATTTTGCCGTATTGTTTTATGACAAATTTGTTTTTGCTAAGACCTAGATGGACTCCGATCTGATTGATATGAAGCGTAGAATCCGAGGCGATCTTGGTGGCGTAGAAATTTCGCTTTTTGTTTATCTTGCGGGAGTCGTTGTCGTAGCTTTTTTGAGATAGATATTTGTCATAGCCTTTTGTTATGGCTAGGGTTATCTTGTCTTTTATCTCGTTTTGATTAAATAGTACTCCAAAATCTATCTTTTCAAGATAGAGCGTAAAATCTTTTTTTGAGTTTATACTTTTGTTTTGCTTATGCAAGGCGATCTTTTGTGATAAGGAGTCTATGAGATGCTCTTTTATCTGCGTTATTTGTGGTGAGTTTGGCGGTATGATCTTTAGGTAGTAGTTTTTAAGTGTAAGCAAAATGGCGTTTGTCTCATCTATATAGTCTATGAAATTTGACTTTTCTTTGCTTGCGGAGTGTAAATTTGAGATGATCTTTTGAATTTTGTCGTTATCTACACAGCGGTTTTTGCCAAAGAAACGAACGCCCAGGAAGACAAATCCATCATTTATGTTTACGACTTTTGTTTTTTCTTTGTTGAGAGATAAATTTAGCAGCTTTAAAAATTCATCTAGTTTTTGCTCAAATTCGGTCGCTTCGTCTTTTTCGCCGAAACAGATGATAAAATCGTCTGCGTATCTGACAAATTTATCCGTAGTCTTGTTTATAAATCTATCCATCAAATCAAGATAGATGTTTGATAGCATAGGAGATAGGATATCGCCTTGGTTTACGCCGATTTTATGCTCTTTAAAATCGCGCTTTAAAAATCCGCCGGTTTTTAAAAAGAGAGATATTAGGTTTATGATCTTTGCGTCTTTTATATGTTTTTGTAAAATTTGTAGTAGCTTTGAGTGGTCTATCGACTCGAAAAAGTCTTTTACGTCTGCTTTTAGTATCCAGTAGTAGCCCTCGTTTATGAAATTACTAGCTCTATTTATGGCTTTGTAAGTCGATTTATTTGGGCGGTAGGCATAGGAATTTGATAAAAACGTCTCGTCAAAATATGGATTTAACTCCGAGTATAAAACCCTTTGAACCAACTTATCTTTTATGGAGGATATGCCTATGGGTCTTACTCCGCTACGATTTTCTTTGGGAATGTTTATCTTTCTTAGCGGTTCAGGTGTGTAGGTGCCGTTTATTAATGAACGCATGAGATAGGTTGAGTTTTCGCCAAAATTTTTCTTAAAGTCTGCATATGAGATCTCATCTAATCCCAGAGAATTTGCAGAAATTTCGTCAAAGGCAGAGCTTAAAGCGTTTTTGGTAAATATATGTTCTAGAGTTTTGGTAAACATATTGGTGCCCGCCTTTAAATAGGTAGAGTTTTTCTATTATCTATATGTGTGGTAAATTTTGCTAAATTGCTATTTTCTTTTAGTTCATATATGCTTAAAGAAATCTGTTTATTTCCGTTAAAAAGTCTCATGTGTGACCTTTTGAATAGATTTTACATCGCTGTTAAGAATAGTCTGCCGATTTCTAAGTGCTCGTATAGATATCTGGCGATAAATTTTTAGTTTGGCGCCGACTTTATGTTCGGCTATGTCATATCATGCCTGCCATTTTGCCTTAAATGCTTATCGAGCTGATTGGCATTTCCGCTGTTTACACCTTTTGCTGCCATTATAGCATTTTCGTCCCTTAGATTGGTCAAATTTGTTTAAATTGTGGCATTTAAAAAATACCAACTTCATAAAATTAATAATGACAAGTAAAGGAACCTCTAAAATAGGCATTTACCATCTTAAGTAAGTTTGCAAATTAAAAATTTAAATAAAACAGATATGGGCGTGCGTAAAAAATGTAAAAAATAATAATTTTTAAGAAAAAAGCTTAAAAATAATAAACATTTATTTTTAATTTATGTATAATAACAGAAATTAAAAATCGAGCGGTAAAGTGAATAACGAAACTAGTATGATTTTGATATTTTCTCGCGAGCTAAGGGCTGCAAGGAATGGTCTTGACGTGCCGCTAGAACTACCAGACCTTAATAAATTTATATCCAATCTTAAAAATTTCATAAAAACAAATACGAAAAATGACGCAAAAGAGAGCGTGAAGTGCAAGCTTTTTGGGTATGTGAAAATGGGTGGCGCAGATGAGATATACCGAGCTTAGAGTGCTGTTTGGATCGCCGCAAAAGCCGCCGTTTTTTATCGGTTCACAGGTGAGGGGGGCTTTTGGATACGCGCTAAAAAGCGTGAGCTGCATAAGCCCGTCATATAAGTGCTGCGAGTGCTTTGCTAAAGAAAGCTGTTTGTATTATGATTTTTTCGAGAAGAAAAACAGCTACCATAGATATAGACTTGATTTTGAGTTAGGCGCTGAAATTTACGATTTTGGTATAGTTTTGCTAGGAAATGCGTGCGAAAAACTACCGTATATAGCCTCTGCGGCATATATGATGCTAAAAAGATACGGTCTTGGCAAAGATAGGATCAAATACGAGAAATTTGATATGTATGTAAATGGTAGTGCATGCCTAAAGGACGATAAGATAAGCTTGCCTAGAGATTATGTGAAAGAATTTAGCTTTGATGGCTGCAGTGGCGATGTTAAGGTCAAATTTGTAACACCGCTAAGGATAAAAAAAGAGAATGTTTTTTTAAAAAATGACAACATAAGTCTAAAAGAGATATTAAACTCCATCTACCAAAGGCGCCTAAGCCTCTTTGGACAAGATCACGAGGTGTTGCCATTTGAAGTAAAAGGCGAGATAACCAAAAAGGATCTAAAATACGTGGAGCTAACTAGGCGTAGTAATAGGCAAAATACTACTATGAATTTTGGCGGACTAGTAGGCTCTTTGGAGATAAAAGGCGTTAGCAAAGAGTGCATGGAGCTACTAAAGTTAGGTGAGATAATAGGCGCAGGGAAGCAGACTGTTTTTGGACTAGGAAAAATAAAAACGGAGGATATGAATGAGCAAATTTAGCAGTTATTTTAGCGATGAGTTTGCCGCTTTGGAGCAAAGATCAAAAGATATAGATGAGATATTGCAAGATAAGATGTTTTTAATCGGCGGGGATTTTTACGGGATACAAAAATTTATATTTGATAATCTCGGCTCAAAAAACGCGGCTAAAGTGCTAAGGGCGAAATCCGCATTTTGCGAGCTTTTCATGGTAGTTTTGTCTAAATTTATCTGCCAAAAACTTAGCATAGATGAAAAGTATGTCTTATCATGCACAGCCGGTAAATTTGAGATATTATCGCCTAAATTTGACCAAGCGGTTTTTAACGAGATAAAAGGCGTCGTAAATACTTACTTTATAAAAAAATGGCTCTTTTCTGAAATAGTATTGATTTAATAAAAAGAACCTAAACTATAATTAACTATAGTTGCGATTTTATTTTGACCCTGTTTTTATTAAATATTGATTTTTAAGAATCATAAAATATCATCAATCATTTTTTCTATTTTATTTTTTGATAAATCTATTAATCTTTTAGATTCATCTCTTGTTTGTTTCGATTTAATAATAATATTATGTATGTCGGACATTATTTTTTTATCTAAGGTAGGGATTAATATTTGTTTTATATAGTCAAGTTTCCAATGAGTAATTATTGCCCCTCCACAATCTCTATTTGCTTGCATTTTGCCGATAATAGAATTAATTACTAAAACAAGATATTCTTTAGGTATATCGGTGTTTTTTAGAGTCATCCTGATAACTCCACTAGAAATAACCCCATTTATTTCGTCATCGAGAACACAACAAACACATATCGAACCATCCTTTGTTAAAAGAATATCACCTTTGTTTGGTTTGTATCTCATCAATTGTTTATAAGTATCATCCCTAATATATTTATCCGATTCGCTAAATGCTAAACCCTCTTGAGTAACATTACTCACTCTAATAAATATGCAACCTTCTGGAATATATGAATCAGACCCAACCTCGTATCCTTTATAAAAATTGCAAATATGAGATAATTTAACTGGATTTAAATGATTTATATGATTTATTATTTGTTTATAAGAGGTTTTGTAATATTCTGCATCTGTTCTATTGGCAAATATCAATTCCTCTAAATTACATATGTATTTATTTTCATTGCTTAAAGTTAGTGAATTTAACCCAAGATGTTGTTCTAACATCCTTTTTGCTTCTAAATATAGTTTTTTCGATTCAATCCTTAGTTCTCTCGCTCTTTTAATATTATTTATAATTTCATCTAGTGACTTTTTGGATGCAATAAAAATAGGAGTATTAATAATATCATAATTACTAACAGACGGATACATAGATGATTTTGATGCCCTCATAAGCATTTGAATAAAATGTTTGGTTTTGGTATATGCGAATAGGTAATTTGGATCTATATTGTTTTTTGCTCTTAAATTGCAAAAACCATTTGAGCCAACTTGTAACATCTCTCTATCCTCTATAATTGAGTTTGCGTTTCTATTTGGACGAACAGTGCTAATCAATAAATCATCTTTTTTGTTGATAAAAGTTGCTCTGTTAGGTGCATCATAGCCATTTATGATATTGTCTTTAATTTCACCATACATAATATCGGTATTACCTATGTCATTGTATTGTATAGGTTCATTCCAATCTTTTTTGTTAAATCGTTCTTTTATTTCAAAAGTTAATTCTTTTAGTTTTTTATTATTAAAATTTAATATCGCTCTTTCTAAGGAAATATCTTTCTTCTGAAAAAAATCAGAATCCATTCTGTCTTTACTTATGACATAGTTATAGTTTACAATATTCCAACTAGCCATTTTTATTCCCAAAAATCAATTTTTTGCTCTTTTGCAAATTTTATAAAAGCTTCAGCTATACAAATATTTTCATTGGGTATAGCTTCAATATCTTTTAACTCTTCTTTGCTTATATTATAATTTACTAGATCCTGTGCTATTATGAAATCACCATTAGAGTTGGTTAAGATATTACCATTTTCGTCTTTTTGATAAGTGTAATTACCGGAACTATCTTTTCCTCCAACATCACTAACCGCCATAAATATAGGATAGTTTAATTGTGAGGCAGTTTCTTTTAAAATATACCTATCGCGCAACCCCAACAACAAGTCTTCACTATCCATTATGATACTTAACTTACCTTTGTTGGAAAAAAGATTTTGTTTGTATATAAACCCATCTACCTGCTCTTCTAGGTTTTTTATACTTTTAAGTATATCTTTGTTTGTTTTTTGAGCTTCTTTTGCTTTTTTTAACTCTTCCTCAAGGCTTTGTAATTTTTTGCTCGTTCGTGTAACATTTTCTTTGTCTTTATTTTTAGTATAACTCTTTTTTTCTTCCTTAAGAGATTTTATTTCTTCCTTAATCTCTTCTGCTTCTCTAACTTTTACTAAGTCTAAATGTAATTTTTCTATCTCTTCATTTAAATCAGCAATAGAGTCATTGATTTTTTCTTCATCTATTTCGTTATCATCAATAAGTTCATTTTCAAAGTAATCATTCATAAAAGAAAGTATCTCTTCAGGAATAATATCTAATTCTACTTCTTCATCACCATTACTAATAATATCCTCTATTATCTTTTTGTAGTTAGGTATATTTCTTGATACCTTTTTTTTAATATCGTTAATTTTTTTTAACTCTTCTTCTGAATATTTTTGAATAATTATTACAGATGTCTTAACACCTGTATGTGGTTTAAAGGTGTTTGAGTGAAGGCTGACAACAGCTAACAACCTAGTTTTAGAAAAAATATAATCTCTGATAAAGGCAAGAGATGAATTGTTTAGTTTTCCTTGCGGTAAAACAATAGCTGCTCTCCCTTTAGGTTTAAGCATATCAATTATTCTTTCTATAAACAGGACATCTCTCTCTTCTTTCGCTTGTTTATTTTTTGCTCTTTGTAGTGCAGGTTTAGCTAGATTATATTCACTTAATAGCTCTTTGTCTTTTATTTCCCCTGCAAAGGGGGGGTTTGAAAGAACAATATCAAATTGTAACTCTCTATAATAATTCCAAATATCATCTCTTAAAATATCTATTTTTTCATCAGGCTCATTTTTTAATAATCCATTTTTTTGTAAATTAAGCTTTAAATCTCGCCCAGATAAAGTATCTAACCAAGTTTTTGGATCTATGGAACTTACCTCAGGTCCATATATATTTGTATGCCCATCACCTGCTATTAACATTAAAGATTTAGCAGCCTTAACAGCTCTTGTTTCTAAATCTATCCCATATAGAAATTTACTAGCATAATTCCATTTTCTAGTATCTAGTTCAGCATCATCTTGGATAGGATAACACCACTCCATAGAATGTAATAAAAAACCCGCAGAACCACACGAAGGGTCTATGATGTATTCTGTTTCTTTTGGATTAATCATTCTTACACACATATCTATTACGTATCTTGGTGTAAAAAACTGCCCTTTTTTCTTTTTAGATTCAGATGGAATTAAATATTCAAAGGCATCGTCAATGATTCTTAAATTTGAACCTAAAAGTCTTTTTCTTTCAAGAGACCCCACACATACATGTAGGTGTTCGGGTCTCAATTCTATTTTTTCATCGTTCTTAAAAATACCTCTCCATTCGTTTTTAGCTTTATCAAAAAGTTCACTTATACGCTTATAGGTATCTTTAGGGGTTGATTGTTGTCTAAATTCTAATTCTTTGTTTTTATTATTTTTATGAATTGATTCTTTCTCGTCTAAAATCTTACAAAAAATAAGTTTAAATATCTCATTAAATTCATCTGCTCCTGAATCAGCTAACACAAGCTCTTCCAGTTCTTGTATAGTCTTTTTAAAATTATGTTTGACTTCCAAACTATCTATAGTAAAAACTTCTTTTCTTAAATCCTCTATAGTTTGATTTAATTTTGGGATTCTTGATAAAGTCTCATAGTCTTGACCCTTTTTTCTATAAAGAATAATAGTTTCAGAACCATTAGACCATATGCCTATTTCTGCTCCTAAAGCATTCAAATAGCTTTTTAATTGATCTATACCATCCCTTCTTTTTGGAGACTTTGTTTCTACTACTATTTTTGGGTTTTGATTACTTTTATCTGAATATATTACCATATCGGCATGTTTAGTATTAATATCCCCACCAAAAGAGACAGGGACTTCTAGTTTAATGTGTTCTTTGGAATAATTATATTCATTAATTAGTTTATATACCCAAAGTTGCCTAATTATCTCTTCAGGTGCAGATTTTCCGCCAGATTGAGAAGAATATACTTGAACCTTTTCTTTTTTGGAATAAAAAGGTGCTAGTGTTTTTAAAAAGTATTTATCAGAATTAGAATTTTCTTTTTCTATCTCTAATATTTCATTGGCTTGTTTGTCTAAATTTTTAAATTCCGTTAAATCGTACTCATCAACTCTACCCTTAAATATTGTGCTTAAGATTTCTTCTATAGTCATAATTTTGCCTTTTATAATTTTTATGTTAATGGTATGTTTGGTCTACCTGATATACTTCTAACCAAACTAATACATTCTGTCTTTTGTATGAAATCCAAGAGTATAATTTCTTTATCATTTCTACTCTCTTTAGCAAAATTTACAAAGTTATGATAAACAAGATAATTATTCAAATACTTTGTAGATACACCTTTAAAGTTATAAATCAGCATAGATTTTAATCTGCTATGATAGCTATTAACTACTTGGATATTAAATGCTCCTGCCTTATAATGATTTCTAGGTATTCTGATATGACTTAAATTCATATCTTTTGCTAATTTTAGATATGCTCTAAAGCTATCGGTTACTAATACACTATCGCTGACTATCTTTTTATCTAATACTTTTTGTAAATCGGTTAGCTTTGGTTTGCCAAGATTTGAAATTTTTGCTATAGATAGTCCGTTTAAATTTATTCCACTCGTAACACACACTTGCTCTTTGCTTAATCCACGCAAACTAGCTCGTGTGCCACGATGTTTAGCTAGGCGTGGTAAGTTAAAATTTTTATGATGACCTTTAAAAGATAGTGGCGTAAAAGTTTCATCTGCTTCAACAACGCCATCTAGTCTAACTTCATCTTGCATTTTCTGCAAAGCGTCTAGTATTTTATGTCGCCAGTTAAAAGCTGTATCTACACAAATATCACAAATTTCAGCTGTTTTATGAAGTGAGTATTTTTCAATCATACAATAGATATATTTTTGCCAAACAGATATATCCTTTTTAGAGCTAAAAAGTATAGTTTTATTTGTATCCGTAAAAGTTTTACCACAATCTCTACAGATGTAGCGTTGAGAATTATTTTTCTTGCCGTTCTTAACAAAAGAAAGAGAGTTGCAATGCGGACAATGGTTTGCTTTGTGAGTAGTAGCTATATTTTTAGGTTTTTTGCTGTGTTGTTTTATGCTTTTTATAAAATCTTTTCTATCTTTTTCATTTAAATTATCGAATAGCTGTTTTATAATGTCAAGTTCTGTTGTTCTAATACTCATAGAATGCCTTATATGCTATATTTTAATGAATATAATTATAGCATATTTTTGTTAATAAATCAATACTATTTCAGAAAAGAGCCAAAAAAATTCTTTGGCGTTAGTGGTGTTAGTCTATCTTGCGTGGAGTGTGAGAGAGCGGACTTTACGGAGCCTGGGCGATACAAAGAGCTAAGAGATAAGATCAGTAAGGCTGTTGAGCTAGAGAAATTTAAAAAGCTAAATTTAAAAGAGCAAGAGCCGGTGCTCTCATATGATAAAGGGATAACAAATCAAACTCTTTGCAGAATTTGTAATATAAGAAAGATAGCTCACGATAAGGACAAATGTGAAATTTGCAGTGCCTTTGTGCGTCTTGGCGAGAGGCTAGCTAGCGATAGCAAAAAGATAAATAGCAAAGCTATAGGCATAGACTTTATGGACGTTGATCTTGGGATAACGGAAAATATAAGATCATACGTCGCAAAAGAGGCGGGCGAGATAGTGGACTTTGAAGATCTGGCTAAAAAATCTCGCGGTGATAATGCGATCGCTGTGATAAAAGCCGACGTGGATAATATGGGAAATTTCATAAAAAATAGCGACGTGACGCAAAGCTTTGCAAATTTTGACACATTTTCAAAGGGGATAAATAACTTTTTCTCTCTATACGTGCCAAGAAAGATGAAAGAGAAATTTGAAAATAGCTACACGGTCTTTGCCGGCGGCGATGATCTACTCATAGTTGGAAGCTATGATCAGATGATAGAGCTCGCTCTTTTTGTAAGGCAAGAGTTTATGAAATTTATAAAGACAAAAGGCTTGAGCATATCTTTTGGCATCATTTTGGCAAAACCATCTACGCCGATAAGCTTTCTGGCTCAAACTAGCGAAAAATGGTTGGAAAGCTCAAAAGAGATGGATGGCAAGGATGCGATCACTATCTTTGGCGAAACCGCTAAATGGGATAGCTACTTAAGCGTCAGAAGTAAAATTTTAGATGAATTTGTGAAATTTAATATAGACAACACGGCGTTTTTGTATAGGCTGCTTGAGCTTTGCGAGATGAGTAAAAATGTATGTGAGGACGTAAGAAATACGATGTGGAAGTCAAAGCTAAGTTATAGCTTCACTAGAAATATGCAGAGTAAGCAAGGGGGCGGCGATATGAATGAGCTACTTCTTATGCTAAATAATGTGATAGAAAACAATCCAAAGGAGAGCAAAATGGCTATTTGTGAATACATATATAAAAGGAGAGAACGATGAATGGATATAGAAATGGCGGTGGTAATTATAATGCCGGCAATAAACCGCAAGCAAACTCTTTGCCGCCAATCGTTTTAGACTACAAAAAAGATCCAAATTTGTTTGATACTACGGCAAAAACGGTTGCTGAGAAAATATCGGGAACAAAAGCTACGCAAATGAGAGCATTTTATGACTATGTCATAGAGTTAGAGCAAAAGTCAAACACCGAAGAGTTTAGCGAAATTTTGCCATTTGTAAAGATGCTAAATTCAAAAGCGGCTTATTCAAATGCCAGGAGACATTCTAGTAGTGAATTTGTTGAGATGATAAACAAGTGCGTGGCTCAGGTAAGTACAAAGGATGATCTAAGGGTATTTAAACTCTTTTTTGAGGCCGTTATAGGCTTTTCTAAGAAATAAGGAGAAAATATGAAAATTTTAACTTTAAAGGGACAAATAGAGCTTTTAAGCGGACTTCATATAGGTGGCGGCGATGATACTATGAAGATAGGCGGTATAGACTCGCAGGTGATAAAAGATATAAACACAAATAAGCCTTATATCCCTGGAAGCTCACTAAAGGGCAAAATGAGAAGCTTGCTAGAGTGGAATAATAGGCTAGTTAGTTATGGCGAAGGAGAGGTTTTTAACTCTAAAATTTTAGAAAAAGTCCCAGATCCAGATAAAAAATCAGCTCAAAATTTACTAAAAATTTTTGGCGATAAAGAGAATAAATTTGGCATTACTAGGATAAGCGTGGGGGATTGCGTGTTATCTACCGAGAGCGAATGCTTAAAACTAAGCGAAGCAAAATATGAAAACGTGATCAACAGAGAAAGCGGAACAGCTGAGCATCCTCGCCAGATCGAGCGTGTACCGGCTGGAGTGAAATTTGATCTAGTTATCAGACTAAAAGTTTTTGAGGAAAAAGAGCCTTATAACGACAATGAAAACGAGCTAAAGCAGATGGTTGAGAGCGGACTTAAGCTAATAGAAAACGACTATCTAGGCGGTAGCGGCTCAAGAGGTTACGGAAGGGTTGAATTTAAAAATTTAAGGTGGGAATAATGACACTTTATAAAACTACCATAACGCCTAAGTCAAATTTTACTACGCCGTTAAAAGGCGATACCTTGTTTGGGCAAATTTGCTGGGCGATCAGATATAGACTTGGAGAAGATAGGCTAAATGAGCTACTAAGCGACTACGATAAAAAGCCGTTTTTGATAGTGTCTGATGGCTTTGCTAGCGGATATCTGCCAAAGCCTAGTATGCCAAGTCATCTTTTGGGCGAAAATTTGGAGCTAAAAAAAGAAAATAGGAAGAAAATTTGGCTTAGTATAGAGGATTTGCAAAGCGGAAATTTCAAAAACGCTAAGACAAGTGGTGAGATCGGCTATGAGCTAACAAAGAATGCAACGATCAAAAACTCCATAAACTATCTCACGTTTACGACAGATGATAGCGGTAAATTTGCGCCATATGCTTTAGTGGAGATAAAATTTAGCAGACAAGATATCTACTTTTTGCTAGATGATAGGTTTAAGCTTGATGAGCTAGAAAAAGCGCTTGAGACTGTGGCTAAAAGCGGCTATGGCAAGAGAGCTAGCATAGGAAAAGGAGCGTTTGAGTATAGCGCGTTTGAAAAAGTGGCTATCAAAAAGAGATCAAATGCTTTTATGACGCTTAGCCCCGTTGTGATAGATGATGAAAATTTAAAAGAGTTTTTCTATGAGCCGTTTACGAGATTTGGCAAACATGGCGGAGGGCTTGCAAACACGAATCCTTTTAAAAGTCCTATTCTAATGGCTGATAGCAGTAGCGTGGTGGTATATAAAGAAATTTGCGAGAGAGAGTATCTAGGAAAAGCTGTAAGCGGGCACTCTGCTAATGCGAACACGGTGCATCAAGGTTACGGCATACTAATAGCTACGGAGATAAAAAATGCACAATGAAACTAAAAACTATAAAATAAAACTAAAGCCGCTCAGCCCGATACACATAGGCACCGGTGAGGCCTATGAGCCGATGAACTACGTCATAGATATGGATTCAAAAGACGGCAAGGATTATATGTATGTTTTTGATGAATTTGAATTTATTAAAGGACTTGATGATAAGTCTAAAGAGGAATTCGGAAAAATAGTTTCAAATTTGTCTGGAGATGCATTGTTTGCATTGCAGAAATTTATACAAGACAAAAGTGCCTTAGCTAAGAAAAAATCTTTTCAAAAGATTTTAGTATCCCCAAAAGTAGCAAAGGAATATAGGGAAAAAATAGGCAGAGCAGTACAAAAAGAAGGTGGTGGTAAAAAAGTCATAAATCATCTGATCATCGAAAAAACATTCATATCTTCAAATCTTAAAAAGGCCATAATCCCTGGCAGCTCTTTAAAAGGCGCAATAGCGACAGCCTTCGGCGAAATGCTTTATAAAAAAGCAAGAAATTATGACACAAAAGAATATTTTAGTAATTTCTCGGTTGCTGATAGTAATGTTATACAGTCGCACACATTTGTCGCCGATGCGGTAAATATAAGGAGAAATAGGGCCTCTAAGGATGATGATGGCGGTAAAGGTGTGAAAGTGCGATATGAGGCCATAAATTCAAAAAGTGAATTTGAGACGGTATTTGCGATAGAAAATGGTAAATTTAATATAAAAGAGCTAATAGCGGCTTGCAACTCTCACTATATGCCGATATTTATCTCTCAATTTAGCTATAAAACAGATGAATTTACGCGGGAAGCACTATCTGACAAGTTTATTGAAAAATATGAAAATTTAAAACTCTCAGACAATCAATTTTTATTGAGAGTTGGTAAACATAGTGGCGCAAGGGCTGTTACGGTAGATGGCGTGAGAAAGATAAAAATAATGAAGGGTAAAGGGCAAAAACCATCTTTTGGAGGCGAGGAAACCACTATATGGCTTATAAATAAACAGCCGTTTGGATGGCTACTTTGCGAAATTTTAGAAGATAATTAAAAAAAAAATGATGCCCCAACTCTGAAAAATCCATAGCAGTAGATAAAAGTACTTTTTGCTAAGTTAATAGCTAGTGTAGAGAGGAACGTGTATTTAGCGGATGCTAATTCTATTTAAAAATACATAAATCCGGCAAGCTATATAGACAAAACCGAATCAATAGTAGCTGTCGATACAAGTAACTCGTGCCTGTCTGAAGTAACATTTAACATGCACCTTGTCGTCAACTAATAAATCTGACACCCAAATACAGCTAAATAGATTATGTTATATTTTCTACTAAAAGGGCTTTTGGAATATTTTTCCCAGGTAGAGCAAAAATATCTTTTTATTAAATAAGGGCCGCTTGCCACGATTGCATTTGATATTCAAACGGACCGGTGGTTGATTTTCTATAGGCAATCAAATGTTGCTCATATTCAATGCTTGGTGTATTTGGTGCTACATCGGTGGGGATATAAGCCGTCAATTGGCTTTAAGTGCGCGCAAGAGCAGAAAAAGATGTGCCCGATAATTGTTGAAGGTAGCTATAAGATTGAGATTGCTGATGTTATTTTTAAAAGGCATAGGAATAGTTATGTAGCAATTGGCTCTTCCGAAAGACTCCATAATAAAACACAAATACTTTTAACAAAATGGTTTGTAAGATTATAAATTTACCAAAGAATTGTGGTCATGCTTGTGAATATATACCAAATAATCAAGTTATACCTAAGCTTGTTCAAAGAACGGATGGTGACCTATGGCAACATACATCGCACAAACTATTTATGCTACATATAGTGCTGATGCAAAAACATACAAATTTGATAGCCGCTACTCGGTTGCCAAATTTTACTAAGTTGGGGTTTTAGGGGTGCCCCCTAACGAGTATGATTTGTATTGCGGGTGAAATCCGTAATACGAATAGTATGCTCGCCCGGTAAAAATGTAAAATTTATTTTTGAGAATAGTTGCTGTGTATATCCGTATAATTTGTAATACGTGAAAATAAAAATACCTATAGCATTTTTTATATTTGTCAAATCTGTAATATGTATAGGATAGGAATATTTGTATTATCCGCACCACTCATAATTTATTTTATGTCCCCTTAACTTATATTGCAATCAGTCCAATCCGTGAAACGTGTAATACATAAATGCTTGTACGATTTGTGGTTTATATAAGACTTGATTAATTGTGTACAATGTTTGGTTCATGTGGATGCAGGTATTTGCAATCTTCATTTGCAATATCTGTGATATTTGCGGGATGATAATATTTGTATTGTGGGTAAATTAACCCAATCAATCTTGGTAAAAATTAATAATCACCTGGTTGTTTGCTTTTATCTTATAAAAATCAATGTGCTTGGGTGTTTATTGATTTGTCTAAAATATGATTTGTAGTTAATAATTGCATAATAATAGACGAGAGAAATTAGATCTAGTTGCCTATTATAAAACTTAATTCATTTTAAGGTTTAATAATTATAATCCCAAAGTTGTTCTTGTATCGGCTGATGAGTGGCGAAAATAAAATTAAAAACAATAGTATATATGGCACCCAAGATGGTACCTAGCTAAACCTTAAGGCTTTGAAATATCGATAAAATCGGAATTTGTAAAGAAATGGTGGTTAGAGGCAGAATCGAACTGCCGACACGCAGATTTTCAGTCTGCTGCTCTACCGACTGAGCTATCCAACCACCTAAAAAAGAAATGTGATTATACACTTTTAAATTTTAAAATTAGGTTAAAAACAAAATTAAATTTTATAAATTTGCAACAAATTCTTTAAATTTATCTCCTCTCTCGGTGTAGCTATTAAACTGATCAAGGCTTGCAGCAGCAGGACTTAGAAGAGCTATCTCGTCTAAAATTTGAGCTTCTTTTAAATTCGCTTTCTTAGTCGGTTTTTTTAAATTTTTATCTATTTGCGTTACGGCTACATCTAAAAATTCGCATTTTAGAGCGGGAATTTGAAATTTCTCAGCTAGCTTCATAATCTTATTGCTATTTGAGCCGATAGCGTAAATTTTAGTATTCGTGCTATTTATAGCCTCAAAAAGCTGAGTCATATCGACACCCTTATCATCTCCGCCTAAGATTAGGTGCAGGAATTTATCCTCATACCGCTTTAGAGCTTGAATGGTTGCGTCGATATTGGTAGCTTTTGTGTCATTTACCCAAATCCGCCCGAATTTGTCCTTAAATTCTTCAAGTTTATTGCTCTCTATCACAAATTTGTTTAGTAAATTTGTGTCGCACCTATCAAAAATTATTTTTTGTACTGCCAGTGCCAAAAGAGCGTCCATTAAAAACGGCACTGTGAAATTTATCTCATTTGTGGAAACTCCGCAAAATTTAGCTAAATCCTTTTCGTTTTTATAGCTTATGACCTTTGCAAGAGTCGGAGTATTAGCGTAAATTTCAGGCAATATCGCAACCAAGTTTTCTCTCATAATACCAAGCGGCTTAAGCTTGGCGGCTTCATAAGAGCTCATATCGCCGTGCCAAGTAAGATGATCGGGCGTTATAGGCAAAAGCACGTATATATCAGGCTTTGCAAGGTTCGTATAGTGAAGCGTGAAGGAGCTCGTTTCCAGTATCCAAATTTTGGCTTTAATGTCTAGTTCGGCTAGCGGAGTGCCTACGTTTCCGCCCATTACCGAGCCTTTGTCTTCAAGCAGGTGCTGCATCATCTTGGTTGTGGTTGTTTTGCCGTTTGTTCCGCTTATCCATACGCTAAAAGGCATTTTGGATGCGAAAAAATCATATTCACTTATCAAATTTTGCGATTTTTTAATCAGCTCATGATACGGAGGAAAGCCCGGGCTTGGGATCTCAAGTTCGCTTTTATCTGGACTAAATTCACTTACCGGCAAAAGATTATTTCCAAATTCATCCTTTGAAATTTGGCTAAATTTGTCATCATATACATCCCAAATTCCGTCATCTTGGCAGTTTTTGGCAATAGCCTTGGTCGTGCCGCCGTAACCGAACAAACTTCTTTTCATTATCTTATCTTTAATGCGGTTAGCGCGATGAGGTTTGCTAAAAGCGCGATGATCCAAAATCTAACGATGATTTTGTTTTCAACCCAGCCTTTAATCTCGAAATGATGATGAATAGGCGCCATTAAGAAAATTCTCTTTTTGAAAATTTTAAAGCTTCCAACTTGCAAAATAACGCTTAAAGTCTCAATTACAAAGATAAATCCTATGATAATAAGCAAAATTTCGTTTTTAGTCATAACTCCCATAAGCCCTATGTAAGCGCCTATACTAAGGCTTCCGCTATCACCCATGAAAACTTGTGCGGGATGGCAGTTAAACCACAAAAACCCCATCAAAGAGCCGATTAGAGCCGAAGCGATGATGATAGTTTCGCCAACGCCGATAATCTTTGGAAGTAGCAAATAAGAGCTAAATAGCGCATGTCCGCAGATATAGGCAAAAATTCCTAACGTAACAAGCGAAAGCATGGCGGGAACGGCTGCAAGCCCGTCAAGCCCGTCTGTTAAATTTACCGCATTTGAAGCTGCAACTATAACTAGCGTCCAAAAGACTATAGCAAAAATTTTAAGATCCAGTAGCGGGAATTTATAAAACGGCACATAAAATTCAGTTCCTATATCGCCGCTAAGATAAAGCACGGTTGAAACCGCAAACGATACTAAAATTTGAGCTAAAAGCTTGGCTTTAGGGCTTAGTCCAGCGTGGTTGTTTGCGCCTAGAATTTTTGATATGTCGTCTTTAAACCCGATCGCCGTAAAACCCGCAAGACAGAGCAAAGAGGCGATAACGAAGCTGTTATCAAGTCTGGCGCAGATGATAGTTGCCAGTATCGCCGTTACCATAAAGACTATGCCTCCCATGGTCGGGGTTTTTTCTTTTTTTTGGTGTGTTTTTGGAGCAAGCTCGTAAATCGGCTGACTGGCGTTTTTAGCCCTTGCCCAAGCGATAAATTTAGGCATAAGATAAACGGTAAGCGCAAAAGATATGAAAAACGCTATGCCTGCGCGAACTGTGATGTATTGAAAGATGTTAAAATTTAGGATTTCATAAAGATAATAAAACATGTGAGCCTTTATTTTTAAAAAGAGTAATTTTAGTATAATGCTCTTAAAATTTATCTAAATTTAAAGAATGAAATATGAAACAAAAAACTATTTTAGTAATAACAGACGGCATAGGATTTAATCCAAACTCAGAATTTAACGCATTTGCAGCGGCGAAAAAGCCGACTTATGATTGGCTATTTAAAAATGTGCCAAATTCGCTTATCAAGACTTCAGGTCTTGCGGTAGGCTTGCCTGAGGGGCAAATGGGAAATAGCGAAGTGGGGCATATGTGCATAGGAAGCGGGCGGGTTTTGTACCAAAATTTGGTAAAAATTTCGCTCGGGTTTAAAGACGGCTCACTCTCTCAAAACGCAAAGCTAAAAGAGCTTTTTAGAAAGTGTAAAAATATCCATATAATCGGGCTTTATAGCGATGGAGGCGTGCACTCTCATCTTGAGCATTTTGACGATATGTGCAAGCTTGCTATAAATAACGGTTGTAGTGTCTATGCTCACGCTATAACCGACGGTAGGGACGTAGCGCCTACGAGTGCGGCTGAATTTGTGAAGCAGCTTGAAGAGAAATTTAACGTGGCTACGATTTGCGGTAGATTTTACGCTATGGATAGAGATAAGCGCTGGGATAGGGTAAGTGAAGCTTACAAGACTATGATTGAAGGCGCAAATTTACAGGACCTAAAACCAAGCGAGTATATCCAAAATAGCTATAATGATGGCGTTTTAGACGAGTTTATAAAACCTGCCAGTTTTAACGGCTTTAAAGGTATAGGCAAGGATGACGGAGTTGTGTTTATAAATTTTAGAAACGATAGGATGAGGCAGATAGTAGCGGCGTTTGGCGTGAGCGAATTTAGCAAATTCAAGCGTCCTTTTGTGGTGCAAAATTTAGTCACGATGACGGAATACGACGCAAATTTTAGCTTTCCTGTTTTGTTTGAAAACGACAAGATAACAAATACTTTAGCAGAGATTATCGCAAAAGCGGGACTTCGCCAGCTTCACACGGCAGAGACGGAGAAATACGCTCATGTGACTTTTTTCTTTAACGGCGGAGTTGAGGAACTACTTGAAAACGAAACTAGAATTTTAATCCCAAGCCCAAAAGTTAAAACTTATGACGAAAAGCCTGAAATGAGCGCTGATGGTGTGTGCGATGCGGTTTTAAAAGCGATTGATGACGGGCAGGATTTTATCGTAGTAAATTTCGCAAACGGCGATATGGTAGGACATACTGGCGATTTTAATGCGGGCGTAAAAGCAGTAGAGGCTGTAGATAGCGCGCTTGGTAAGATTGTCGCTAAGGTAAAAGAAAAGGGCTATGCGATGATAATTACGAGTGATCACGGTAACTGCGAAGAGATGCGAGATAAAAGCGGAATGCTCACAAACCACACGACTTACGATGTGTTTTGCTTCGTGCTAGGTGATGGAGTGAAAGAAGTAAAAACCGGTGGGCTAAACAATATCGCAGCAAGCGTTCTTAAGCTAATGGGGCTTGAAAAACCGGCCGAGATGGACGAGCCGCTTTTTTAGATGCGATATTTAAGTTGATTTGAAAATTTAAGTCTAGTTAAGCTTTTTTAACTTTACTTTGCTAAAATTGTCCAAATTTTAAATTTATAAATAGAGGCGAATATTTTTTGCTTAATTAAGCATAATTTTAAATTACGATATGAGCGCGTCTTTAATTGCGTGGCTGAGGAAATTTGGAATTTAACGCAGGTTAAGCAGAAAAAGATAAGCTAAGAAAGGCAATATATGAAATTTAGTGGAAAAAACGTTCTAATCACAGGCGCAAGCCGCGGAATAGGCGCGCAGATAGCAAAAACTCTTGCAAACATGGGGCTAAAAGTATGGATAAACTACCGCTCAAAGCCTGAGATAGCAGATGCTTTGCAGGCTGAGATCGTATCTAACGGCGGAGCCGCAGCGGTGATAAAATTTGACGCCACCGACGAAGATGAATTTATAAAAGGCATAAATTTAATCGTTGATACCGACGGCGAGCTAAGCTACCTCGTAAATAACGCAGGAATCACAAACGATAAACTTGCACTTCGTATGAAAACGGACGAGTTTATAAACGTGCTAAATGCGAATTTGACATCAGCATTTATCGGCTCAAGAGAAGCTTTAAAAGTGATGAGCAAAAAGCGCTTTGGAGCTGTTGTAAACGTAGCTTCCATAGTAGGCGAGATGGGAAATGCGGGACAAGTTAATTATTCGGCAAGTAAAGGCGGCATGATAGCTATGACAAAGAGCCTTGCTAAAGAGGGAGCGAGCAGAAACGTGCGATTTAACTGCGTAACGCCGGGCTTTATACAAACGGATATGACGGAGGTTTTAAGCGAAGAGATTAAGCAAAACTATATAAACAATATCCCGCTAAAACGTCTTGGAGGTGCAAGCGAAGTAGCCGAAACTATCGCATTTTTGCTAAGCGATCACGCAAGTTATATTACAGGTGATGTGCTTAAGGTGAACGGCGGACTTTATATGTAGTTTAAGCAAAAATATATTAAAATCTGAAACATTTTTTAATAAGGAGACCCCAAATGGCAGTTTTTGATGATGTTAGAGATGTTGTTGTTGAGCAACTTAGCGTAAGCCCTGAGGCTGTTAAGCCTGAGTCAAAGATTATCGAAGATCTAGGCGCTGATTCGCTTGACGTTGTTGAGCTTGTTATGGCTTTAGAAGAGAAATTTGAAGTTGAAATTCCAGATAGCGAAGCTGAAAAGCTAATCAGCATTAACGACGTTGTAACTTATATAGAAAAACTAAATAAATAATTCTTTTTATAGATAAAAATAAGGAGATATATTGAGAAGAGTTGTAGTCACTGGAATCGGTATGATAAATGCTCTTGGACTCGATAAAGAGAGCTCTTTTAAAGCTATCTGTGAGGGCAAGAGCGGAGTAAAGAAGATAACGTCTTTTGACGTTTCTGAATATCCTGTTCAAATCGCCGCTGAAATTACCGACTTTGATCCTTTGACCGTAATGGATGGCAAAGAGGTTAAGAAAGTCGATAGGTTTATACAACTTGGTATCAAAGCAGCTCGCGAAGCTATGACTGACGCAAATTTTGGCGAATTTGACGCTAACGAATTTGGTATAAGCTCGGCTGCAGGTATCGGAGGGCTGCCAAATATCGAGAAGAATTCAAACATACTGCTCGAAAAAGGTCCTAAAAAAATATCTCCGTTTTTTATCCCTTCTGCACTAGTAAATATGCTCGGCGGTATAATCTCTATCGAGCATGGACTCAGAGGACCAAATGTTTCAAGCGTTACGGCTTGTGCGGCTTCAACACATGCGATATGTGAAGCGGCTAAGACTATAATGATAGGCGAAGCCGAGAAGATGCTTGTCGTAGGTGCAGAATCTACAATATGCGGTGTCGGCGTAGGTGGATTTGCTGCCATGAAGGCACTTTCAACTAGAAACGATGAGCCGGGAAAAGCTTCTCGTCCTTTTGATGCCGAACGAGACGGCTTTGTGATGGGCGAAGGAAGCGGTGCTTTAGTGCTTGAAGAATTTGAAAGCGCCAAGGCAAGAGGAGCTAAAATTTATGCAGAGATAGTAGGCTTTGGAGAGAGTGGAGATGCTTATCACATTACTGCACCGACTCTTGAAGGACCGCTAAACGCCATGAAAAAAGCTCTTAAAATGGCAGGAGATGTTAAGATCGACTACATTAACGCTCATGGAACTTCGACTCCGACAAATGACAAAAATGAAACAGCTGCTCTAAAAGAGCTATTTGGCAGCAACTGCCCGCCTGTGAGCTCTACAAAAGGTCAAACTGGACACTGTTTGGGTGCTGCAGGAGCAATAGAAGCTGTAGTATCTATCATGGCTTTACGTGACGGGATTATACCTCCAACTATAAATCAGACAACAAAAGATCCTGAGTGCGACTTGGACTATGTGCCAAATGTTGCTAGAAAAGCCGAGCTTAAAGCCATCATGAGCAACTCGTTTGGCTTTGGCGGAACCAACGGTTCGGTAGTATTTAAAAAATTGGACTAAAATGGCTAGTTATTTAGATTTTGAAAAGAGTATTAAGCAGATTGATGATGATATAGCGAATGCTAAAATTCGCGGTGATGAGCATGCTGTTGAAATTTTAAATAAAAATCTAGAAAAAGAGACTGCTAAAATTTACAAAAATTTAAACGAGTATCAAAGGCTAAGCCTTGCTCGTCATCCTGATCGCCCATATGCTATAGATTATGTGCGCGGGATGATGACTGATTATTACGAAATTCACGGTGATAGGGCATTTCGTGATGATCATGCGATAGTTTGTTATATCGGATATATCGGCTTTAAAAAAGTAGTCGTTATAGGCGAACAAAAGGGTCGCGGTACTAAAAATAAACTAAAAAGAAATTTCGGTATGCCTCATCCCGAAGGTTATAGAAAAGCGCTTCGTGTAGCAAAACTTGCCGAGAAATTTAGCTTGCCGATACTTTTTCTTATAGACACTCCTGGTGCGTATCCTGGAATTGCCGCCGAAGAGCGCGGACAGAGCGAAGCTATAGCTAGAAACCTCTTTGAATTTGCAAATTTAAAAACTCCAATGATAGCGGTCGTAATAGGCGAAGGCGGTAGTGGCGGAGCTCTTGCAATAGGCGTAGCCGATAAACTTGCTATGATGAGAAACTCGGTATTTTCGGTTATTTCTCCTGAAGGTTGTGCAGCGATACTTTGGAATGATCCAAGCAAGCAGGAGCAAGCAACTAAGGCTATGAAGATAACCGCAGATGATCTAAAGAGCCTAAATTTGATAGATGACGTTATAGAAGAACCGCTAAATGGTGCTCATAGAGATAAAGATAGTGCCGTAAAAGCGCTTGCGACATATTTTACAGATGAACTTGCTAAGCTTGAAGATCAAAGCATGGATCAAATTTTAAGCACTAGAATGAATAAAATTTTATCTGTCGGAGCTTTTCAAAAAGGAAAACAAGATTAGTATTTTGCAATAGCATATTGAAACTTTGAATTCTTAATTGCGATATATTACTTAAACCTATCAGATCAAATTTATTTTCTTAATACTATCAACTTAATTATTGTCACAAATTTCATTTTTTATAGTAATAAATTTGCTTTATGCGAATTCTTATAAAATAAAAATTTTAAGATTTATTATAGCTTTAGTATCCTTAAATTTATTGACAGTGATCAAAGCTATTTATTTTGATATTTGTAAAAAAATATTTAAAATTTTTAATTTTTCTTTATAAACTAGAATTTAACCTATAGATATTTTTGGGCTATCTTATTAAAATCGTAAAAGTATTACAAATATAAAACTTTTTTAAATTTTTAATAGGAATAAATAAATTAAAGAAAGTCATTAACTTTTTTAGGGTATCATAAACGAAATACTTTTTAGAAAACAAAAAGTACAAGAAGCCAATTCATGTTACTAAGTAACATGAGTCGTTGTTGAAAATTAATATTACGATTTGTACTGCTTACAATGAGCTTATAGACTCTATACTACACTCTCGGTGTAATCACTACACGCCATAAAATTGATTTAGAGACTAACATTTACCTTATATGTTTAAAAAGGAATATAATGCACGGCGCAAATATAGTTAAAACTGTGTGCAAGGAACTAAATATTACACAAAGAGAGTTGGCTCAAAGATTGGGTGTTCATCAAAATATGCCTGCTAAATGGAGTAGCGGTGATGAGCCGAGTCAAATGGCTGTTAAATTTATGGAGCTTTTAATGAACTATGAAAAAATAAAAAAACAGCTTGATAAATTTAAGCAAGGTTTTGCTTTAATAGATGAAGCCAGACAAGAAGTATTGTAATTATCTTTCTTTATACTTAATACTATCTTTTTGTAATCAATAAGTTAAGTTTTATATAGATTTTAATTTTACACATAAAAGTTATATAAATACTTGACTTATATTCTTTAAAACTATATAATACTTCAAATAAATTACCTAAAAAGTATAAACAATGTATAATTTGTTAGCATTAATAAGTTTCAAGCTTTTAAATTTTTAAAGTTGTTGCATGAAGGCAAAATATTACTACTCTATCAGAAATTATTTAATACAAGAAAAGAGTATATTTGCTATTGCTAAAATATTTGAATAAAACAAATTAAAAAGGTTTTATTTGATTATTAAAAATTGTACAAATATGCTTTTAAGACAAATTTAATTTTAAGGCAATGTTATTGAAAAAATGACTTTATTGTGTGGTTAAACTACTTTTCAAACAAACTGTTTATTCGTTGCAATTAAAATTAAAAAGTAGTATTTATATTTTTTTGAATACTTGAAACGGGAGAAGGTGTTTAAAAATAGCTTTATATCAACTCAAAGAGAAAATTTTATTAAGATAGTAAAACGAAAAACATTCAGTAAGCAAAGCAAGATAAATAAAATTTAAAGGATTTAAATGTATAAATACTTCTAAAATGCGAGTTTAAAAAAAGGGAGAAGACAAATATTCAATTTGACGAGCAGGTCAAATTTCAAATTAGAGCCAAATAAAATAAAGCAATCGATTTGAATTTAAACAAAAAGCTAGGCATTTCGCAAGATGATACTACAGTCTAAATCCGACATTACTTTTATAAAATTTATAAAAAAGGAGCTTAATATAATGTAGAATAATTTTAATTTTATTAACATATTTTTAAATTATTAAGGAGAAGGGATGAAAGAGATTAAATTTAGAATATGAATAAAAAATGAAAATAAAATGATAAAAATCAGCTTTGATAATAAAACTGCTAAAAATCAAGTTGTACCTAATAAAAGCAATAAAATTTATGGGCTTGATGATATCGAACTTATGCATTACACGGGCTTTAAGGATAAAAATGGAATCGAAATTTATGAAGGAGATATAGTTGAATTAAGTAGGTGTGATAACAACTATTGTAGTCTTAAGTCTGGAGAGTTTGGAATAGTTAGGTTTAAGTTTGGAAAAATGATGATAGAGCCTGAAAATATGAAGAGCTGTTGTTGTTTGATGGGTAATTTTAGCAATTGCTTAGTGGTCGGTAATATCTACGAGAATAAAGAATTGTTAAGATGTGTAAAAGCTCGGCAAAACAAGAAGTCGTGAAAGTATAACATATATAGAAACTTTATTTTATTAACAAAAGGACTGTATATGCTTTAATCTTATGTAAACTGATTTAAATTTATATTACAAGAAGCTATAAAAAGTGCTTTAATATTTTATGAAAAAGTTAGTTTTAGGGCTTGTAAGTATTTAAAATTTAGAGTAAGAATGCTTGTAAAAAATTGCATCTAGTGTTTTTGAAATATAAAATAATCTAAAAATGGTTGCTTGTATTAAGAATTTTAAAATAAATTTATATTTATTTTAAAAAATAAAATTGCTCGTTTGGAAGATATGATCTATTTTTTGAAAGAAGCAAATTTAATAAAGCTTTAATAGTTATTTAAAGATAAAGTAAAACCTTCAAAGTTTAAATAATTACAATATATCAAGTACCATTTTGCTATATCTGTTAGGAGGGTTGATTTATTTAATATATGCTTAAATTTAAAATATGTATTGTCGCTAAATATAAAAAATACGGTATATTAAATTTCAAAAAAGAAAACTTTAAAGCTGAGACATGAAGGCCTTAAGGGTTTTAAAAAATAAATTTAAGTAATTTTACAGAGATAAGCTGGTTGTAAAAGCCTGTAAACAAAGATATAGCTCCCGAGCTTATCGGAAAAGCTCTGCATAAAGGATACAATGCAAGCGCTACGTTTTTCGTAAAAGATAGATAAATTTAAAAGCAAAATTTGAGCGCGATGAAATTTGCGCTTAGGCTAGCTTGTTGCCAAAGTATATAATTCCCACTCCTAAGATCACAAAGGCTAGCCCTATGATGTCAAATCTGTTCATCATCTCTTTTTCCACAAATACCATCCATAGAAACGAAGATAGTATGTAAATGCCGCCGTATATGGCATAAATTCTGCCCGCAGCTTCAAGGTCGATTTTAGTTAGGATGTAGGCAAATAGTATGAGTGAGATTAGTCCTGCTCCGAGCCAAACAGGAGATTTTGCAAGTCTAAAATATAGCCAAAATGAAAAACAGCCAAAAATTTCAAAAAATGACGCAGCTAAAAATAGATAGATGTTTGTTATCACGAGTTGCCTTTGTCTAAAATTTGAGCGAATTATATCAGAAATTTGGATAAATTTTGATAGTTAAAATCAGATAATGAAGTTGATTAAAAAGAGAAAAGAGCCTAAAATAGGCTCTTAAATTTTAGTGAAGCTCGCTCCAAACTTTGCGTTTCCACAGCCAGCCAAATATTCCAAAGATTAGGAAGTATATCATTATGTAAATTCCCAAACTCTCTCTTTCGGCTTTTTTCTCATCGCCCGCTTTTTGCATATAAGCTACGACTTGCTCTTCGGCCTTTTTGTTTAGACCGACTCTTGGCATAGCTGTGCCAGGAAGCATTTTTTGTGTGTCGTTGATAAATTTATGCAAATAATCAGCGCCCTTTGAGCGTATCATCATAGATAGATCAGGTGGGTTTGACCCCATGTATTCGGCTAAATTTACGCGGTTTGTAAAGACGTATTGTTTTTCGTATTTCATGTCGTGACATCTTTGGCAAGAGTCTGCAAATACTTTCTCATCACTTACCTCTTTTGGCGCTACTGACTTAAGATATGCAACCATATCGGCAAGCTCTTGGTTTATGTCTTCACCGCCCGCTCCGAAAAATGCAGGCATCGGATAAGGATTTTCGTCATTAAATTTATGCTTTAGTTTTAGCGCTATATTTGGATTTTTTATGACCGCTGCAAGGAAAGCGTCATCATATAGATATCCCGCAGTGCTTAGATCAGGCGGAACCACCTTATAAGCTTCGCTTGCACTTGCATTATCCATAGGAGCAGGCATACCCGCAGCCTCAAGTCCGTGACAACCCGCACAGCCTGCATTCATAAATACTTCTGCACCTTTTTCGGCGTTGCCTTTTTTGAAGTCTATAGCGCCTATTTCAGCCCAGAAAGTTTTATACTCTTCAAGAGAATCTTTCGCCTCTTGCAGATCTTTTTCCGCATTTTTTATCTTAGCTGTCTCTCCAAGCTTTTTTGCGCTCTCTAAATCAGCCTCTCTTTTACTAACTACTACTTCAGCTTGCTTTACGTCGCCCTCGGCAAAGTTGTAATTAACAGGATCTACTTTAGGATGCATGATCGAGTGAGCGTAAGGCTCAATGCCCCAGTATGTTATCAGTGATAGAACAACAACAACTATAAGAATTTTTAGCTCTCTCATTTGCCACCCCTTTTCTTTTCAAGCGTAGTTATGATAGGTAGTACCACAAGAAGCAAGATAAAGAATGTAATCGTTGAGTAAAATCCTATCCATGAATTTGAAATTCCCATTGTAACTCCGTCTGCGGGAAGCTTTCCAAATATCGTAAGAACTATCATATCAATCACTAGTAGCCAGAACCATACGAAAAAGCCTTTTCTCTCGTGCGCAGGAGCAACAACGTCGCTTCTATCGTATATCGGCATGAAAAATAGCGCGATACCTGCAAATGCAAACGCGATAAGACCGATATTGTAAGCAGAGAAGCCAAATATATCAAAGAAAAATCCGCGTAAAATTTCATATTGCCACAAGAAATACCACTCAGGATAGATGTGTGGTGGAGTTTTTAGTGGGTTGCCCGGCTCAAAGTTGATCGGATCCATCGCGAAGTTGAAATGAAAGCACACAAGATAGAAGAAAAAGATCATGAAAAATCCGATATACATGAAGTCTTTTGCTAAAAATCCCGGCCAGAAAGGTATAACCTTCGCGTTTGCTTTATCGCCTTTTAGATATTTTTCAGCCTCTATGTCAAAGTCTATCTCCTCGCCTGTTTCGTTGTTTACGTGAGGAATTCTAAGCGTATAGAAGTGAAGCGCTATAACAGCGATCAAAACAAGCGGAAGTAAGCATACGTGAAGCATGAAAAAGCGTGTTAGAGTCGAGTCGCTAACCGCATAGTCGCCTCTTATCCACTCAACTACGGCATCTCCTATAACAGGAATTCCGCCAAATAGGTTTGTGATAACCATCGCCGCCCAGTAGCTCATTTGTCCCCAAGGAAGCATATATCCGCTAAAAGCTTCGGCTGAAAATAGTATGAAAAGCAACATACCGCTTACCCAGATAAGCTCTCTTCCTTTTTTATATGAACCGTAATAAATCGCAGTAAATGTGTGAATGTAGATGATTAAAAAGATAACAGATGCCGCAACTGCGTGTATATGTCGCCATAGCCAGCCATACTCGACCTCTTTCATGATAGTGTAGTTTACGCTGTCAAAGGCTAAATTTATATCAGGCTTGTAATACATCATAAGCAAAAAGCCCGTTACCAAAAGCAATACAAAAAGCGTTGTAAGAATAACGCCCATAGCCCACAAGAAATTTATGTTTTTCGGTATCCAGTACTCGCTAACTAGCACTTTCATCATTTTATTAAGCGCTATTCTTTGATCTAGCCAGTCGATTATCCCTGTTGATTTACGAATTTGTGCCATATTTCCCTCCTATGCCTGAGCTACAAGTTTTTCATACTCAGGACCCGTTTCGCCAAGTACTAGCTTGGTCCCGTCTATCTTAAACGGCGGTATATCAAGAGGTCTTGGAGGAGGACCAAAGGTGTTGATACCGTCTACGTTAAATTCTCCCGCGTGACAGGCGCAGATAAAGACTTGCTTGCTTGCTCTCCACTCAGGAATACAGCCAAGATGGGTGCAAAGTGCTATGGCTACTATATATCTTGAATCCCCGACTACTACGTCTCTTTTGTCGTTAGCAGGCATATTTGCATCTTTTTTTAGAATAAAGATAGGTTTTTTACGCCATTCGATTTGGCGCATTTCACCGTCTTTCATGGGACTAAGATCTACGGTAGTAAATCCTGCCGCTTTTACGCTCGGGAGCGGATCCCAAGTTTTTTTGACGGCTACAAGCGAAAAAGCACCGCCTACGGCAGCAACCGCACCGAATGCCAATCCGATAAAATTCCGTCTGTCTTGTGTTACGGACATTATTTTCCTTTCTTATAATAATTTTTAGCTATTATATCTTTTAAAGTTTAAAACTTTATTTTATGAACTAAAGATAAAAATATTTTTAAATTTGATTAAGAATTTATTAATGAATAATAATATTTTTTATCAAGATGGTGCATTTGTATTGAAATTTTAGTAAGTATAATTTTATGATAGGCTAAATTTACAAAATCCAAATTTCGACCAAGCAAATTTAGCCGAAATTTGGCGGTTAAGATTTATAAATTTACTTTATCTCAAAAGTAAAAGAGGCGATTATAAGCTCATCATCACATATATTTTTGTCCTCAAAGCCGAATTTGTGAGTGGCTTTTAGTATCCACTTTCCTTTTTTAAGCGCTAAGACTTCCGTTTCGCCTTTTAGATCCGTTGTAGCGTAAAATGCACTTTTATCTTTTAAAAATCCCTCAAGCGTTCCTTCAATCTTTGCTGTTTTTAAAGGTTTTCCTTCAAATAAGACTTTTATTTTAAACGGTTTGTCCACTTTGAAATTCGCAGGATTTTCAAGCGGGATTATTTCAAGGCGTTGCCCTGCAGGCTTGGTTACAAATTCATCTTTTGAACTTCCTATATTTATCACGCTTTTTGCAGGCAAACTAGCGTGTAAGCAGTATTTTGGATTTTTTACGTTTTGTTTTGTGCCGTCGTCATGCCAGTTTCCATCTTCGTCTTGAGTTAAAAAAGTAGGCATAAATTCGCCTAATAACAAGTAACTTCCCTCTTTAAGCTTATCTCCTTCATAGTGGTAGCTTTCGCCTGTTTGTTTTAGCTCTATCTTGCTGCTGTCTTTTTTCATTATGACTAAAGGGGCAAATGATTTTTGTTTATTTTTAGGAATCTCTTCATACTTTGGGAAATCATGCCCAAACCCGATATCTGCAGTAAATTTATCGCCGTTTTGTCCAAATACCCAAACATCATGAGCCAAAGCAGAGTTTGTAATCATAAATGCGGTAAAAATGGATAAAATTTTAATCGTTTTCATAAATTCTCCTTTGTAAATTTAAAAACTATATCTAACCCCAAGCCCAAAGACTCTACCCTTATCGTAAGCGACAAGCAGCCCGTAGCCCCTATCAAATACGTTTGAAAAATACTGTTTATTGGTCAAATTTCTAACATAAGCGTATATATCAAAATTCCCCTTTACATAGCCTATCTTGGTGTCGGCTGTAAAATAGCTCTTTTGCATAAGAGTATTTTGCGGATTGAAGTAAGTTTTGCCTACTAAATTCGTATCAAGTCTTGCATATAACCCAAAAGGAGCATGATAGCTTAAGCCCGTAGTAAATTTATAGTTTGGATTTTTTTCTATCCTGTTGCCTTTGGCGTTTGTTCCGTCTAAATTCGGGTAGTTGCCGTATTTGGTCTTTAGTAAGCTTGCTGCGAAATTTAGATCGATTTGCTTACTTAATCTTGCCGTGCTTTCAAATTCAAGCCCTTTTGAAACGGCTTTATCGGCATTTCCTGTTTTGATATCGTTTGGATTTGCAGGATCAACGAAATAAATATGAGTATCTTTTATATCCATGTAAAACGCGGCAGCTGAAAATCTAAAATTTTCATACGCGCCTTTAATGCCTATCTCATAGTTATCGCTAGTTTGAGAATCAAATCTATTGTCTTCTTTTTCGCCTCCTGCAGCGAAGAGATTAAAGCCGCCGGATAAATATCCCTTAGAGTAAGAAGCGTATGCGCTAAGAGCCTCTGTAAATGCGTAACTAAGAGCAAATTTAGGTAAAAATGAATTAAAAGTTCTTTCATCTTCAAAAACAAAAGGAGCGCCTTTGGCTCCTCCGATAGGGTATGAATATGATCTTACGATTACGTCTTTTTTGATTTTTTGGTATCTTCCGCCAAGCGTTGCTTCAAGCTTTGGCGTAATTAGATAGCCTATTTGCCCAAATGCGGACATTGTCTTTTCGTGAGTTTTTGAAGGCGCATCCGATTCGTTTGCATTAGGCAAAAACGGAGGCATTGGCGGAAGCTGCTGTCCGACTCTTTTTTTGTCTATTGTTTCGTTTTCAAAATAAATTCCGCCTATCCATTTAGTATCTTGCCCCTCTTTGCTTCCGACTCTTAGCTCTTGGGAGATGTCTTTGATTCTGATGTCGCTAAATGCGTTAAATCCAAGATAGTTTTTAAAGTCTTTGCCTCCAAAACTCATATCGAAATTTCCTCTTTGTTTTGTGTTTTTAAGCGCTGTAACGGAAGTAAAGTCAAATTTATCAAAATCATAGGTTAAATTTAGTGCGAGTGAATTTGATTTTTCTATCGAGTACGTATCGCTTAGAAATTCCGCATGCTTCACATCTTCTCTTGTTATGGAGTTAAATTTCGCATAAGGTATCATTATGCCGTCGTTTCCGTTGTGTCTTTTGCGGTAAGTGTCAAAAAATAGCTTCATCGCAAGCTTATCTGTAGGCGTAAATTTCAAATTTAGACCGAAATTGTGATCTTTTTTATCATTTGCTTTTTCGCCTTTAAGCTCATTTGTAATCCAACCGCCGTCTTTTGATGCAGAGCCGTTAAGTCCAAGATAAAGGGTATCTTGTATGATCGCTCCGCTGGCATCAAACATTCCGGTAAAGTATCTATAAGAGGCAAATTCGCTTGCGATACTTCCTGATAGTTCCTCGCTAGGCTCTTTTAGTACGATATTTATAACGCCTCCGATAGAGTCTTTGCCGTAAATCGTACTACTTGGTCCTCGTAAGACTTCTATTCTTTGGATATTTGTAGTAGGTATGTAATATCCGTATCTATTGGCTTGCGAAACGCCGTTTATATAAATCATTACGGGATTTGAGCTGGTAAACGCAGAGCCGTTAAGTCCACGCGCCGTAACTCCCTCATGAATACCCGTAGTGGCATAGGTATTTGGTAAAATTTGCGTTAATTCGCTTATATTTTTTATACCCTTTTCTTCAAGCTCAACTCCGCTAATGACACTTATACTTTGTGGGATTTTTTCTAAATTTTCGCTAATTTTATTTGCTAAGACTTTAACCTCGCCAAGAGCGATACTCTCTGCACCAAACACTGCCGAAGCGGTTATGGCGGACAGAGTAACCGCAAATTTTATATATTTTGTCTTCAAAGCTTACTCCTAATTATAAAATTTAAGCTTCATTTTATTATAATCAGATAATTACTATCAATATGATAATAACGCTAAAGGGATTAAAAACTAACGCAAACGGGATAAAATTAATATGGGTATTGATACAAGCCTTTGTAAGTTTTTTAATGATGTGGTTTTGGAAATAAGATTAAAAAACGACAAGAGATTTGGTGAGATTTCGTTTAAAAACAGTGCGGTAGATTGCAAGCTTGAATATTTTGATGTGGGTAATGGGCTTGGATATTGCGCTTATGAAGGCATTTATAACGAAAATTTGAAGTATTCTTTTAAGCGAAACGCTCAGTCTTTTTTGTGCTTTAACGTCGGAAAAGAACATGCTTTTATAGACAGTGATTTAAAAAGTGTAGTTTTAAAGCCGACTAATTTTTGCATAGGCACCGTTCAAGATGAGGTACTATCGGGCGGAGAGCATAAAGTCAAAAGCTGTAAAACTCAGACGATAATTATAAGCAACGAGTTAATGAGTGAATTTGGGCTAAATTTTAGTGATGAGAAATTTAATACAAAGACAAATTTGATAAATCCATCTCAAAGCTTAATACTAAAAGAGCTTTTAAATTCTCAAATTTATAGCGGAAAAATGAGAGAAATTTTTATAGAGTCTAAAATTTTAGAGATGGTTTATAAGACTTTAGGATATGCGCAAAGTGAAAAATTATCTGTATGCAAAAGGCTTAAATTTGATGACATAGATATTAAAAATATAATGAAAGCGAAAGAAATTTTACTTAAAAATCTACAAAATCCGCCTACTATAAAAGAGCTTGCGCGACTTTGTGCTACGAATGAATTTAAACTCAAGATCGGGTTTAAGCGCTCTTTTGGCGTCAGTATTCATAAATTTTTGCAAAATGAGAGACTTGAAATTTCTAAAAAATTATTAAAGTCTGATGACATAAGCGTTAAGGAAGCTGCTATGATAGTTGGATATAATAACTTCGCTCACTTCAGTAAAATTTTTAAAGAGAAATTCGGCATCTTGCCCAACGAACTTATAAAAGAGCGTAAAATTTATATATTTTAGCCTTAAATTTATAAGTTAAATTTAAGGCTAAGAGCAAGATTGAATCATGTTTTAAATTTACTCAGCATTTGATTTAGCTTTTCGCCTACATTATAAAGGTGATTTGCAGCCGTTGCTATCTCTTCGGTATTTCGCATATTTAGCGAGCTTATCTGATTTATCTCGTTCATGTTTTTAAGCACCTCGGCTATCGCGTCGCTTGTTTTGTTAAAGTCATTTATGCTGCTGGCGGCTTGTTCTTCGCTTTGTTTCATCGCTTCTGTAGCAAAATCAACCGCCTCTATAGTCGCTCCTGTTTTTGTTATGAGCACTTTGATGCCTTTTGAATTTTTCTCTATACTGTCTGAAATTTGAGAGATCGATCTTACTATAGTGTTTACCGTTGCGCTTATCTCATCTAGACTGCTTTGAGTTCCTTCTGCAAGTTTTCTAACCTCATCGGCAACTACGGCAAAGCCTCTTCCGTGCTCTCCTGCGCGTGCTGCTTCTATGGCTGCGTTTAGAGCGAGTAAATTTGTCTGATCTGCTATATCTGAAATTACGTTTAGCACGTCTTTTATCTTGGTTGCTTGCGAGCTAAGTGCGTTCATATTGGCAGAAAGCTGCATTTCGCTTTGAGAGGTCTGCTCGACGCTATTTGAAATTTCTATGATATTGTTTCTTGCTTCTTGCAACTTTAAATTTGAGTTTTTAAGAGTTTCAGAGGAGATTACAAGGCTTTCTATAGAGGTTTTTATCTCATCTTTTAGCTCGCTTGACATATTAAACGTATCTTCTACTTTTTTAGTAGTGTTTTCCACGCTTTTACCGACTGTTATGGATGTGGATGAAAGTTCGCTTGAAACCGATGAATTTTCGTTGCTGCTCTCTTTAGCAACCTCGATAGCTGCGCGAACTTTTTCTATGAAATTGTTAAATTCCTGAGCGCTTTGTCCGAGCTCATCGCTGCTTTCGACAGGAATTCTTTGAGTTAGATCTCCTTCGCCCTCGGCAAGGTCGTTTGCATGATCTTTTAGCCTGTTTATAGGGTTGATTATAAAGAGCTTCATTAAAATCATAAGCGCGATCGTGATAATTATCGTAGCGATACCGCTTACTACCATCTGATCAACCATCCCTTGCGTGGCTGTTTTGATATCGCCATAAACGTGTTCGTTGCTATCTGCGGCAAATATATATCCTATCTGTGCGCCCTCAAAGTCAAACATAGGAATTTTGGTTACAAAATAGCTTTTGGTAGTAAACGCCTGTGCAGCTTCGCTTTCGCTTAAGTTTGCAAGCTCTTTTAGTAAATTTTCGTCTAAATTTTTAAGATCTTGTGCGACAACGTATCTGTTTGAGATTATTTTAGGCGCATCTTTTAAGCCGTCGGCTACTTCAAGTAGCGAAGAATTCATCGCGATGATTAAATTCGCTCCTAAATTTTTATTTAGATCTTTAACGACTGATTCAAAGGATTGTATAAACTCAACCGAGCCTATATAAACGCCATTTTCATCAAATATCGGCGCAAGACCTCTTAGTACCAAACCGCTTTTTCCTACTTCTATTCCATGAAGCGGCTTTTTGCTCTCTTTTACTTTTTTTATCGTCTTTCTAAATGAACTTAGATCATCTCCTGATTTATCGCTCCAATGCCTTAAAAAGCTTTTTATATCAGCGGTGTGTATGTGAATTCTTATATTTTTGTAGTCGGAAAATTCTTTTAAGGAATTCGTAAGCTCATTTATTTTGTCCTTAGCTATCTTTTTATCTTGATATGACAAGGCCTCGATGACATATTTGTTTTGAGCCAAATTTATTGCGTTCATAACGCCTACTTGAAATTTGGTGTTTATTTTTTCTTTTATAAACAGAGCAAATGCGGATTCTTTTTGCTCAAATACTCTTTTTTGTATATTTTTGGTGTTGTTTAAGAAAAATACGAACATAACGCCTATAGCCAAGGCAAACAACGCTAAAAGCGGAACGTAAATTTTCCATTTGATAGACAAATTTTTCATTTTTGCAAAACTCCTTTTTGTAACTCTTTTAATTATTATAAATATAAATTAAATTATGACTTAAAGCGATGATTTTTTACAAAATTTGTCATATTTAGTAAACAATGATAATAGATTTTTCATCTATTATCCTTTGAAAATTGGTATTATATTGTATAGAGTATTAAATTTTTATATAGCCAAATGTATAAATTAAAAAATAATAATAGCACAAGATAATTTGATAATAAAAAGACTTGTTGATTGAATATTTTATTTTAAAATAACTTTATAAAAAATCATTTGGAGAGTGTATTTCAAATTAATAATTTGAAATACACTTTAAAAGTCTTTTAATTTAGAAATAACTATTTTATAGAATATATGATATCATAAATAAAATTAAATGTCTTATATATGATTAGTTGTATCAGAAAGAACTAAGATGGATGAAAACAAAATAAGAGAAGAATTAAAATATATTCTTGAAGCCGAACCTGAAAATTATTCAAAAATTTTAAAACTATCATCTGAATTATCTAAATTTGATGAGAATAATATACGCTTTTCTATAGATGCCGGGATAATAAATAGATTGGGCAAAGAGCTCGTAGCTAGACATGAAACTGCTGTATCCGAGTTAGTTAAAAACTCTTATGATGCTGATGCAATAAAAGTTAAGCTAACTTTTATTGATTCATATGAGACTGGTGGAATTCTTGTTGTTAGTGATGACGGTGTTGGCATGACCAAAGATCAATTAGTAAATGGTTTTATGCGATTAGCATCAAGCGATAAAATTCATTATCCGTTCTCCCCAGCATACAGAAGGAAAAGAGCTGGCCAAAAAGGAATAGGTCGTTTTGCTGCTCAAAGACTTGGAAAACAACTGACAATAGTAACACAGACAGAAGACTCTAAGCAGGCGCTTGAAGTAACTATAAACTGGGATGATTTTAAAAACGATCAAGATTTAATGTTTATTGGTAATAAGATAGAGTATAAAGATCGAATGCCTAACAAAAAAAGCGGTACAAAATTAATAATAAGGGATCTAAGAGATAAATGGACAGAAGCTCAGATTAAAAGAGTTTATAGATATGCTTCTGAAATTTTACAGCCGTTTCCACTCGCAAAAGTAAAGTTGAAAACAGAAGATCCAGGATTTAAACTTATTTGCAAAAGAAAAGAAGGTAATTTTAGCGAAATAATTGCAAATGATAATGCTATGTTCTTTGAACATGCCTTGGCTGAAATAAAAGGTAATGTGGATGATGAAGGCTTTATGAGAATTAGTATCAACAGTCAAAAGTTAAATTTTAAAATCAAAGATGTATTGCTAAACAAAGATAAACCATATAAAAATATAAGAAATGTAAATTTGAGAGCTTATTATTTTGTTTATAAAGGAGTACATTTATCACCACAAGTAGAGTCATTTATTAATGAAAAAGCTAAAACACAAGGTGGAATAAGATTATACAGAAATGGATTTAGAGTGCTACCTTACGCAGAACCTTTAAACGATTGGCTAGGATTGGATGCTTCTGTAAGACGAAGAACGGTTTTACCAACTCATGCAAATATAAACTTTTTTGGTTTTATAGAGATAGATGGACAAGATGATAAATTTGAAGAGCTTTCAAGTAGAGAAGGCTTACTAGAGAATGATGCATTTAATGAATTAACTGATTTTGGCTATAAAGTTTTAACTGATGGTGTAACAAAGATTAGCTCGGAAAGAGGCGTTAAAACTAGAACCAATGAGAAAGATTGGAAAAAAGAGCCAGAAGAAAAAATTTCTGAAATAATCGAAGAATTAGAAAGCATGGCATCACTTAAAGAAGATGAACAAATATTTGATTGTAAAGAAGACAGTGATGATATAAAAGAGAAGTTAGGTAGTATTACTCAAAAGCTCAAAGAAGCCCAAGAGGAACAAAAACAAAAACAACATGAATTGCTTGAAGAAAAAAATTTATTGAGAATATTGGCTGGCCTCGGACTGACAATAGGAGAATTTATACATGAAATTAAGCAGTTTCAGGGAGCATTATCGGCTGATATTGAAAATATTAGGAATACAACAACAAATAAAGATGAGTTATTGATTGTTGATAGATTAGACAGTAATATTAAAAGCATAAACACTTATACTTCTTATTTTGATGAAGCAATTTCTGAAAATATTCAAAGAGAATTAGCTCCTATTGAACTGAGAAGTGTAGTGGAGTCTTTAAAAAATAGTATTTTAAATGATTTACAAAGAAGAAATTTAGAGTTTAATGAAAATTTTATCGGATATAATTTGTTTACATGTCCTATGCATAAATCAGAGTGGGCTTCAATACTATTTAATCTTTATACTAATGCAAGAAAAGCGATTAAAAAAAATAATACACAAAAAGGAAAAATATTTGTTGAAGCCGGAAAGACCAGAAATGTTATATATCTTGAATTTTCTGATAATGGAATAGGAATTCCTTTGAAAAATAGAGAAAAAATATTTCAGGCTTTTTTTACTACAAGTGAACCAGTTGGGAAAATTGCAAAGCATCATGAGGAAATGACTGGAACTGGATTGGGGCTAAAAATAGTTAAAGATATTATTGCTGGGTATGGAGGTTTAATTTATGTAAAAGAGCCAATTAAAGGCTATAATACAACTATTAGAATTGAATTGCCACATGATAAAAAAGGATATAAATATGACGTATAAGTATTTATATGTTGATGATGAAGAGAAAAAAGTTAGGGAGCCTCTTGCAGAGAAGTTGTCAAGTGATAAAATAAAAGTAGATACAAGACATGTGTCCGAAATTGAGTTGTCTAATACTGAAGAAATCAAAGAAACAATAAAAAAATATGATGGATTGTTGCTTGATTTAAGGCTTGATCAAACAGCCAGTGAAGATGAAAATAAAATTATAGTTCCTTTTACAGCCACTGTTTATGCTCAGCATATAAGAACATTAGTAACAAATAGAGATATCGTTAAAGATATTCCGATAGTTTTATTTTCTACTGATGAGAAGTTAAAAAAAGTTTATTTTGTCGATTTAACAAGTCAAGATTTATTTGATCGATATATAGACAAAAATGGAATACCTGAAAATGCAAAATTAAAATTAATTTCTCTTGCAGAGGGATATAGAAGAATTAATAATGAAAAAAATATTAAAAAATTAGTTAGACTAGACTCTCTTGCGGAGTTGGATGAAAGAATATTTGCACGATATGATAATCCGGATATACCAACCCATGAATATGCTCAGGTAATATTAAAAGATTTAATTTATACATCAGGTGTTTTGATTAATGAATTGATGTTGGCATCAAGATTTGGGATCGACATAAAAAAATCAGATGACTGGGCAGAGCTAAAAGAGTATTTTAAGAAAGCGAAATATACTGGCGTATTTTCAGATGGCTGGAATAGATGGTGGATGCATCTAGTTGATGATATTTTCTATTTAAAAACTGAAACCTATTTATCGTATTTGGATGCCAATGAAAGAGTTGAATTTTTAAAGAAAATTACAAATTTAGGAAAACTTGTTGCCGCTGAACCAATTAAAGAAAATAACAGTAGTAGATTTTGGACATATTGTAGTGTATTAGAAAAACCTTTAGACCCTCTTGAGGGATTTAAAATTAACACTCCTACAGAACCAAAACCATGGCAGGAGTACAGCTATTGTTCGTTGTATTCTATATTAGAACAAAAGTATAAGTCAAAAGGCATCAGTATACATCCTAGTGATAGAGAAAGATTAGAAGCTATTAGAAGCAGATACTAATTATGAGCTATATTTTTAAAGATTTTAATGAGAAAACATTTATTTCAAATATGATTAGTGATTTGAATACACTTAATCAAATTTTAAGTCAAGAACATAAAATTTGTTGTTTCGCAAATCAAATTGCAAGTATAGTTGGGCAAATAAAACAAAGTAAGTCTTTTGAGTATGAATTAAAGCCTCTAGAATTTAAATTTATAGAATATCCTTCCCACTTGTCTCATACAAATATAGAAAATCTAAGATTATTTTTTGATATAAAAGTTAAAGGAGAATATAAAAATATACCCGAATTAAAAGATCCATTGCGTTATTTGGAGTTTAATATTTGTATTACTGGTAATGATCCAAATAACAAAAACTATGATCCTTTTTATTCAATTCATTTTGACCGACACCAAGAGGGAAAAAATCCTTCAAAAGAAATACATCCAGCTTATCATTTCCAATTTGGCGGAAGAAAAATAAAAGATATTGGGATTGATTTCGGACAGGCACTATTTATGGATACGCCTAGAATAATGTATCATCCAATGGATGTCTTTTTGGGAATTGATTTTATTTTATCAAATTTTTTTCCAGAAGCCTGGAGAAGATTCAAAAAAAATGGCACATATGCTAATTTAATAAAAAAATATCAAAAATATTTTATTTATCCATATTTTAAAACTATTTCAAAGCATTTTGAAGAAACCAATAGCCAGCCTTGGCCTTCTATTGACATATTTCCTCAATTATCAAGGTGAGATATTGAATCAAAAAATTTTTAATTATTTAAAAAAGTACAATAGAGAAGTTTTTCCTGTAAATAGGCTCCTTGTTTCCACATATATATATTTAAATAATCTAAAAGTAAATAATAATAAGAAAATACTCAAATTAATTATATGTGAACAGGATAAAGATGAGTATCAATTTTTAAATGAGTTTATGTTCTTGGTTAGAGAAGTTAAAAGAGAGTTTACTTGCGAAGATCTTCTTGAATTGTTTGAATTTGTAATCTCTCCATCAGATAAACTAGTGAATGGGGCAATTTATACACCTAAAGACATTCGAGAATTTATAACCAACGAAGCATTTAAGCAACATAATGATATTAAAGATATATACAATTTTAGAATAGCGGATATATCTTGTGGATGTGGCGGATTTTTAATAGATGCATCTAAGCTTATTAGAAAAAATACCAATAAGTATTATAAGCAAATTTATAAGGAAAATATATTTGGAATAGATATCCAGGCATATAGTATAGAAAGAACAGAAATATTGCTATCATTATTTGCTATAGAGTGTGGAGAAGACGAAGAAGAGTTTGAATTTAATCTATATTGTGCTGATTCTTTGGAGTTTGATTGGTATAAAGAAAATAATCAAATAAAAACAAGTAATGGTTTTGATATCATACTTGGAAACCCCCCGTATGTATGTTCTAGAAATATGGACGAAAAGACAAAAGCTTTAATGTCAAAATGGAGTACTTGCGGAACAGGGCACCCCGATCTTTACATACCATTTTTTCAAATTGGATTTGAGCTTTTAAGACCAAAAGGAATTCTTGGATATATCACTGTAAACTCTTTTACAAAAAGCCTTAACGGTCGAGGAATAAGAAGTTATTTTCATGAAAAGCAAGCAGAGTTAAAAATCATCGACTTTGAAGATGAACAAATCTTTAATTCAAGGACAACTTATACATCAATATGTTTTTTATCTAAAAGTCGATCGAGCATTGTTAGATATCTCCCATTAAGAAAATGTCATCTAAAAGATAATTTTAAATACCAAGAGTATTTTTATAGTGAATTATCAATTCAAAATGGTTGGTATTTTAAAAATAAAACTTTAGTTGAAAAATTAGAAACCATTGGCACTCCATTAGGAGATATATATAATACAAAAAGTGGTATTGCTACTTTAAAAAATAGTATTTATATTTTTAAGCCAGTAAAAGAATCTATAAAATATTATTATATTGATATAAATACTAAAATAGAGAAAGAAATTTGTAAAAACATTGTAAATTCTAATCTTTTAATTAAAAGTAATCAAATTAATAGTTTTGTTGAAAAGATTATTTTTCCATATGATTATGATGAAAAGAATCAAATTTTTGTGATTCCAGAAGAAAAATTTTCGAAAAAATATCCTAATGCATATGAGTATCTATTAAAAAATAAACATAAGCTATCACTAAGAGATAAGGGGCGGGGAAAAAATTATCCTTATTGGTATGCATTTGGAAGAAATCAATCATTAGAGAAAAGCAAATACAAACTACTGTTTCCTCAATTGGCTAGAAAAGATTTTAAAAGTTATATTTCAGAAGATGAAAATTTGTATTTTTATAACGGTATGGCAGCATTGTCTAACAACTTAGAAGATTTACAAATTTTGAATAAGCTTTTTATGTCGGACATTTTCTGGAAATATGTTTCAAGTATAAGTAAAAATTATTCCTCAAGTTATTTTTCTCTTGGAAGGAATTATATAAAAAATTTTGGAATATATAATTTTACTAAAGAGCAAAAGGAATATATAATTAATGAAGATGATTGCTTAATAGTAAATAAATTTTTCAATAAAATCTATGAGTAAAAAGTATCGTAATTAAGTTTTAAAATTAGTAAAATTATTATAATTGCTTATTGATACTCAAGAAAAAAAGTATAAATTTTTTAATTTAATATTATTTTATACTAGCTATTTATTATCTATATTATTGTTAATAGTATATATAAAATATAAAATATTATATTCTTAGTTGGTCTTATTAACTTATTATCTAAAATTCACTCGTTTTGCCTAGATAAATCAAAAAAGTCTGTTTTATGCCAAAGTTAAAAAGTAATCGTAAAATATTAATTATTTTTAATTTATTTGGATTTATCAATAGATTTTAATTCCTCAATGTAATCTAAACCAAAAAATTCTATCTCGTCTAGCACTTTTTGAAACTTACAACCTGATTTGCTTAGGGAGTATTCAACGTGAGGAGGAACTTCGGCAAAAACTTTTCTGTTGATTAGTTTGTCTTTCTCAAGCTGACGAAGTTGCCTAGTTAGAACCGTACGAGTAACTTCAGGGATTGCCCTTTCAAGCTCACCAAATCTTTTTGTACCCGTGCTTAGATGATACAAAACCACAATCGCCCACTTTCCTTGTAATACTTTTTGAGTAGTCACGTAAGGACATTGATCGTAAATATTTGACATAAAAAGCTCCATATATAATACATAGTATCTAATATAATACTATGTATTATATATGTTTGTACTTGTAAAGTCAATACTTAAAAAGTATAATAATGACAAGTAAAATTTATTTCTAAATATTTAAAAGGATAGTGTTATGAGTAACCAAATCATTAAGATATTTGACACTTATGCAAATGCTTTGTCAAGAGGGGATTTTAAGGCGGTATTTGAAACTATGTCTGACAATATAGTATGGCATATGGGAGGAGAAGGCCCTCTTTCCGGTATTGTAATAGGTAAACAAGCGTTAGGAGAGCGCTTAGGAGAATTTGCAAAAAGAAGTAACGCAACATTCAGGCTTATAATAAATTGGGCTGCAAACAATGATTGTTTTGTTGTCGCCAGCGTAGTTTCATTGGCAAAAATAGGCAATGATAAACTAAATAGCCCCGGTATTGACTTATTTAGAATAAAATGGAAAGATACAAGAAGTTTGGACTTTTGCAAAACATCAAATTATAGAAGATAAGTTTTAGGAGCAAAGTCAATTTAATACTATTTAAAAGTAATTTTTCATGTATTGCAAAGATTTTAAGTCTAATTCAGTTTAAACTTTTTATGTTTGAAAAATACTAACTTTTATTACAAGTAATTATTGTACATAAAAGTTTAGACTGTTATTATTGATAACTATAAAGTGATAATACGAAGAATAATTATAAAATAAATGCTTAAGTATATTTCTTGTATGATAATGTTAATTAAGTTTTTAGATTCAAAATGATTATGACAAGAGACTATATTACATTTCCTCAACGAAAAATTAAAAAAAATTATCGTTCAGTTACTGGACATTTTCCAAGTGTAAAAAATAATAAGTCTATTGGTTTTGAATCATTATTAGAAAAGCATCATTTTTTGTATTTAGAATTTGATGATAATGTTATATCGTATTATGAGCAACCACAAATAAAAATACACTTCAATAACAGAAACATGACTTATAGTTTAGATTGCTATATTGTAAGAGATCAAAAATTAGGTCTCAAAGACTCTTTGATCGAAGTTAAATATACTAATGAGATTGATAGAAGAAAATCATATTTTGAAGATAAATTCGAAGCTACAAGAAAGTTTGCGCATGAATATGATTTAGAGTTTGATTTGTTTACTGAAAAATCATTAAATTTGACATATTTGGAAAATATAGATTTTTTATACAGATATAAATTAAATCCTATTGAAGTTGAGTTTGAAGACGAAATAATTTCTGCTTTGAAATATTATAAGAAATTAACTGCATTTGACTTGGTAAAAAAGATTACTTCAAATCTAATTGATTATCCCATTGTTTCAAATTTTATATGGATGCTAGTAGTTCAAAAAAAGATAAAAGCTTGCTTGGATATAGAAAAACTGACTATGAATTCATATTTGGAGATAACGCAATGAGCAATGTTATAAGTTTTGAAATCGGCACAAAGATTTTCTATGAAGAAGTGGAATATTATATTAAGGCCTATACGAATTTTGATGAAGTTATACTTAAAAAAAGTACAAATCCTTTTGATCAGAGGCTAGTAAAGGTAAATGAACTTATACGAGATCCTAGAAATATTAAACGGCTTGACAAAACATTATCTCAAATCAAAGATGAAGAGTTTGATTTAGTGTTGAAAAAGTATAAAATTATTGAGCCATTGCTGAAGCTTGAAAATAGAACAGCAAAAGATGTAGAAAAAATAGCTAAAAAATATAAAAAGGGAATATCTACTATATATAGATGGATTAGTCTTTATGAAGATTATGGCACTTTATCGTCTTTAATAACTAGAAGAGAGTATTGCGGAGGAAAAGGCAAAAGCAGGCTAGATGATTCAGTAGATGTAATCATTGAAAAAGTAATAGAGGAGATGTATTTAAATAAACAACGATATCCTCTGACAAGTATATACAATAAGATTGTAGAGAAGTGTAGTATGGCAGGTTTTAAAATTCCTACTAAAAACACAATACGTAATCGAATCAACGCCGTCAATCCAAAGATAATTGCCAAGCATAGAAAAGGGATAACAGTTAGAGAGACTAGGGGAATGCCAAATCGTTTTCCGGAAGTAAGAATGCCTTTGGATATTATTCAAATTGATCATACAAAGATGGATGTTATGATTGTTGATGAAGATACAAGAAAGAGTATAGGAAGACCTTATATTACTGTAGCTATTGATGTGTTTAGCAGGATGATATATGGGTTTTATATTAGCCTAGAGGCTCCGGGATATTTTAGTGTCGGACAGTGTCTACTCAATGCTATTTTGCCCAAAGATGATTTGATGCAGCGTTATGGCATTCAAGGAGAGTGGCCAGTTTATGGACTTCCTCGTAAAATACATATGGATAACGGCAAGGATTTTAGAAGTATAAGTCTGCATAAATTTTGTGAAGAATATAGAATTGAAGATATATATCGTCCTGTAGCTAGGCCTGAATTTGGGGGAGCAGTAGAAAGAGTAATCGGAACATGTATGAAAAAAATACATGAAATACCTGGAGCAACTTTTTCTAACACTGCTGATAAAGGTAACTATAATTCTGAGGAACAAGCTGTAATGATTATGCATGAGCTTGAAAAGTGGTATTTGGATTTTGTAGTAAATGTCTACCATTGTACGGAACATAGTTCATTAGGCATGACGCCTAAAGAGAAATTTTATCAAGGTTTATTAGGAGTAGGAGAAGATAAATCAATTCCATTTTTGCCTACAGTTCCTGCCGATACATTGAAACTTAGAATGGCATTGTTGCCAGAAATAAGAAGAGCTGTGCAAAAAAATGGTATTACTATTGATTACATTACTTACTTTAGTGAATACCTTAGAAAATGGATTATACCAAGCCAATATAAAAAATTAAAACCGGACTTAAATAATAGAGTTGTT
Source organism: Campylobacter sp. CCUG 57310 (assembly GCF_013201975.1). Classification (NCBI taxonomy): domain Bacteria; kingdom Pseudomonadati; phylum Campylobacterota; class Epsilonproteobacteria; order Campylobacterales; family Campylobacteraceae; genus Campylobacter; species Campylobacter sp. CCUG 57310. The sequence continues at coordinate 395,143 of NZ_CP053845.1, forward strand.
TGCAAAAGAGATCCAAGAGATGTGAGTAAAATTTATATTTATGATGAAGATATAAATGATTACATTGCTATTCCGTATGCCGATATAAGAAAGCCAAAGATGAACTTATCGGAACTAAGAGCTTCTATAGCGGAAGCAAGGCGTATAATAACCGGAAGAGAGCTAGAATCTTATGATATATTTGAAGCTTATAATAGATTGCATCAGTATACTTTAGATGCCATGTATCAGAAAAAATCAATTAAAAGAAAACATAATTCAAAAAAACATCAAGAAAAAACACTTAAAATAGATAAAGAAAGAATTGACTATAAAGAAGAAAATGATGCATTAAAATTGAATAATGAGAAGAATGATGGCGGTAATGGATATGAAATATATTCGGTTGAATAAATGAATAGCAGAAATTTAACTTCAGAAGCTTTTGAATTTTTATCAAAAAGTGACGAAGAAAGAATTAGTTATTGTAAGCAGGATCATTGGATAGCATATCCTGCTGCCAATAAATTAATAGAATTGCTTGAGGATAAATTTTCAGATCCACCTCAAATGAGGCATGAGGGGCTTTTGATTTATGGCGATTCTAACAATGGAAAAACAGCTATTTTAAAAAAGATGTATCGTTTGCATAATGCTAATTTGGGCTATGTGAAATATGATAAGGAGTCTATATATGAAATACCGATTATATATTTTCAAGCCCCAACCATACCAGATGAAAGTAGGTTATACTCTCTTATTTTAAATGAGTTATTTGTACCCCATAAGCTGACTGAAAAAATTATAGAAAAGTCAAAATTAGTAGAAAGGCATCTTAAAAAACTTAATACTAGAATGATTTTAATTGATGAAATTCATAGTGCTTTAACAGGAAATTTAAACAAACAACGTACTTTTATTAATGATTTAAAGCAGCTAAGCAATAATTTGTCACTAACAATAGTTTTAGCCGGAACAAAAGAGGCTTATTCTGCATTATCTATAGGATCAGAAACTGAGTCCAGATTTCCTGCGATAGAATTACCAAGATGGAGTAATGACAAAAAATTTCGTTCATTTATAGCAACTTACGAAAGATGTTTGCCTTTAAAAGAGGCTTCCAATATGGCAGACGATGCGGAGATTATAAGTGCATTATTTCATAAGTCGGAAGGATTGATTGGCAAAACTGTTAATTTGCTTAAAAAAGCTGCCGTAAAAGCAATAAAATCAAAGAGAGAAAAAATTATAGTCTCTGATATAGAGTATTTGCCTAAGCTATGACATGAAGAAGCAAAGAAGAGTCAATAATTGGGTTGAGGATTATTTCTTTTTAGTTGTTCCGCATCCTCTTGAAGATGAGTTGTTGAGTTCATGGCTTACTCGCATGGCGACTAAGCATTTTCAAAAACTTTCTTCATTTTTTACATTGTTTATCAAAAAAGAAGGAAGTTTGGTTAGTAGGACAGATATAGATTTTTTATATGATGAAAAGCTATTTGACTATATATCTTTAAAGAGTGGTTTAGACAAACAAAATGTTTTAAAAATGTCTCTTAGAAGCGAAGAAGGGCATCTGTTTTCTTGCAATAATTGTCTTTATCCATCCAAGCAGATTAGAAAGTTAAAAGACAAGCGCACGCATCATGGACTAATGTTTTGTCCAAAATGCTTATCTGAAGATACAGTTCCTTACTATAGAAAGTATTGGAGATATTATTTTTATAATGCCTGCACTAAGCATAAAGTATTTCTCACTGATAGATGCTGGAGTTGTTATCAAGAAGTTAGATTAGATAAGATAAATTATTTTCAAGAAATTTGTTTTTGCAGCAAATGCAATAGAGATTTACGTTTAACTACTACTATGCCTATATATAGTAATTTTGAATATGGGTTAAAGGCCATCCGATGGTTTCAAATGGGACTTGATGGGGGTTATTTTATTATTGATAAACAAAAAATTAATTCACTTTTTGTATTTCAGATTTTTACCAAACTGTGTTGCATGCTAAACAACATAAGACCTTTAGTGCTTGATTTTTTTCCTTTATTAGATGAGTATAAAACAATCTGCAACAAACTTAATTTGTATAACTCTAAAAAGACTTTGTCAATACAAAAAGATTTCGTATTGACCGCGATGGTGTATTATCTTTTTCAAAACTACCCTAATAATTTGTTAAATTTCATAAAACAAAATAAATTAACCTATAGAGAATTTATACATGGTTTTAATGATATTCCATTCTGGTATAAAGAAATAGTAGGTAGTCTTATACCGCCACAAAATAAGATAGGCAGATTAATAAGTGAAAACGAAGTTATGTCCGCGATTAGATATCTAAGAAGTATTGATAAGATTGTAAATCAAAAAAATGTAGCCGATGTTATCGGATGTCACTATACTGTACATAGGCAATTCGTAAGAATTTATAAACAAATAATATAGTTTAATAATTTATAGATAAGCAATATCTAGTTTCATATTTTGCTTAATAGTCCACTTGCCCATCTAATTAAATCTCTTTTTGATAGATCTTTTGTATGTTCATGATTTTTTGTTACAAATTTTAAAGGAGTATTTTTATATATATTTTTTATATTTTCTATCGTCATATCATCTATAAAATATAAATTTATAAAAAAATCAAAAGTATTTTGTGCTACTGGATTGTTTGAAATAATCACCCAAGTACTTGCCGATGAATTTTCCCCATTTTCAATATCCAGTAACCCTATATGTAAATTATTGTACTTAAAAGTTGCTGTAATGTATTCTTTTTCTCTTTGATTTAGTTTGCATTTTGGTTTAACTTTTCCGGTTTTTTGGTCTATGATTTGTGGTAGCTTTTGAACATTATTTTTGACTAAACCTTCTATGTTGCATTCGGTTTTTAAAAAATCAATATACTTATTGAATGCTTCAAAATTTTTAATGCGTTCGTCGTCAATTTTCTTCATGATATATTCTTTTAGTTTTGTGCCGAGCACAACTTTTCTTATTGTGCTTACGCCTTTAATCTGCGATTCGGTAGTGCTTTGATCTATTGGCGTATTGTTTAAAGCGTATTCTTTTATCTGTAATATTTTTATTATGCTATCAATAGTTTCTTCTTTTTCTTTTACTTCTATGCCGCATAAGCTTCCACAAGAAAAATTTTTGTCTTTATAAATTTGTTATAAAAATATGCACGAGTCGCTGACGCTTCTTTAAGTATCTCTGTTGTGTCATGTAGCATCATAGACTTCACTGTGGGTAATGACGAAAAATCTTTCATGCTTTTTATAATATTATCTTTTTGAATTATTTTAAGAAGTTTTGTGAATCCGAGGCTTGAGTAATCATTAATAATTTCATGTATGAAATAAGTAAGCTTGCCATGCTTATCATTAATGAGTGATGCCCTAGATTCAATTCTAAATTCATCCATAATAGGAAATTTTGCTTTTATTGGCATGTTTTTCACTGTTTTATTTTTCATATAATTGAGATAGGATTGTATGTAGGCACTGATGTCCTCAAAACATTTCTTGGAATACTCTTGGCATACAAAGCGATGTATATGAGCTGCATCTTCGTCTGATTTTTTCTGCTTTAGTATAATTGTAGCCTTATTGTTTTCAATATATGCTCCTTGATGCAGATTGTCTAGTTGATCTCTAAATACAGCCTCTCTTAAACTAGTAAATCTGAAATAATAGTATATTGCAACCGCATAGTGCGGGATTATTACATTGAAATTGTCAAAACAAATATAATAGCAATATATTTGTTTAGTGTATTTTAGATATGGATTTAATAATTTATCAAAAAGATAAAAAATTTCACTTTCTTCTATCAGTTCTTCTAATTTAAATGTGTTATCTTTATTTATCATATAAGTATTGATATTAAAGTTAAATCTTTGTATCTCACTATTAATTATTTTTTGTTGTTTTACACCCATTTAAGAAATACTTCCTGACAGGAAAATGAGTAAAAAGTAGCTCCGGAGAAAGATTGTAGCTAAAAGTATAATTTTTTTCATGGTTTTTTATTATAACCTTGAATTTATTATTTGCATAATCATCACTATTAAGCATTAGTCTTATTGGGAGTAGAATTTTAAAAATATCTTTAGGATTTTTTGCCATAAATTCCGGGATTATATTCCTAGTGGTTTTGTTTCTCCTCATTTCCATTCTCATTTTTTATTGTATATATTATCAATTTTTATTTCCTATTCTCATTTTATTTTGACTTTGACAAAATTGCTTAATATAAATGTGTAAAATATCAATCGCAGCAGGTGTAATGCCCGAAATTTCACTTGCTGCAAATAGCGTAGGCGGCGCAAATTTTTCAAGTTTTTCTACCACTTCGTTGCTAAGTCCGCTGATACCGCGGAAGCTAAAGCCTTCAGGAATTTTGACGCTCATCATATCTTTCATTTTATCAATTTGGTTTTTTTGTTCGTTTATGTAGTGCTTGTATTTGCATTCGATTAAAATTTGCTCCAAGCTAGCTTCGTCTAAATTTTCAAAGAATTCATTTAGTTTGCGTAGTTTTTCTTCGTTAAAGCTCTTTCTGGCGACTATCTTTTGAAGTGTGATTTTTTCGCTGATGATATCTTCATTTAAGCTTGCAAGCATAGCTAAATTCTCTTTTGACGGAGTTAGCTCGCGACTTTCTAAAATTTCAAGCCCTTTAGCTAAATTTGCTCTTATGCTTTCTATTTTTTCATAAGTTTTTGCATCTATCAGCCCAAGCTCGCGTCCGTATGAGCCAAGTCTTAAAATCGCGTTATCTTCGCGCAAAAGCAAGCGGTATTCTGCTCTGCTGGTAAACATTCTATAAGGCTCTTTTGTGCCTTTTGTGACCAGATCATCTATCATCACGCCTATATAGGCTTCATCTCGGCGCAAGACTAAAGGCTCTTTTTCATCGATACTTAAAACCGCATTTATGCCTGCCATTAGTCCTTGCGCACCCGCCTCTTCATAGCCTGTCGTGCCGTTTATCTGCCCTGCTAAGTAAAGCCCCTTTATCTTTTTGGTTTCTAGGCTGTGTTTTAGCTCGGTAGGCTCGACGTAGTCGTATTCAATAGCATATCCGTGGCGAACTATGCGGGCCTTTTCAAAGCCTTTTACCGAGCGTAGCATCTTAACTTGCACCTCGTAAGGAAGGCTCGTTGAAAAGCCGTTGATGTAGTATTCAGTCGCTTCAAGGGTTTGAGGCTCTATGAAAAGATGGTGGCGCTCTTTATCTGCAAAGCGATTTATCTTATCCTCTATGCTTGGGCAGTATCTTGGTCCGACACCCTCGATTTGCCCCGTAAAAAGCGGTGCTTTATCGAAATTTGAGCGGATAGTTTCGTGCGTGATGTCGTTTGTATAAGCGATGTAGCAAGGCAGTTGGGTAGGGTTAAAATTCTCGGTTCTAAAGCTAAACGGCTTTGGATTTTCATCTCCGCCTTGCTTTTCAAGCACGCTAAAATCAATCGTCTTGGCATCTATCCTTGGACAAGTTCCCGTTTTTAGCCTGCCCATTTTAAGCCCTAAATTTACAAGGCTTGAGCTTAAATTTGTAGAGCTTAGCTCACCCACGCGACCTGCTTCAAGCTTGTTAAACCCAACGTGAATAAGCCCGTTTAAAAAAGTTCCGGTGGCAATGATAAGCTTTTTGGCTCCATACGTATTTTCAAGATGTGTTTTTACGCCTGTTATCTCGCCGTTTTGAGTTAAAATTTCAGTTGCTATCTCTTGAGAAATTTCCAAATTTGGAGTGTTTAAAAGCAAATTTCGCATATAGACTCTATATCTATCCATATCAATTTGCGCTCTTGAACCGCGAACCGCAGGACCTTTGCTCTCATTTAGCACGCGAAACTGAATTCCCGTAGCGTCCGTTGCAAGCCCCATAGCTCCGCCAAGCGCGTCTATCTCTTTTACGAGATGACCTTTTGCCAGTCCTCCGATTGCGGGATTACAGCTTGCTGCACCGATTTGCTCTGCTAGAATTGTTATAAGAAGTGTTTTTTTACCCATTTTTGCAGCCGCCGTGCAAGCTTCAATGCCCGCATGACCGCCGCCGATCACGACTACATCATAATTATCCACTAAATTTGCCTTTTAAAAATAAGGGGGATTTTAGCCAAAAACTTATAAAGGTTAGCTGATTATGATAAATTAAGCTTTTAATAAAGGTTTGTAATTTAGTGGCTATTAAAAATAAAATCATAAGCTTGCTGTGAGTAGAAATTTAGTAAAATTTTTAAAAATTTAAAGGCTAAATTATGTTTAACGGACTTATTCGCGAGATAGCCGAGGTTGTTAGCTATTCTCAAAACAAGCTTAGACTAAAGGCAAAACATAGACCAAATTTAGGCGATAGTATAGCGGTAAATGGCGCTTGCTTAAGCGTGATAGAGCTTTTTGCGGGCGGCTTTAGTGTAGAGCTAAGTACGGAAACCAGAGCCGTTATAGCGACTGAAAATTTAAAAGGGCGGGTTCATATGGAGCCTGCTATGAGGCTTAGCGATAGAGTGGATGGGCATTTAGTACAAGGTCATATCGATGCGCTAGGCGAAATTTCAAAGATAGTTAGGCATGAAAACGGAGTGGATTTTTATATAAATTTGCCGCGAGATATCATGCACTTAATGGCAAATAAGGGCAGTATCTGCGTGGATGGGGTAAGCCTTACGATAAATGAGGTTACGCCAAACGGAGTGCGCCTAACGATCATTCCTATAACGTTTCGCGAGAGCCTTTTTAGCGAGTTTAAAATAGGCCGAAGAGTAAATATCGAAAGCGATCTTTTAGCGCGCTACGTGGCTCACCAGCTTGGCTTTAAAAAGCAGATGAGTTGGGAAGAGATAGATCATATCGCAAGTCTTTATTAAGAGTTTTTATGCAAGACGCTAGTGTAAATTTAGTACTTGATAATGAGCGTTTTTACGGTGGATTTACTAGCAAATTTGGCGGAGTGAGCGTAGGAGATTATGAAGGCTTAAATTTAGGCGATCATGTAGGAGACGAGCCTAAAAATGTAGCTAAAAACAGAGAAATTTTAGCTAATTTGCTTGGTGTGGAGATAAAAAATCTAAAATTCATGCGTCAAATTCACTCAAACCGCGTGGAAATAATTAGAAATTTAGATGATGAAATAGCGCCTTGCGACGGCATAATCACAAATTTAAAAGGCGTTGCGCTTTGCGTTTTGGTGGCTGACTGCTCGCCTATTTTGATTGTGGATGAGGTGCGTGAGGTTGTGGCTGCTATCCATGCGGGAAGAGCGGGAACCATAGGTAAGATTTGCACCAATACCGTAAATTTAATGAAGCGCGAATTTGGGTGCAGCGAGCAAAATTTAAGCGTTTTTGTTGGACCAAATATCAAAGGCGGTTGCTATGATATAGGCGGGCTTGATCTTGGCGAGTTTAATAGATACAAAAACGATGGGAAATTTTATATAAACGCCGCTTTGGCTGATGAATTTAAGGAACTTGGCGTAAAGAGCGTAAAATTTGATGAAATTTGCACGCATTGCGATGAGAGGTATTTTTCCTATCGCAGAGAGCGAGTTACGGGAAGATTTGCGGGTTTTATTATGGCGAGATAGCGATTAAGCTTGGCTGCTTGATTGTTGATTTGATATTGGTGATTAAATTTCAATATTTAAATTTGTAGAATTATTAATAGGCTTTGCAAAATAAGAAATTTAACTTTTTTATTTTATTTCTCATTTAAAATTATTATTTAATTTTTTAACTAAACAAAATTTGATTTTAATTATCAGTTGTGTTATACTCTGCTTGTCCAATCTTAAAAATTTCACAAGGAGATAGCAATGAAGAAGATATTAATTTCTTTAGTCGTAGCAGGTGCGTTAAGCGGTGCTTTTGCACATGATTTTTGGGTCGTAGGAAAAAATATGGATAAATTTAGCGCCGACATCGGTTACGGACATAGCTTCCCAAAACCTGAAGCGATAGCCGAGAAGAGATTAAGTCTTTTTGCTCCGCTATATATAGTGGATAAAAGCGGTGCCAAAACCGTTTTAAAGCAAGCTGGCGAAAACTATCATTATGAGGGCGAAAAGCTTCAAAAAGGAACTTACGTCCTAGCGGGCGATTATAAGCCTACTTTTTGGACAAAAGATAAAGACGGCAAGTGGCATATGGACGGCACCAGAGAAAATGTAAAGAATGTCGAGTCTTGCGGATACATAGGAAGGACCGCAAAAGATATTGTTGTAGAAGGCGGCGAGATCGATGAGTTTGTTTATAAGCCGATAGGTCAAATTGCCGAGATCGTGCCATTAAGCGATGTAACTAAGATTAAAGCCGGAGAGCCGTTTAAGGTTCAGTTTTTCGCTAACGGCAAACCTGCTAAAGTTGCTAAGGTCACGGGCGCTATAGAGGGATTTCCTGAAGGTAAATATACGTTTTTAGGAACTACGGACTTAAAAGGAATGATTGAAGTAATAGCTATTAAAGAGGGCAAATGGCTTTTGGAAGCTACGTATAAAGCTCCTTATGCCGATGCTAATAAATGCGATGAAGAAACGCTTTCGGCAACTCTTGTAATTGACGTAAAAAAATAACTTTTCTCTTGATCGGACTAGTTCCGATCGCCTCTTTTTGCTTTGATAATTCAGTTTTGTTGTTTTATAATTTTATTTTTTAAGATACTTTAAGGACTGCATAATGGGATATGAAGCATTTGCGCCTAAGGATTTAAGAGTGGTAAGAATAATTCAAAACGCCAAGAAATTTGGAGCGGAAAGACTTCAAAACGAAGCTTTGGTAAAGGAATTCTTAAACTGCGAGCAAATTTCATTAAGCGAAGATGAGCGCGAAAATATAAGACAAATTTTTATAAATTTGATGAAGATTGAAGAGGAAGTGCAATTAAGCGGGTGAGATGATGAAAAAGATAGCTTTGATTGTTTTATTAGCCTTTACTCTTTTTGGCGCGCAGTTGCAAGAAGCACAAAGACTCTTTCGCATAGGAGATGAAAAAGCCGCGATAGAAATTCTAACAAAGTCTTGCGATAGCGGGCTTTTAGACTCTTGTATTATGCTTGGTAATTTTTACTTTTCAAACGATAAGCTTAAGTATGAAAATGCCGTGAAGTTATATCAAAAAGCCTGTGAAGGTGGAAATTTACTAGGCTGTGATAGACTTGCGAGCGCTTATTATGAGGGCAGAGGGGTTAAGCAAGACTTCGCGCTTGCTGCGAAATTTGCCATGCAAGCTTGTGATGGCGAGATCTCTTATAGCTGCATAGTCTTGGCAAATTCGTACTACTACGGAAACGGTGTCATAAAAGATCATGTGCAGGCGCTTAAATTTTACGAGCGGGCATGCGAGCTTGAGACGGCTTCAAGCTGCGTTATGGCGGCAAAGATGCATGAAAAAGGCGAGGGTGCGCTAAAAGATATGCAAAAATCGCTTCTTTATCACGAAAGAGCATGCGCTCTTGGGGCTAAATCAAGCTGCGATAAGGCTCAAAATCTAAAATAAACGATAAATTTAATCCGCTAAAAAGAGATGATTTGTTAATATCACGTCCTTAGAATTTCACACAAAGGACAAATTTGAATAAGATTATTTGCATGATGGTTTGTGCGGCAGCGCTTTTTGCCTCGACTTTAAACAAGGCTGATGATGCGTATGTAGATGGCAAATACGAAGAGGCGGCAAAGCTTTACGAGAAGGCTTGCGATGAGGGCGATATGCAGGGATGCTATAACCTTGGCGCCATGTATGAAAACGAAAGAGGCGTTAAATACGACATGCAAAAGGCAGTAAACCTCTATGAAAAAGCTTGCAACGGCGATAACGTCTATGGCTGTTATAACCTTGCTATGGTTTATAGCGATTTGAAAGATTACGCAAAAGCTGTCGCGCTTCTAACGAAAGCTTGCAACGGCGAAGACGGCATGGCGTGCTTTAACTTAGGCGTGTTTAACTTCAAAGGCGAAGGCATAAAAGAAGATAAAAAAGCGGGCAACGAATTCTTTAAAAAAGCTTGCGAATACGGCACTCCTGAAGGCTGCTACGAGCTTGCGCGCTCTTATGTAAGAGGGCAAGGTATTGAGCTAAATTTCAAAAAAGCCGAAGAGTTTCACGCTAAAGCTTGCCAGATGCATCACTCAAGAGGCTGTTATAACGTAGGTGCGCTAAATACTAATCCAAAAGCCAAAGCTCATATGAAGCAAGATAGAGACAAGGCTAAGGAGTTTTTTAAGCAAGGCTGCGATCTGGGTGATGAGCAAAGCTGTGAAAATTTGATGTTTATGGAGCTTGGAAAGCTTTGATTTAATTTTGCATAAAGGCTAAAATTTCTTTAAATTTGCTAAAATAAAAAATCTACATTTAAAATTTAAAGGAGTGAGCATGATACTACTTAAAAATGCAAATTTATTTACCCCTGAGCATGTCGGAGATAGCGATGTGCTTGTGGGCGGAAGTAAAATTTTAGCTATTGGAAAAGGGCTTGATTTCCGCTGTGAAAGCCTTGAAACTTACGATCTTAAAGGCAAAATTTTAGCTCCCGGGCTAATCGATCAGCACGTCCATATCACGGGTGGAGGAGGCGAAGCTGGATATCATTCAAGAACTCCTGAAATTAAATTAAGCGAAATCGTAAAACACGGTATCACGACTGTCGTTGGAGTTTTAGGCACTGATGGCTGTACCAGAAGTCTTGAAAATCTTTACTCCAAAGCAAAAGCACTTGAATTTGAGGGCATCTCGACATTTATTCACACCGGTTCATACGCTACGCCGACTGTTACTTTTACGGGAAGTATTACTAAAGACTTAGTGCTAATCGATAAAGTTAGAGGCGTTAAAATCGCAATGTCGGATAACAGAAGCAGTTATCCGACCGATGAAGAGCTCATCAAAATACTAACTCAGATAAGAATTGGAGGCATGATATCCAAAAAAGGCGGCGTGATGCATATGCACATGGGCGGACTATCTAGCAAGCTTGATGCGGTGTTTAGGATACTAAAAGACTGCGAATTTCCTGTTCAGTACTTTTCTCCGACACATTGTGCCAGGACAAAAGATCTCTTTGATGAGTGCTTGAAACTGCAAAAGATGGGCGGATTTTTTGATATCACAAGCGGCGGAAGTCAGTTTGCTCCGCTTCATGAAGTTATAGCTTACGGCATTGAAAAGGGCTTGAAACTAGACATGATGACGATGAGCTCTGATGGCAACGGAAGTGTGCCTAAATTTGATGAAAGTGGCGCTCTGGTCGGATACGGATGTGCAAGTTGCAGCGCAAATTTAGACGTGCTAAGAGACGTGGTTAAAAACAAAATTTTAACTCACACTCAGGCTTTTTCTTTGATGGGAAAAAATGTGGCTAAATTTTTAAATTTAGAAAATAAAGGCTCTATAAAAGTCGGTTTTGATGCTGACTTTACAAGCTTTGATGAAGATATGGCAGTTCAAGATGTAATCGCAAAAGGTGAGTTTTGCGTGAAAGATAAAGAGCTTGTTAAAAAAGGATTTTTCGAGTGATTTTATTGCGACCGTGATAGTAAATTTGCGATTGTGTTTGAAATTTATAGGCTCTAGTTTAGTGTGCTGGAGCCTATAAATTTTGATAATTAAAATTTACTAATAATTTTGCTTTTAACCAAAGCCTATTCATAAAATTTAGCTTAAATTTATATTGCTTTCAGTATAATCCAAGCTTCAATTCACACACACCAATCCTAAAATTTGGTTGCGACAAGTGCAAATTTGTCGTTAATGGGTGTGGAGGAGAAACCTAAATTTCGCGCAAAAGCGCACAAGGAGAACCGATATGGTAACAATGAGAGATTTGCTAGAGTGCGGCGTTCACTTCGGACACCAAACACGCAGATGGAATCCAAAGATGAAAAAATTCATTTTTGGCGAGAGAAAAGGTATCTACATTATAGATCTACAAAAAACTATCCGCTACTTCCGCTACACGTACAACATCGTTCGTGACGCAGCGGCAGAGGGTAAAACTATCCTTTTTGTAGGAACAAAAAAACAAGCCGGTCAAACAGTTGGCGAATATGCTGAAAAATGCGGTATGCCATACGTAAATCACCGCTGGCTAGGCGGTATGATGACAAACTTCGGAACTATCCGCCAATCAATCCGCAAGCTTGAAGTTATCGAAGCTATGGAAGAGGACGGTTCAATCAATCTTCTAACCAAAAAAGAAGCTTTAATGCTAAGAAGAAAAAAAGAGAAGCTTGTAGCCTACCTTGGCGGAATTAGAAATATGAAAACTCCACCTGATATGATCTTTGTTATCGATACAGTTAAAGAAAAAATAGCAGTCCAAGAAGCTAACAGACTAAAAATCCCTGTAGTTGCTCCGATAGATACAAACTGCGATCCTGACGTAATCGACTATCCAATCCCAGGAAATGACGATGCTATCCGCTCGGTTCAACTTTTCTGCCAAGAGATGGCTGAGGCTATCATCGAAGGACGCTCACAACTTGAAAAAGACGGCGGCGTAGCCGAAGAAGGTAAAGAAGAGGTTACTCAAGATGAGAAAGATGCTGTGCTAGAAGAGGCATTTAGCGAAGAAGAATTTGAAGCGGAGGATGAAGAATAATGGAAATAACCGCACAAATGGTAAAAGAGCTCCGTGAAGCAACCGGAGCCGGAATGATGGATTGTAAAAAGGCTTTAGCCGAAGCTAACGGCGATATGGAAAAAGCCGTAGACATACTTCGCGAAAAAGGTCTTGGACAAGCCGCTAAAAAAGCCGACAGACTTGCAAGCGAGGGTCTTGTAACGGTTGAAGTATGCGAACACTGCAAGAAAGCAACTATTACAGAGATAAATTCAGAAACTGATTTCGTTGCTAAAAACGTTCAATTTCAAAACCTTACAAAAGACACTACCGCTCATATCCAAGCAAACTCTATCTCTAGCGTAGAAAGTCTTAATGAGAGCGTTATAAACGGTGTTAAATTTGAAGATTATTTCAAGGGTCAAATCGCTACAATCGGCGAAAATTTGGTAGTAAGACGCTTTGAGACGGTTAAAGTAGATGAAAACGGCGTAGTAAACGGATATGTGCACTCAAACGGACGTGTCGGCGTTATTATTGCTGCAGCTTGCGATAGCGCTCAAACAGCTCAAAAAGCAGAGGATTTCATAAGAAATTTGTGTATGCATGCAGCCGCTATGAAGCCAAGTGTGATAAGCTACAAAGATCTTGATAGAGAATTTGTGGAAAAAGAATTTATCGCTCTTAAAGCCGAGCTTGAAAAAGACAATGAAGAGTTGGTTCGCCTTGGCAAACCGCTTCACCACATCCCAAGTTACGCAAGTAGATTGCAACTTACCGATGATGTCATAGCAAAAGCCGAAGACGCTATAAAAGAAGAGCTAAAAGCCGAAGGTAAGCCTGAGAAAATTTGGGATAAAATCATACCTGGAAAGATCGAAAGATTTTTTGCGGACAATACCGTACTAGATCAAAGACTTACGTTGCTGGGTCAATTTTACGTAATGGACGATAAGAAAACTGTTGAGCAAGTAATAACTGAAAAGAGCAAAGAGCTTGGCGGTAAAATTGAGATCGTAAAATACGTTAGATTTGAGCTTGGCGAAGGCTTGGAGAAGAAAAACGAAGATTTTGCGGCGGAAGTTGCGGCGCAAATGGCTTAAAAATGGAAATTTTAAAGGGCGTAGATCTTAGCTTTGCGTATGATTATACGCTCTTTGAAAATGTCAATATATCTTTAAATTCCCGCGAAAGCTCGGCTATTTTAGGCGTAAGCGGATGCGGGAAATCAACTATACTTCATATACTTTCAACACTGCTTAAGCCTAAAACGGGCGAGGTTATTTATAAAGGCAAGTCGCTTTATGATCTCTATTCAAACGAGCTTTTGCAGATTCGCAGACTTGATTTCGGAATTATTTTTCAAGCGCACTATCTGTTTAAAGGCTTTAACGCAAGGGAAAATATCGAACTTGCAGGAATTTTATCGAGTCAAAATATAGATGAAAATATCCTCGAAAATTTAAAAATCAAAGATGTTTTAAATCAAAAAGTAGGCGAATTGAGCGGAGGGCAGCAGCAGCGCGTGAGTATCGCTAGAGTGCTATGTAAAAAGCCAAAAATAATATTTGCCGACGAACCTACCGGAAATTTAGACAAACAAACTGCAAATGACGTAATGAACACGCTTTTTGAATATATCAAAGCAAACGATGCCGCACTTGTGCTAGTAACGCATGATAACGACTTAGCCGCAAAGTGTGATAATCAATATAGGCTTGACAACAAAGAGTTGGCAAAAATTTCCATTTAGTATATTCTTTTATCTATATATTGTTTTTGCATATATAAGCCATAAACGCTCAAATTTCATATAAATTTTTAAAATCAAAAGTCAAAGAGTAAGCCCATATTTCTTATTAAATGTCGTAAAGGCCTTTAATTTCGGTCTATTTTAGCGCTTAAACAAATAACTCGTAGTCTTACTTTAAGTGGTCTCAAGCCTAAGATTATAAAAATACTTTAACAAAGTAGAAACTATAAAGCAGTTTTTAGGCTCAAAATAGGGCTTAAATCTCTTGTTGCAAATTTAAAATTTCAAGCCAAAACAAAGTAAAATTTTGTAAAATAGATAAAAATTTTAAAAGAGCGGTATGGAGATAGTTCAATTTTTCGGCGCAGATAGAGTGATAACTTTTATGCTGTTATTTGCCAGATTAAGCGGGCTTATAGTGTTTTTCCCGTTTTTTGGACACTCTCAAATTCCAATTTCTGCAAAAACCGCTTTAACGTTTTTTCTAACGATTTTTTTATTCCCCGTAGCAAGCGTTAAAAACGGCGAAATTTACTATCTTGCAGTTGAAATTTTAAGCGAACTTATGCTTGGACTTTGTGCAGGACTGCTTGTAGCTATTGTATTTGGCATACTTCAGCTTGCCGGCGAGCAAATTTCTATGGTTATGGGATTTTCTATGGCTAGCGTGCTTGATCCTCAGACGGGTATAAACTCGCCCGTGATGTCAAATATCATAAATTTTCTTGCCTTGATGACGTTCTTGGCATTTGACGGACATCATCTTTTGTTGTTATTTTTTGCAAATTCACTCACACATATCCCGCTTGGCGAATTTTACCCAAGCGCAAATATAGTCCACTACACTTCAAAATCCATGATAAATCTCTTTATGTTTGGCTTTATCATGTCGTTTCCTATCCTTGCGCTTTCTTTGCTGTCTGATCTTATCTTTGGGATGCTTATGAAAACCATGCCGCAGTTTAACCTGCTAGTCGTAGGCTATCCTATCAAAATCGTTATAGGGTTTGTCGTGCTTATAGCTATTTTAACGGGTATGATGGAGCTTTTTAGCGAGCTTATGCTTAGAGTGATAAACGACATGCCCTCTTTGTTTTTTAAACTAAGCTAAGAGTAATCAAAAATATCTTAAAATACCTTCTTAAGGTTTTTTCAAAGGAGTCTTCATGAAAGTCGCGCTTGTTAATAACAATCCCGCAGTTTCCCGCTTGGCTACGCTTAGTTTAAGCAAAATGGGTTGCGAATATGTCGAGGTTGCAAGTTTAGACATGCTTGATAGCGGACTTTTTGACGTGCTCATCATTGATAGCGACACTCAGATAGAGGATGTTGATTTAAAAAACCTTGCAGATAAAATTTTATACCTTGCTTCAAAGAACTCACCTGAATTTGCCAGTGCAGATAAAGTCTTATTTAAGCCTTTTTTGCCGACGGAATTCGTATCTGTGATGGAAAAATTAAGTCCAAAAGAAGAAGAGCTAAGTGAGATTGAAGAATTTAAAGATACTCAGGAATTCGTAGCGCCTCTTGAAGAGAGCGAATTTATAGATGAGTTTGACGATAAGATGCTTGATGATCTGCCTGAGATTGATGAGGTGCAAGATAAAGAATTTGCTCTTGATGATTTGGATTTGGGTTCTGAATTTCATGAAGATGGTTTTGATGAACCGAATTTAAAAGATGATGAACTAACTAAGCAGCTGAGCGAGCTTGTAAAATCAATTGATGATATGCCTAAAGAAGTTGCCGAGGATGAAAACTTAAGTCAAACAGAAGATGAAGCTATGCAGGCTGAAATGCTAGCCCGCGAAGAGGAGTTGTTAAAAGAATTTGACTTTAGTGATGAGCCTTTAAAGCAAGATGAAGAGGATAAATCAGAGCCTAAAGAAGAAAAATTCGACGAGTTAATGAGCGAGCTTTCTTTGAGTGCGTATGACGAAGAGCTTGACGTGATAGAAAGCATTAAAAATGATATAGACGAGATAGAAAATTTAGACGCTAAATTTGAAGAAGAGCTGCAAGAAGAGTTTGAGCAGTTTAGTGTCAATGAAGAATCTTTAGACGAATCCGCAAAAGAGGATATGCAAAATTTCGCTCAAAAGCTTGAGTTGCCTGATGAATTTGACGCTGAATTAGATGATGAAAAATTTGATGCTACAAACGAAGTGGAATTTGAGATAAAAGAGCAAGAAGAGTTTGTTGCGACCAAAGATAAAGAGGCTTCTAGCAAAGTGGAAATTGAAGATTTTAAAATTTATCAATCTGACGGATCGGATTATGAAAATATCGATCAGATAAGCGAAACCGAGATCAAACGAGCTCTTGAAGAAAGCAACGAAGAAGCGGTGCAAATAAACCAAACGGATGTAAAAAACGAACTAACTCATAAAATCACCGAGCATATCGCTACTTCGCTAAGTGTAAGCTCTATAAAAGACGCACTAAAAGGCATGAATATAAAGATAAATATAACGTTTGAGGAAAAGTGAATTTGAAAGGACAAATTTTAATCATCAGCGGTCCAAGCGGAAGCGGTAAAAGCACTCTTTTAAACAGGCTTTTGTCCGAAGAGAGCAATTTATATTTTTCTATTTCATCTACCACCAGAAAGATAAGAGATGGTGAAAAGGATGGAGTGAATTATTACTATATAAGCGAAGATGAGTTTAAGAAGGGTATTGAAGAGGGAAGCTTTTTAGAATGGGCGAATGTGCATAAAAACTATTACGGAACTTCTCTAAAACCTGTTCTTGCGGCATTAAATGAGGGCAAAATAGTCGTGTTTGACGTTGATGTTCAGGGGTTTCATTTAACCAAAGAGAAATTTGCAAATTTGATCACCTCCGTTTTTATCACGACAACGGATAAAAAAGAGCTTAGACGTAGGCTTGAAGGCAGGGGAACCGATACTGCCGAAATGATAGAAAATCGCCTTATGAACGCAGCCGGTGAGATGGAGCACATCTTGGAGTATGACTATTTGCTTATTAATGATGATGTGGAAAAAAGTTATGAAAATTTAAGAGCGATTTTAAAATCAATGAAGCTAAAAAGTGCGAATATAAATTTACGCCAAACCATTAATAATTGGATAGATTGCTAAAATTTATGATAAGATTACGAAAAATTTAAAGGAGAGAAAATGGGTCCAAGCGTCCAACAACTACTTATAATACTTCTTATAGTCGTATTGCTATTTGGTGCAAAGAAGATACCTGAACTTGCAAAGGGACTTGGCAAGGGCATAAAAAGCTTTAAATCGGAAATGGAAAGCGACGATAAAAAAGCTGAAAATATAGAAAAAGTCGAAGAGAAAAAAGAAGATACGATAACCGCTACTAAGGCTGACGAGACAACTAAGAACGCCTGAGGATAAGAGTGAAAAATTTAGTCATAGATGAGATAAAAAAATACATAAGCGATGATTTTGTATTAGAAAAGCCAAAAGACAAGAGTTTGGCGCATTATGCCACGCCTCTTGCTTTTTCTCTTGCAAAAGAGCTTAAGAAATCTCCAAAAATCATAGCCGAAGAGATCGTTTCTAAATTTAGCGGTAGCGAAATTCTTGAAGCAAGCGCACTAAACGGATATATAAATTTTAAATTAAATAGCAAATTTTTAGATAGACTTGCCAGCGATAGCCTTGCAGATCCTCAAAATTTCGCAAAAGGCGGAGCGGATAGAGAAAAGATACTGATAGAGTATGTAAGCGCTAATCCAACAGGACCGCTTCATATCGGACATGTAAGAGGTGCTGTATTTGGCGATACATTAGCTCGCGTAGGAGCTTATATCGGCAAGGATATCACGACTGAGTACTATATAAACGACGCAGGCAACCAAATAGACCTGCTTGGAATTTCCATAAGTCTTAGGGCTCGCGAAGAGCTTTTTAAAGAAGAAGTAAATTATCCTGAAAAGTATTATAGAGGTGATTATATCTTAGATATCGCACGCGAAGCAAACGATAAATTCGGCAAAGAAATTTTTTATGATGAAAGTAGAAATTTAGAGCTTGCAGAATTTGGCAAAGATATAGTGTTGGGTCTCATCAAACAAAATTTGGCTGAAGCAAAAATTTTTATAGATAATTGGGCTAGCGAGAGAAGTTATTATAACAAGCTTCAAGCTACTCTTGAAAAGCTTAAAAAATGCGGCGGCATCTATGAGGATGAGGGTAAAATCTGGATAAGATCAAGCGAGGTGGGAGATGAAAAAGATCGCGTGATAGTTAGAGAAGATGGGCGTGAAACCTACCTTGCGGGCGACATAGTCTATCACAATGACAAATTTGAGCGCGGATATGATAGGTATATCAACATCTGGGGTGCAGATCATCACGGATATATCGCTAGAATGAAAGCCGCGATACACTTTTTGGGCTATGATGAAAGCAGGCTTGAGGTGCTGCTAACTCAGATGGTTTCGCTTCTTAAAAACGGCGAGCAGTTTAAGATGAGCAAGCGCTCGGGCAATGTGGTGCTTATGAGCGATGTAACTGCTGAGATAGGGTATGAAGCGCTTAGGTTTATGTTTTTAAGTAAGAAAAGCGACACGCATCTTGAATTTGATGTGGATGAACTAAAGCGAGAAGATAGCTCAAATCCGATTTTTTATATCAACTACGCTCATGCGCGCGTGAATCAAATTTTTGCAAAAGCGGGTAAAAGTATAGATGATGTAAATAACATTGAGTTTAAAAGCTTAAGTGAGGATGCTAAGAATTTGCTTTTTGAAGCACTTTCTTTAAATGACGTGCTTGTAGATGCGTTTAATGCTCGTGCAATGCAGAAAATTTGCGACTATCTAAAATCGCTTTCCGCAAATTTTCATAAATTTTATAACGAAAATCGCGTTGTAGGAAGCCAAAATGAAGATGAGCTACTAAAGCTCTTTGCAGTCGTAGCCCTCTCGGTAAAAACCGCTTTAGCGCTTATGGGGATAACTGCTAAGGACAGTATGTAAGTAGCTAATTACCCCGCAGAGTTATATAGTTTTACTGCGGGACTACTTTAATTGCTTAAAAATATTATCAAATCTCAAATTCAGCATATTTTGTTAAAATTCTTCCTTTTTTAAGGTTGCAATATGAATACAATGAAAATCAAAGCCGTTTTTTTGCTGCTTGGGTTAGCTATAGCGGCTTATTTTGCGTCAAATTTGGATTTTGTTAAGACGTTTCAGCTAAGTCCGCTTATTATAGCTATTTTGCTTGGTATGATTATCGGAAATAGCTTCAAATCGGCCGTTACGATACTTAAAGATAGCGGAATTTTAACCATAGCTACAAAGCAAATTTTAAGACTTGGTATCATACTTTTTGGATTTAGATTAACGCTTCAAGACATCTATGAGGTTGGATTTTTGGGTATTTTGATAGCTTTCATAGTGGTTTTTTCTACATTTTTTTTAGGTATTTTTCTTGGGCGCGCTATGGGCATAGAGTCTAAAAGCGCTACGCTTATAAGCTCTGGTGCTTCTATTTGCGGAGCTGCGGCGGTTCTTGCAACTCAAAGCGTAGTCAAGGCAGATGGCGATCGCGTGGCGGTTGCGGTTAGTACGGTAGTGCTTTTTGGAACTATCGGGATGTTTGTCTATCCTATTTTATTTAGAAGTGAAATTTTAGGCTTTGATGCAGCGACTATGGGGCTTTTTACGGGTTCTACGCTTCACGAGGTCGCTCACGTGATAGGAGCAGCGGCCGGTATAGGTGAAAACGCAGGCGCAGGCGCTGTGATCATGAAGATGTTAAGAGTGCTTATGCTCGTTCCGTTTTTACTAATGCTTGGAATTTTTAGCTTTAGACAAAGCGGAGAAAGGGGCTCCGGTATAAAAAATTTCGTGCCTTATTTTGCGCTTTGGTTTTTGGCGGCCGTTTTTGCAGGCTCTTTGCCTATTTTCCCAAAGCAAATTTTGTCTACTATAAACTTCATCGACACTATTTTGCTCTGTATCGCTATGGGTGCGCTTGGAACGACTATCAGAAAAGACGTGCTTTTAAATGCGGGCAAAAAGCCGTTTATTTTAGCCTTTTTGTTATTTGTGTGGCTTTTTATAAGCGGATTTTTTATGGTTAAATTTTGGCTTTGATATAGTCGTTTATCTGTCATTTAGCAGCTGTTTTGTAAAATACTTAAATTCAAAACAAGGATGAAATTTGAGAAAAATAGCGCTATTTTTAATGCTTTGTCTAGCCTTATTTGCTTCACAAGATTATGCTAAACTTGAGAGAAAATGCGATAAAAACGATGCTAAAGCTTGTTTGAAGCTTGCTTTAAATTTAGAGATGAATGAAATAAACGAAGAGAGGATTTTAACGCTTCTTAAGAAGTCTTGCGCGCTTGATAATGCGCAGGGCTGTTCGTATGCGGGGGTTGTGTATTCTTTAAAATCAACACCCGATCACGCCAAAGCAAGCTTTTATATGCACAAGGCTTGCGATATGAATTTAGGCGACGGGTGCTGGAATTTGGGGTATTTGTACTCTTACGGGCTTGGCGTTAAGAAGGACGAAAACAGAGCTTTTGAGCTTTATAAGAGATCTTGCGAGCTACGATACGGTGTGGGATGCGAAGCCTTAGCTCTTGCGTATAAAGATAAAAAAGACGAGGCCAATTATTTTAAATACCTAAATTTAGCTTGCCAAAACGGACATGTAGATAGCTGCTCAAACATCGGCTATATGTATGAGCGAGGAAGCGGTGCTCAGTTTAATCTGCTTGAGGCGATGAAATTTTACGATATGGCTTGCAAGGGCGAAGATCAGCTTGCTTGCTATGCGCTTGGGTATATCTACGAAAAAGGAGCCGAAGGTATAGTAGCCAAGCCTAAAGAGGCTCTAAGGCTTTATGAAAGAGCATGCGAGCTTGGCGAGAAGCATTCTTGCGATGAGGCTAAAAGACTAAAAGATAGCCGAATAAAATAATTTGTCGTAGCGATTTTGACTTGAAATTTTATATATTATCGCTATGAGATCTGTAAATTTAACGAAGTTGAGGTGATAAATGAGATGGCAAGGCAGAAGACGAAGTTCAAATATCGAAGATAGAAGGGCAAGCGGTGGCGGTGTATCCATGGGGGCCCTTTTGCCGCTTGTTAGGTTTTTGCTCGGTTCAAATATCGGACGGGTTGTGCTTGCTATCGGTGTCGTGGCTTACTTCATGGGATTTAACCCGCTAGCCTTGCTTGAGCCAAGCGGAGCTTCCGTAAGCAAGAGCTTAAATGATCCAAATGAGAGTCAAAAGGTAGAATTTGTCTCTGCCGTTTTAGCCGAAACCGAGAGCGTGTGGAGTAAAATTTTTAGCGAGCATGGAGCAAGATACAAAGAGCCAAGCCTTGTTATTTTTAGAAATTCCGTTTCTAGCAAATGCGGTTTTGCAAGCTCACAAGTTGGTCCGTTTTATTGTCCTGCCGATGAGAAGGTCTATCTTGATCTTAGCTTTTTTGACGAACTTGCTAGCAAGCATAAGGCCGGCGGCGATTTTGCTCAGGCTTATGTCATAGCTCATGAAATAGGTCATCACGTCCAAAATATCACGGGCACTCTTGGCAAAATTCACAGCCTAAAAGCAAAAAGCAAGGATCTAAGCAAGCAAAACGCACTTTAGGTAAAAGTTGAGCTTCAAGCAGATTGTTATGCCGGAATTTGGGCTCATTATATGCAAAAGTATCAAATTTTAGATGACGGCGATATAGAAGAGGCGCTAAATGCCGCAAGCGCAATAGGCGATGATACTCTTCAGAAAAAATACCAAGGGCACGTGGTGCCTGACTCGTTTACGCACGGAAGCTCAAAACAAAGAATGCAGTGGTTTAAGAAAGGCTTTGAAGGCGGCAAGTTAAGCTCTTGCTCGTTTGAGATTTAGTTTTCAAATGCGAACTTGCTTTTCTTTTCTTCGCAAGGCTCTTGGATAAGTAAATTTTTGATATTTGCAATCTCGCTTTCAAACTGCTTTTTATCGAATTTAAAGCTTATATCATAGATCCAGTCGCGTCTTTGTCTATTTTTAAAATCGCAAAGCATGACGCTATCTTCTTCAAATTTAAGCTTAGCTTCCAGATACCAGCACTCATACGTGCCGCACGGACAGCCTAGCAACACTACTTTCTCATCTAAATTTGCGTTAAGAAATAGCCTTTGAAAGTCGTATTTATGAAGATAAGAGTATCCACCTGCTAAATTTTCATATCCTTCTCTGTTGGCAAATGGAATTTCATAGTTTTTTATTGTTTCAAGAAGATGTTTTTTGTTGATTAGAATTGATACAACGTCATTTTGAACTCCTAAAGTAAAGTCAAATTTATCCAACTTAAACTCTATCGTGTCCATTTTATCTTACTTTATCTCCTAAATTTATTATCTCTGAAATAATACCAAAAAAATAAAGATATGAAGAAGAAAAACAAGATATTTGGGGTTAAAATTGATTTAGGAGGCAAAATAAAGACGAAATTTAGCTTGTCCCACTCATCAAGCTCTAAGACTTTGCTTGCTTGCGGCGTTATAATGTGAGAAAATATTAAAATTCCAAGACAAAACAGATATTCTTTTAAATTCCTATTTTTGTTAAGCCAAATTTTAATACAAATAATGATCGCGATAACGAGCAAGAAAACTCTTGCAAAGTAAAGCATATCAAGAAAAGATATCATGCTTTGCGTTTTGATAAAAAGAAAATCAAGCTTTTCCAAAATTCGCTTCTTTTATCTATTTTACTTGCACGGCGATCAGGCAAAAGCTAAATTTCAAAGCCGTGCAAGCTTGACAGAGCTAAATTTATCTACTCTCTTTGCTCTTTTAGCTTTGCTAAAAACTCTTCGATGTTATATTTGGCTCGGTGCTCAGGGCTTAGCAAGTGTACTAAGATATCGCCAAGATCGATTACAACCCAATCAGGAGAGCTTTCAATGCCCAAAAATTCTTCGCCATAAGGCTTAAGTCCTATTTTAAGATCGTCCGTTAAGGCATAAGCGTGCCTTTCGCCCATCGTCGTTGCGATAACTACGAATTTAACGAAATAATCACGATCTCTCATATCAAAAACTTCTATCGCTTCAGCCTTTTTCTCATCCAGAATTTTTACTATTTTGTCGATTCTTTCTTGCATTTTAATCCTTGGTAAAATTTTATAACTTCATCTTTGATTTTTTCAGGCAGTCCCTCTTGCGCTAGATCTGCTCGTATCTGCGAAGAGGAGATATCAACGTGCATATTCATCTTGTGAAGTATCTTTGGAATCTCAATTTTATCGCGCTGGGCGATAACAAATTCCACTAGCTCTTTAAGTCTATCTATATCGTGCCATTTGTGTAAATTTTCAAGGTGATCAGCGCCTATTAGCAGATAAAATTTCTTGATATCATAAATTTCATAAAGATGCAAAACACTCTCTATCGTAGGCACGGGGCGGTTTTGATCTATCTCGAATTTGCTTATCTCAACGCCTTTTAAATCACCCCAAATTTCACTGATCCACTTGAATCTAAGCTCGGGCGGAGCGGAAAATTCACTCTTAAAAGGGCTTATGTATGTAGGCATAATGATAAGTTTATCTATATCAAGACTCTTTAAAGCACTCTTTACTATCGTATCGTGCCCCAAATGCGGCGGATCAAAGCTTCCGCCGAAAAATGCCAACTTCATCTTGCGCCTTAACCTCTTAAATTTAAAAGCAAAGCTTATCAAAAATGAGGTAAAAACGAGTTGAAAGATGAGCCTTAAGCAAAAATTCCCGTGATAAAGCAGGGTTAAAGTTCTTTATGTGTAAAATTTTGGCAAATTTATACTAAGGAACACATATGGTTAAAATTGCGATCAACGGTTTTGGAAGAATCGGAAGGTGTGCCGCTCGCATAATCTTACAGCGCGATGATGTGGAACTAGTCGCTATAAACGACACGGCAAAAAGAGATATGACAAGATATCTGCTTAAATACGACACCGTGCATGGGGAATTTAAGCAAGATGTAAAAGTGCTTAGTGATGATTATATCGAAGTAAACGGTAAAAAAATTAGAGTTTTTTCAACAAGAGACGCAAATGAGCTTGATTTTGCCGGTTGCGGGGCTGATGTGGTTCTTGAATGTACGGGAGCTTATCTAACTACCGAAAAATGCGAGCCTTATCTTAAAAACGGCATTAAAAAAGTTATCATGAGTGCACCCGCTAAGGATGATACGCCTACATACGTTATAGGCGTAAATGAAAGCGAATACAAAGGCGAAGCCGTCATCTCAAACGCAAGCTGCACGACAAACTGCCTTGGACCTGTCGCAAAAGTGCTTGATGACGTATTTGGCATCAAAAAGGGTCTTATGACTACGATTCACGCCTACACCCACGGGCAAAGCTTGGTTGATGTAAAAGCAAAAGATTTTAGACGCTCTCGCGCTGCGGCTTTAAATATCGGACCTACTACAACCGGAGCCGCAAAAGCCATAAGCAAAGTGCTTCCTCAGCTTAAAGGCAAGATGCACGGACAAAGCGTTAGGGTGCCTGTTGCTAACGTGTCTATGGTTGATTTAACCGTGGTTTTGGATAAAGAAGTAAGCGTAGAAGATGTAAATAACGCCTTTAGAAACGCCGCAAATGGCGCTATGAAGGGAATTTTACTCGTAGATGACGATCAGAGAGTATCAAGCGACTTTATGACTTCAAGCTATAGCTCTATCGTTGCAAGCGATATTACGCAAGTTATTTGCGGTGACATGGTAAAGGTTATGGCTTGGTATGACAACGAGTGGGGCTACTCCGAGCGCCTTGTGGATATGGCTGTTCATGCTATGAAAAAGGCTTAAAGATGAGCGATATATTATCGATAAACGATCTTGAGCTTAACGGTAAAAAAGTCTTTATAAGGTGCGATTTTAACGTCCCTATGGACGAATTTTTAAACATAACCGACGATAGGAGAATTCGCTCCGCAATTCCTACCATAAGATACTGCCTTGATCACGGCTGCTCTATCGTTTTAGCAAGCCATCTTGGTCGCCCGAAAAGCGGCTTTGAAGAGAAATTTTCGCTTAAAAATGTAGCTAAAAGGCTTTCTCGCCTTCTTGATAGGGATGTGAAATTTGCAAGCGATGTGATCGGTGAAGACGCTAAAAGCAAGGCCGAGAATCTAAAAAGCGGTGAAATTTTGATGATTGAAAATTTGCGCTTTGAAAAGGGCGAAACTAAAAACGACCAGACTCTTGCCGGAGAACTTGCAAAATTTGGTGAATTTTACGTAAATGACGCATTTGGTGTATGCCACAGAGCTCATGCTTCTGTTGAAGCGATAACTAAATTTTATGACGATAACCACAAAGCTGCCGGATTTTTACTTCAAAAAGAGATAAATTTCGCTCAAAATTTGATAAAACATCCTTCACGTCCGTTTGTAGCCGTTGTGGGCGGTTCAAAAGTAAGCGGCAAGCTTCAAGCGCTTCATAATCTACTTCCGCGTGTTGATAAGCTAATAATCGGCGGCGGAATGGCTTTTACTTTCTTAAAAGCTCTTGGCGAAAATATCGGAAATTCGCTTCTTGAAGAAGATCTTATAGAGGACGCAAAAGAAATTTTAAAAAAGGGAAAAGAGCTTGGAGTTAAAATTTACTTGCCTGTTGATGTGGTGGCGGCTCAGACATTTTCACAAGACAGTGCCGTCAAATACGTGCCTGCTCAAGAAATTCCAAGCGGCTGGATGGGGCTTGATATAGGACCTGCCTCAACGAGGCTTTTTAAAGAGGTGTTAGCCGATGCTCAAACTATCTGGTGGAACGGTCCTATGGGTGTTTTTGAGATGGATAAATTTAGCAAAGGAAGCATCAAGATGAGCCACGCGATCGTAGAGACTCATGCCACTACGGTTGTAGGAGGCGGAGATACCGCCGATGTAGTCGAGCGTGCGGGCAATGCCGATGAGATGACCTTTATCTCAACGGGTGGCGGAGCTAGCCTTGAGCTAATCGAAGGCAAAGAGCTTCCTGGCATAAAACCTCTTAGAAAGGCGCGTGAATCGTGAAATTCGCAGCAAATTTAAAATGCAATCACACAAGGGCTAGCTTTAAGCAGTATGCTCAAATTTTAGATGAAAATTTAAGCTCAAGCGACGATGTGGTAGTATTTGCACCATTTACCGCTTTTGAGGATGAAAAGCATAAATTTACTCTTGGCGCGCAAAATTTCTATCCGTGTGAAAACGGAGCATTTACGGGCGAGATCGGCAAGGCGATGCTTGATGAATTTAGCATTAATTGCGTTCTCATCGGGCACTCTGAAAGGCGCGAGGTGCTTGGTGAGTGCGAAGAGATGCTAAAAGCGAAATTTGAATTTGCGGTAAAAAACGGCTGGCATATAGTTTATTGCATAGGCGAGAGCCTAGAGATAAACGAGGCGGGCGGCACAAAGGAATTTTTAAAAAAACAGCTTGAAAATATCGATTTAGGCTACTTGAATTTGACTATAGCTTACGAGCCGATCTGGGCCATAGGCACGGGCAAGAGCGCTACAAACGAGCAGATAGCTGAAATTTTAGATTTCTTATCTACTTTAACGACTGCACCTTTGCTTTACGGTGGAAGCGTGAATGCTAAAAATATCGCCCAGATCGCACAAATCAAAAGCTGCAAAGGGGTTTTGGTAGGTACTGCAAGCTGGGATGCGCATAATTTTTTAAATTTAATAAAAGCTTTATCTCGCGAGTAAATTTGAATGAATTTGCCGAAATTTAGACCAACTTTGAGTGCGCTAAATTTAGCTTTAAAATATTCAAATTTATTTCGTGATGATTATAACTTGTTGGATAATGTTAAATTTTATAATTTAAATTTTTAAGGAGAACATAATGATAATGAAGGGCAAAAAAGGTCTTATAGTAGGCGTTGCAAACGCTAAATCAATCGCTCACGGAATCGCTGAAGCGTGTCACGCTCAAGGTGCGCAGCTTGCATTTACATATCTAAATGACGCTCTTAAAAAGCGCGTTGAGCCAATTGCCGAAGAACTTGGAAGCAAATTTGTCTATGAGCTTGACGTAAATAACGAGGAGCATTTAAATGGGTTAGCCGAGAAGATAAGAGCCGATCTTGGCGAGATAGACTTCATCGTTCATGCCGTGGCTTTTGCTCCAAGAGAGGCGCTTGAAGGCGAGTTTATAAATACGAGTAAAGAGGCGTTTGATATCGCTATGGGAACTTCGGTTTATTCGCTTTTAAGTCTTACAAGAGCGGTTATGCCCGTGCTTAAAGAAGGTGGCTCAGTGCTTACTCTAACCTATCTTGGCGGACCTAAATTCGTGCCTCACTACAACGTGATGGGTGTAGCAAAAGCCGCGCTTGAAAGCTCGGTAAGATACTTGGCGCATGATTTAGGGGCTAAAAATATCCGCGTAAATGCTATCAGTGCAGGACCTATCAAAACGTTAGCGGCAAGCGGCATAGGTGACTTTAAGATGATACTTAAATATAACGAATGCAACGCTCCGTTAAAGCGCAACGTTTCAACTGAAGATGTCGGCAAGAGTGCTATGTATCTGTTAAGTGACCTTGCAAGCGGCGTTACCGGTGAGATTCACTATGTGGATTGCGGATACAATATAATGGGTATGAGCGATATCGCAAAAGACGAAGAAGGAAATACTATCTTAGCTTGGGATGCGCATAAGGCTTAAATTTTTAAGGAGGCGATATGCAAGAGCTTAAAAAAGATATGGCGCTTCTCTTTACGCCGTTTAAGATCGGTGATGTAGAGATAAAAAATCGCATAGTTATGCCACCTATGTGCATGTATAAGGCAAAAGATGACAACGGAATGCCAAGGTGCTTTCACAAGCTTCACTATGCGGCGCGTTCGCTTGGCGGAGTAGGGCTTATCATCGTTGAGGCGACTGCCGTTGAACCAAGAGGAAGGATAACGCATAATGACCTTGGTCTGTGGAGCGATGAGCAGATAGAAGATCACGCAAAACTTGTTAAAGAGTGCGTCAAATACGGATCTAAAATGGCTATCCAGCTAGCTCACGCAGGCAGAAAGAGCGAGTGTAATAGCGAGCCGATCGCTCCAAGTGAGATTAAATTTAGCGACAGATATAAAACTCCAAAAGAGATGAGTTTGGATGATGTAAATTTGATTAAGACTAAATTCATAGAAGCTGCCGCTAGAGCCCAAAAAGCGGGATATGAGATCATCGAAATTCACGCTGCACACGGATATCTCATAAGCGAATTCCTGTCGCCAAATATCAATAAAAGAAGTGATGATTACGGTGGAAACTTTGAAAACCGCACAAGGCTTTTAAGAGAAATTTTAACCGAAGTAAAAGCGGCTGTGAGTATCCCGGTAGGAGTTAGGATAAGCGCACATAGCTTTGTAAATGGCGACTGGAGTATAGAAGATAGCGTTACTTTGGCGCGCGAGCTTGAAAATTTAGGAGTGGCGTTTATACATGTTTCTTCAGGCGGATTTTTTGAAAAAGTTGATTTTATGCCTCGCCTTGTGCCGTTATATCAGTGCTCTTATGCAAAAGCCATTAAAAAAGCTGTAAATATACCTGTTATAGCCGTTGGACTCATAACTACCGCTAGTGAAGGCGAAGCCTTGCTTCTTGGCGATGTATGTGACGGAGTTGCTTACGGAAGAGAGCTGCTTAGAAATCCGAATTTTTCGCAGCTTGCAATGAGCGAGCTAGGTGTAACAGACCTCGTAGAAAAGCCTTATAAAAGAGCATTTTGATAAATTTATCCGCTTAGATAGTTTAAGCGGATAAAATATATTTAATACTTAAGATATTTTTTAAAATTTTTAATAATAGAAATTATCATTTTAATTTACTTAAAGGCTAAATGCAATATAATAACGAAATCGGTTATTATATTTAAGGATACTTGATGAACCTTAGTCTTATAAGTTCAGGCAAAAAATGCAAAATAACAAAATTAAATGCCACGGGAAAGCTCTTACAAAAGCTCTTAGATATGGGATTTGTTATAGGCGCTACTATAGAAGTCATAAGAGAAGCGCCGCTTTATGATCCCGTAGAGCTTAAAATTCATAATTACTTAATATCACTTAGAAAAAGCGAAGCGGAGCTTATTGAAGTAGAAGAGCTCCTAAAAGAAAGCGCATAGGTGTAACATGGAGATAAAAGTAGCTTTAGCAGGGCAGCCAAACTGCGGAAAATCGACTATATTTAATATGCTAAGCGGTATCCATCAGCATATCGCAAACTATCCTGGCGTAACGGTAGATAAAAAATCGGGCTTTTTTAGCGTCGGTGATCTTGATATAGAGATGATAGATCTTCCCGGAACTTACTCTTTTAGCTCTTATTCGCTTGAAGAGAAGGTAGCTAAAGAGGTTATCATCAATGAAAATCCCGATGTGATTTTAAACATAATAGACTCTTCTAATTTAAAAAGAAATTTATATCTTACTTTTCAGCTTTTAGAGATAGGCGTGCCTGTCGTGCTTGTGCTAAATATGCATGATGTAGCTAAAAGACGCGGTATTATTATCGATCATAAGAAGATGAGCGAGCTTTTAAGATGTCCGGTAATATGCGCAAGCGCTTCAAAGGGCGAAGGCAAAGAGGAAATTTTTGAAGCTCTTAGAAATGTCCGGAAGCTTAAAGAGAACTACGAAGAGTTTAAAATCAACTACGACGAGCTTGAAATTTATATATCCGAGCTTGAAAGCAGCCTTAAATTTACTGATAAAAATATAAGCAAAAGATGGCTTTGCATAAAAGCTTTGGAAAAAGATCAAACCATTATAGATTTGATCAAGCCCAAAAACCCAAATGTAAACGATATTGTCGATAGTGGGCGAACCAAATTTCACGATACTTTTGATAAAGATATCGAGAGCTTTTTGGCTTCGTTTAGATATGAAAGTGCCGATATCATCTTTCATAAATGCGTAGAAGAGACCAAAAAAGGCGAAGTTACTCTAACCGATAAAGCCGATAGAGTAGTCTTAAACAGATGGCTTAGTTTCCCTATTTTGCTTGCAATTATTTTTATAATTTATGAAAGTAGCATTGTGTTTGGTTATAAGCTAACGGACTATACATGGCCTGTTTTTGCGGCGATTAAAAATTTCGTTACAGATATTACGCCAGAAGCGAATATAGCACAAATTCCTATGATCACCGATCTTGCCAATTGGCTTGTAAATTCAGCCGTTGCGCTACTTAACTATTTGCCTATATTTTTCATACTTTTTGCCATGATAGCCATACTTGAAGACGTCGGCTACATGCCTAGGATGGCGTTTATACTTGATAAACTTTTTAGAAAATTTGGACTTCACGGGCAGAGCACTCTACCTCTTGTACTTGGGGGTGCGTTTGTAGGCGGTTGTGCTGTGCCGGGAGTCATGTCGACAAAGGGAATCGCAGACGATAGGGCAAGGATGGCTACTATTTTAACCGTTCCGCTTATGAACTGTCTTGCTAAAGTGCCTTTTTATACGCTTTTACTTGGTGCGTTTTTCCCGACACAGATGAGCATAATGCTCTTTTATATCTCTACGGTTACCGTTTTAGCAGCACTTGTGATAGCGAAATTTTTAACTTCAACCATACTTAAAACTCGTGAAACGGCACCTTTTGTTATGGAGCTGCCACCTTATCATTTGCCTACATTTAAGGGCGTGATATTAAGATCGATAGAGAGAGTTTGGATATATATCAAAAAGGTTTGCACTATCGTTATAGCCGTTGCTATCGTGCTTTTTGCGCTTTTGCAGTTTCCGGGAATTTCAAAAGAAAAACAAGAACACTATGCTCAAGAAGAGGCGAAAATTTTAGCAACATTTGATAAAGTGGCTAAGAAAACCGCTTATTATGAGCTTATCGACAGTAGAGATGAGGTTGCTGCGCTTTTAAATTTTTATGACGGCTATAGAGCTAAAAAGATGGGTGGAAGCAAGGATGTAGATGAGAAATATGAGGCTAAAAATGCCGAATTTTATAAATTCTTGCGAGTTCCAAAGGATGATAAAGACGCAAAATCTATAAATACCGCTCTTAGAAAGCTTTCAACGGCTAGAAATAAAATTTTACGAGATCAAAAAAACGATAAGATAGAAAATTCTCTCCTTGGTATGGCGGGACGCGCGCTTGAGCCTATATCGCAGTTTGCAGGATTTGATTGGAAGATAAACGTAGCGTTTTTAAGCTCTTTCGCCGCTAGAGAATCAGCCGTAGCGACTCTTGGAAGCATCTATGAGACAGGCAAGGATGATGCCTCCGTAGCTCAGCCTGAGGTGATTGTCCCGCTAAGTAGCGATAAAGAGTTAAGGCCTGAAGAGAAGATGGCTAAAAATAGTGGCTATACGCCTTTGCACGCGGCTTCTATCATTATCTTTATGTTGCTTACTCCGCCTTGTATCGCTACGATGATCGTTGTTAAGATGCAGACGAACAGCTACTTTTGGATGTGTTTTGGGATATTCTTCCCGTTTGCGCTTGCACTTGTTGTTTCATCGCTATTTTTTAGTATTTCGCAAGCGTTTGGACTAAGCGGACTTGCGGCTATGAGTATATATTATTTTATAATGCTCTTGGCGGTTTTGGTGCTTTGGTTTGTTCCTGAAAAACGCATAAACTGGAGCGGAGGAATTAAAAAATGATAAATTTAATAACCAAAGGAGAAGAAATGAAAAAATTACTATTTTCATCATTTGTAGTTGCTCTTATGAGCTCATCTGCTTTTGCTCATACCGCTCTTATGAGTTGCTTTGACAACGGAGATGATACCGTTACTTGCGAAGGCGGCTTTAGCGACGGATCAAGCGCAAGTGGCGTACAATTTACCGTTATTCAAAACGGCAAAGTCATCATAGAGGGCAAATTCGATAAAGATAGCAGCTTCACGTTTAAAAAGCCTGAGGGCGAATACGAGGCTAAATTCTTTGCCGGAGAAGGGCACGAAGTAATTGTAAAATCAAAAGATATAGCACAATAATTTAAATTTCACAAAAAGGATAGATATGTTTAAAAAAGTTATCGTTTCAGCTGCGGTAGCAGGCGCTTTAGCTACTTCTGCATTTGCTCATTTTCAAATGCTTTACACTCCGGAATCTGCACTAAATAAAGGTGGCACTATACCTCTAAAACTAGTTTTCACTCACCCGTTTGCTGATGAGCACACTATGGATATGGGTCTTCAAGAGGATAAAAGCAGAGAAAAAGTGGTTGATTTTTTCGTAGTTCACAAAGAGAAAAAGACAGATATGCTAGCTACCTTAAAAGAGATGAAATTTAAAGGTAGCCACAACGCGGGCATGGGATATGACTCTGAATATAAAGCAAGAGGTCTTGGCGATCACGTGTTTGCACTAACTCCAGCGCCTTACTATGAAGCAAACGAGGAAGCA
Source organism: Campylobacter sp. CCUG 57310 (assembly GCF_013201975.1). Lineage (NCBI taxonomy): Bacteria > Pseudomonadati > Campylobacterota > Epsilonproteobacteria > Campylobacterales > Campylobacteraceae > Campylobacter > Campylobacter sp. CCUG 57310. The sequence goes on from NZ_CP053845.1 coordinate 427,810, forward strand.
TATATTCAACAAATTACAAAGATGATCGTAAACGTAGGCGGCGCTCCGACTGATTGGGATGCCGAGCTAGGACTAAAAGCCGAGATCGTGCCTTTAACTAAACCTTACTCAATTTGGGCGGGAAGCACATTTACGGGTATCGTTAAATCAGAAGGAAAGCCGGTTCCTTTTGCGGAAATCGAAGTTGAGTATATGAACCACGCTATTGACATGAAGAAAAACATGACAAATCCAAAAGGCAAATTCGAAGCCCCACAAGATAGCTTTGTAACACTTACTATTAAAGCTAACGAAAGAGGCGAATTTACGTTCGGTATACCAAAAGCAGGCTGGTGGGGATTTGCAGCTCTTGGCGTAGGTCCTGACAAAGAGTATAAGGGCAAAGAGCTAAGCCAAGACGCAGTTATCTGGGTTCAAGCAAAAGATATGAAATAATTAAAATTTGAGCGAGAGTAAAATCTCTTGCTCAAATTTATAAGGATATAAAATGAGCGGATTAGAAGCAACTTTTCTTATAGTTATCGCACTTGCGGCAGGTTATTTTGTCTATGTAAAAGAGTTTAAGCAAAAAGACTGCGGATGCGGCAACAAAGGAAATTGTCACAAAAAACAACAGCGCGGGTAGCTAAAGCAAATTTTAGCTACTTCTTATTTTGATGTTTGAATTCTCAAAACAACCACAATAAATCACTATCAAAGAATTTCGCCTAGTAAATTTTTTGCCATCTCACAAATTTCGATAAACTAACTTTCTAAAAATTCAAGTTTTTCTATAGCGTTGTTTTTTCTAAATTCAAAATATATTCTCTTGATTTGAGCAAGTTCGTCAGCACTTATGTGTCCGCAGCTCTCTTGCAGTCTTGTTTTGATACGCGAAGTATCAAGAGCTAAAAGAGATGAAGCAATGAAATTTTCAACCAGTACTATCCCAAGCCTTTTAACCGAGTTCGTTTCGTCTAAAATTTCAAGCGCCCTAGTTGCTAAATTTAGTGTTTCTTGGTATAAATCTTCATTGGGATCAATTAAAATTTTATAAAGCATATTTAGCGAAAGATTGTGCAAAGATATGGCAAGCTCATCCCTATCGCCTACTGATTGCTTCAGGCTTAACCCGATTTTGCCGAATTTTATAGCGGTGTCAATGCTTGTTATATCGCTAAAATTTTGTGATATAAACTTGAGTCTATAAGAGATAGCCATATTTACAAAGCTTGCTCCGTATTCAAAAGCACCTAAAGCCGGCACAAATAAGCATTTTTTATAAAATTTGATAGCCTCGTCGAAGTCATTTTCCCATTCGTATAAATTTGCTTTGATGTTATAAAAGTGCCATAACCAAAGAGGCTCATTGTCTTCGCTATGCGAAAACAGCATTTTTTCGAGCTTGCCTAAGATATCTTTAGCCTCATTTTTTAGCGCTTCGTCTCTTTGTGAGATTATTATCCAAGCCGCTTTTCTTTGGTAGTATCTTACCTCTATATCAGACGGCTTTGCTCCTAAATTTAGCTCTTTTGGGAAATTTTCGTATGCTTCCTTTAGCTTTCCTGCTCGCTCATAAAGCGAGCTGATATTTAGAGCGTATCTGTTTGGATTGATCTCGTAAAGGTATCTGTTTAGCAAGATAGCCTCTCTAAATTGTCCGTTTCGTTTAAATAAAAATACCAAATCATCAAGCGCACTTAAACTAAGCTTTCTGTAGATTGAGTCGTTTGAGCTATCAAAGCTTTCTATGTCGTTTGTGTCAAACATCTTGCCAGCTATCTCAAACCAGTAGCTATTTATAAGCTCGTAATGCTGCTTTTCTTTTACTTTTTTTATAAATTTTTCTAAAATTTTTACACTTCTTTTGTGATCAAGCACGAGATCTTTGGTGTAATGATAAAGTATCAAAAGAGATAGCGGATTGTCAAAAATATCGGTGCAATGCTCTATGTGGTTTCTTAGGTATTGTGCTAGTTCACGCTCTTCCGTTTTGAGGTCATCATATCTTACACAAGGAGTGAAAAATATCTGAAGAGATCTTTGCTGTGCTAAAAATCCAAAATCCTTAAAGCTTCTTGTTATGAAATTTTGAAATCCAAATATTAGTTTTGAACTATTTTCTGCTTGTTTATCTTCAAAGAAATTCTTCCCGCAGTATTCAAAAAGCTCAAGCGAGATATAGGTCTTTTGGTTGGGTTTTTTGGTTATAAATGTCGAACAAAGCCTCATTAAATCATAAAATTTACTTTCTCTATGGGAGAACATAAATCTAAAATCAAATTTGTCTTTAGAGTCAAAATTTGCCTTATTTTCATGAATTTGAATCTCTTTTACGCCAAGCTCGGTTAAAATTCTCTTGATATCGGCTACTTTGTCGCTTCTAATATAAAAATTTACATTCTCAAAACGCTTTAAAATCTCTTTTGCAAATACTTTCCAAAGCCACTCGTCGCTTCTTTTTAAATCAAAGTTGTAAAGATGAATTTGTGTTTCGCGGCTAAAATTTAAAAGCGTGAGCTTTAGCTTTTTGGCTCTTCTTGAGTCGGTGTTCAACCATGAGTTTATGATGTTTTTGATGCTGTTTCCTTCGGTGTCAAAGGCCTGAGGAAGCAGCAGCAATCCAAGAAATAAAATAATTACAAAGATAAGAGATATCATCTCTGTGTTGCTAAATTTTAAAGGAGTTTCAAATATGAGTTTTTTAAAAAAATCTTCATAAATACTAACCGCTAAAAGCGATAAAAGTATGAAAAATACCGCTGCGATAGAGATAAATTTAGAGATTATTCTTTTTATAAAAAGCGCTGAAAATAGTTTTTTCTTTCTGTTTAAAGACGCTATGTCCAGGATAAATTTATCAAGACTGTCGTCCTTGCAAAATGTTATGTAAAGCCCGCTTTTATCTTTAAATACTGAGCTTTCATCTACTCTTTGTCTCTTGGAGCTTTGTAAATTTAGGGTATGAATTTTGATATTTTGCATATTAGCTACCTTTTGCCGCTTTGTTTTGCAAGCTATCAGTAAATGTGTATTCTCCATCTTTTAGTTCAAACGGAAAATCTTTTAAAATTTCGGCAAAATTCTGCTTAAATTCATCGTCGTAATTATCTAACGCATCTTTTATTATGTTTATGTATTTTATCGGTATAAAGCTATTTTTATCTCCTTTGTGAGCTATAAATTTATCGTTTGTCGTTATAAATGCCGTTAGCTCTGCATTAAAATTTTCATCTAAAATTTGCTCTTTATTTATGCAAATTTGACTGTAGTTTTTCTCTCTTAGCTTTAGCTCTTCAAGCTCGTCATTTTTAACCTTTATAGCCACTCCCCAAATTTCGCTATTTTTGTCTGCTTTGATATTTAAAAACACACCTTTTACCTGCTCTTTATCAAAATTTATATGTGAAACTGCATTCCAAACGCGCCTGTAGCCTTTTATTTTAATTGGAATTAGATCATCTTGTGTTAGTATTCTCTTGAAACTTTTTTGTGCGCTTTTTAAATTTATTAGCGAGCCAAAGCCAAATATATACATAATAAAGCCTTTGAATTTAATGGCTTTATTATTGCATTTTTGTTATTTAAGGCAGATAAATTTATATGAGTTTATATGCCATTGGAATTTTGATAAGGTAGTCTTTTTCAAGTATCGGAAATTCTTTTGAAGCTTTTCTGATCGCTTCCATTGCAGCTTCGTCAAGACTATCAAATCCTGAGCTTTTGATTACTTTTACATCGCTTACCGTGCCGTTTGTTTTAAAGAAAAAACTTACTTCCACGACTCCTTGATGTCTCATCTTAGTAGCTCTTTTAGGGTATTTTTGGTGTTTTTTGATAGCGCTTTGCATCTTGGCAAATCTCTCGTCGCCCGCAGATGTAGCAAAGCTAAATTCGCCTACGGTTTGAGTGGTGACGGGGCTTGCTTTTTGGTCTGTGGCGGTAGTTACGGGCGCGGATACCGGAGTTGAGGGTTGCGCTACTTCTTTAGGTGTAGCAGGCTCTACTGCAGCCGTAACTACAGGCTCGGCAGGTATTGGTTCAACCGGTTTCTCTACTTTTTCTGCTACTTTTTTAGGCTTTGGCTTAGGTTTTGGTTTTTCAACCGGTTTTGGCTCTACTTTTTTAACGGGCTCAGGCACCACTACAGGCTGTGGTACGACAACCGGTTCAGGGATTATCACAGGCTCTGGGGGTGGGGGAACTACTATGGGCTCGGGCAGGCTTTGTACGGGTGCCGGTTGTGGTGCAGGAGGAAGAGGTGCTGCCGGAGGCTTGAATGATTTTAGGCTTATTTTTATGCTTTCTTCCATGCTAGGTTTGATTTGCGTTGGAAGATTGATGAAGGCGACTATTAAAATCGCGTGAAATAGCGCAGATCCTGCAAGTCCGCTTAGATTTGATTTTTTATTCAGTGAGAGTTGTGATGGCGAAATTTTCATGATTTTTCTCTTTTAAGATATCAATAACCTTTACAAACATCTCAAATTTGCTGTTTTTGTCGCTTTTTAACTCAATCAAAGTCTTTGCGTCGATATCACTTAATCTCTCTTTTAAATTATCCTCGGCGATCTTTTCATCATCAATAAAAAATTCATTGTCTTTGTTGATGATAACGGCTATTTTATTATCCTCTTGCTCCGTCTTCGCGCTTTCGCTACTAGGTAAATCAATAGGTATGTTTCCTTGTGCGATGAACGTAGAAACGCTTAGCACTATGGCTAATAGCACAAGCATGATATCTATCAGAGGAATTACGTTTAAGCCCTCTTTTTTAGGCATTCTCATATTTTGCCTTATAGCGATTGATTAAAACTTCTACCTTTCTCATAAAGCCGTTATAAAGCATAAGCGTAGGGATAGCCACTATAAGCCCAAGAGCCGTAGCCTTAAGGGCTAGAGATAGTCCAACCATGATGCTTTTGGTATCAATTCCTCCGCTCATACCCATATCATAAAACGTGATCATAATACCTGCAACCGTGCCTAAAAGACCTATATATGGAGCGTTTGAATAGACTATGTAAAGCGTTGTAAGGTTTTTTGTAAGAGCTTCTTCAAATTCTTCAACTTTTTTATAGTTCTCAAGCTTGACATTAGCGTAAAATATTATACGTTCGATAGTAAACCAAACAACTAAAAAGCTCATAAAACCTAAAATAGCTATGATGATGTAATCCACATTCGCTTTTAAAAATTCCATTTAACACCTTGTTTTAAAAATAGAAAAGCATTATATCAATTACGATATTTATTGTCAATTATATATCGCAATATAGGCGATTTGTTTAAAATAAATATCATTTTTAGCATAAACTAAAAATACTGAATTCTAATTTATATTATTTTTTATATTTTTAAAATAATTAATTTTAAGAAATAGTTTGTATAAAATATAATTAAAAATAGTTAAATAAAATTTTAAATTAAAAATTTTGAGGAGTAAAAGAGGGTATAGTAACCCTCTTTTATTTTTATCTTCCTTGAATTCTCTTCATATTATCACATCCTGAAACTTCACCGCTAAAGCAGGACGATTTATAAATTTGAAGAGCTTTATACTCATCTTTTTGTGTTCCAAGACCAAGCTCGTATAAAATTCCCATATTGGTACAAGAAGGCATATCTCCAAGCGTACAACCTCTTGAGTATGCGTCAAAAGCCATTGCGAAGTCTGATTCTTTGCCGTCATCTGAACGGTAATATTCGCCCAAGTAGTAGCATGAATCAGCCCCCTGATTTACGCATGAATTTTTATAAATTTCAAGTGCTTTTTGAGTGTCTTTTTTTAGTCCGATTTGATCTCCGTACATATACATATTGGCTAAATTTGTGCAAGCCTTTTGATGTCCGCTTTTGCAAGTTCTTTCATAGATATTAAATGCCGTTTTATGATCTTGCAAATTTTGATAGCTCAGCGCCAAGTCGTTGCATGCCGAGAAATTTCCGCTATCGCATTTTGGTTTTAGTATAGCAAGCGCTCTAGTGTTAAAGTCCGTATCAACCGATGTGTTTTTTATACTTGGAGCACTAGGCGTAGATGACGAAGCGCATCCTGCAAGAAATAAAGCGGCTAAAAACATTAGCAATTTTTTCATTTGATTATCCTTTGTTTATTAAAATTTATCTGTGTAAATTATTAAAATTTCATATTTTATGCAAATTAAATTCGCAGTTAGATTCACTCGACTCTTCCTAATATATAATGCGTTGTATCATTTACTTTTTTAAGGGAGAATTTGTGCTTGCTCGCCCATTTTTGGATTATCTCTTCGACTTCTTGCTTTATTTCTTCGGAAGTTGCGACATTTTTAATCTTAAAATAATCCTCGCTTCCGCTTAAAGCGACAAAGCAACGATGCGGTTTTAAATGATCGTTTAGAGTAATTATCTCTTCCGTGCTTACTCCGCTTGAGTTGTTCAGAACTCTTTTTAGTTGATTTAGCGTAGTATCGTTTACGCCGTAGTTTAGTTGGTTAAGAAGTGCTTCTAACTCCATTTTTGTCCTTTCTTAAATTTATTACATTATGCTTTTTTGACTTATTAAGACGCCTTCAATTATCTTTTTTATATCTCCGTCAAGTATCGCGTCAGTCTGAGAGTAGGCTAAATTTGAGCGGTTGTCCTTTACTTGCTGATACGGGAAAAGCACGTAAGAGCGTATCTGATGACCCCAGCCGATTTCGCTTTTTTCGACACTTGCGCTCGCTTCTTGTTGCTTCATAAGCTCAAGCTCATAAAGGCGAGATTTTAGCATTTTCATAGCGGTTGCTTTGTTTTTATGTTGGCTTCTATCGTTTTGACACTGCACGACTATACCTGTCGGATAGTGCGTGATTCTAATTGCACTTTCGGTTTTGTTTACGTGCTGACCGCCGGCACCGCTTGCTCTATAAGTGTCTATCTTGATATCTTTTTCATCGATTTGTATCTCTATATCATCATCAATCTCAGGGCTTACCATTACGCTTGTAAAGCTCGTATGCCTGCGTCCTGCACTATCAAACGGGCTTGTTCGCACAAGTCGGTGAATTCCGTTTTCCGCCTTTAAGTAGCCGTAGGCGTTTTCGCCTTTTACTATGAAACTTACGTCTTTAAGACCCGCTTCATCGCCCTCTTGAAAATCAAGTGTTTCTACCTTAAAGCCCTCTCTTTCGCAAAAGCGCAGATACATACGATATAACATGCTCGCCCAGTCGTTACTCTCAGTGCCTCCTGCGCCAGGATGGATGGTAACGATAGCGTTTTTGTTATCGTCTTCGCCGCTAAGTAGCATTGAAATTTCTAAATTTACTATTTTTTCTTCAAGTGCGTCTGCATCTTCGTAGAGCGAATTTAGCGTCTCTTCGTCATTTTCTAAATTTGCAAGATCGTAAAGATCTCTTGTGTCGGTAAGCGCGTTTTTGGCCTCTTTAAATTTTGCGAGTATATTTGTTATTTTAGTCTTTTCTTTGCCGATTTGTCCTGCGCGCGTGATATCTTGCCAAAAACTTGGATCGTTTTCAAGTTCGCTTATGGCTTCAAGGCGTTTTTCTATCTCGTTTGGTTTGATTATAAGGGCGATATTGTTGGTTTTGGTTTCAAGTTTTTTAAGAAGTTCGGTGTATTCGTAGTTGTCCAAATTTATCTCCAAATTTATGTTTTTTGCGTGATTATAACATATTTGGTTAAAGCTTAATTTTTAAAAGATAAAATTTTGATATAATTGGCGAATTTTAAGATTAAGGTAGAAATATAAGATGCAAATATTTAGAACCGTTAATGAATTAAGAGAATTTATAAATTTGGTAAATCCCGAAATCGGTTTCGTGCCTACCATGGGGGCGCTGCACGACGGGCATATAAGCCTTATTAAAAGATGCATAAGCGAAAATGAAATTTCTATCGTTTCTACGTTTGTAAATCCGACTCAGTTTTTACCGGGCGAGGATTTGGATGCGTATCCTAGAAACGAGGCTAGAGATATTGAGATTTGCAAGCAGTGCGGAGTTGATGTGATGTTTATTCCTACGGCAAATCAACTTTATTTTAAACACGAACCTCTTATCAGCGCACCTGAAAATTTAGCTTCTATTTTAGAAGGCGCTACAAGACCGGGGCACTTTGACGGAGTTTTAAGAGTGCTAAATAAGCTATTTAATATAACTTGCGCAAAAAGAGCTTATTTTGGCAAAAAGGACGCTCAGCAGCTTGCAATAGTGCAAAACATGGTCGCTACCAATTTTATGAATTTAGAGATAGTTCCTTGCGAGATTGTAAGAGACAATAAAGGACTTGCGCTTTCTTCGCGCAATGCTTATTTAAACGAAGATGAAAAAGAAGCCGCTCTTAAGCTTTCATCATCTCTTATGCACGCTTCAAATTTGATTAAAATGAAGCATTTTGGAGCTAAAGAGATAAAAGAGCAGATGCTTGAAATTCTAAGACCTCTTAAGGTGGATTATGTAGCGATCGTTGATAGAAGCTTTCATGAAATTCCAAGAGTTGAGCTAAAAAATAGCATAATTTTAATCGCGGCTTATGTAGGCAAAACTCGTTTAATCGATAATTTATGGGTATAAAATGCAAAATTTAAATACAAAAAATCAAAAACAGCTTCACCTTATCTCGCTTGGCTGTAATAAAAATTTAGTAGATAGCGAAATAATGTTAGGCAGGCTTAAAAGCTATGCTATAACCGATGATATCGGACATGCGGATGTTATCATAGTAAATACTTGCGGATTTATCGATTCTGCCAAAGAAGAGAGTATAAGCGCCATACTTAGAATGCATGAAGCGCGCAAAAAGGACTCTTTGCTTGTTGTTACGGGCTGTTTGATGCAAAGATATCGCGAGGAGCTTATGAAAGAGCTTCCCGAGGTGGATCTTTTTACGGGAGTTGGGGACTATGACAAGATCGATGAGATAATACTTAAAAAGCAAAATTTATTTAGCCCATCTACTTACCTGCAAACTAACGAAGAACGCGTTATAACAGGCTCAAACTACCACGCCTACATCAAAATTTCAGAAGGCTGTAATCAAAAATGCAGCTTTTGCGCTATACCTACCTTTAAAGGTAAGCTAAAGTCGCGCGCTCTTGAAAATATCGCAGATGAGGTAAAAAAGCTGGTCGCAAAGGGGTATTATGATTTTAGCTTTTTAAGTCAGGATTCAAGCTCTTATATGAGAGATCAAGCCGTTAGCGACGGGCTTATTAAGCTTATAGACGCGATTGAAAAGATAAGCGGAGTAAAGTCGGCTAGAATTTTATATCTTTATCCAAGCACCACTTCAGACGCGCTCATACGTCGTATTATCGCTTCACCGGTATTTCATAACTACTTTGATATGCCTATTCAGCATATCAGCGAGAAGATGTTAAAAGTGATGAGAAGAGGAAGCGGCGCAAAGCGTATAAAAGAGCTTTTAACTATGATGAGGCAAGCTGAAAATTCGTTTTTAAGAACGGGCGTCATCGTAGGACATCCGGGAGAAAGTGAGGCTGACTTTAAAGAGCTTTGCGAATTTTTAAGCGAATTTAAATTTGATAGAATTTCAGCTTTTGCCTATTCTTGCGAAGAGGATACTTTGGCTTATGAGATGGAGCAAATCCCTGCAAAAACAATACAAACTCGCCTCTCAAAGATAGAAAAGATCATAAACAGCGCAATAAAAGAGAGTTTTGCAAATGAGCAAGGCAAGCGAATTTTAGTCTCAATAGACGGCATAAGCAGCGAGGGAGAGATGTTTTATGGCGCTAAAAAGCTCATTTGGGATAAAGACATAGACGGTGAAATTCTTATAAACGAAAGCGACATACAAGAGCTTGAAACGGGCGGTCTTTATGAGTGTGAAGTAAGCGAAGTCGTGGATAAAACTCTACTTGCCCGTGTCATAAAGCATGCCTGATATCAGCCTTGCCGAGCTTGAAACTCTAAAAAGCGGTAAGAATTTACTTGCTTTTTCGCACGGAGTTGATAGCACGGCTCTTTTTTATCTACTTGAGGATGCGGGGGTTAAATTTGATATCGCGATTGTTGATTATAACTTAAGAGCTCAAAGTAAGCAAGAGATAGCAAGCGCTAAAGAGCTGGCTTTAAAATTCGCAAAGCAGATTTTTGAGCTTAGCGTTAAACTTGAGGGCGCAAGTTTTGAGTGCAGGGCAAGAGAAGTTAGATATAAGTTTTTTGAGCGAATTTGTAAGGAATTTGGCTATACGAATTTGATTTTAGCTCATCAGCTTGATGATAAATTCGAGTGGTTTTTGATGCAGCTTAGCAAGGGAGCGGGGTTAAGTGAGCTTCTTGGCATGAGTTCTTTTGAAAAAAGAGCGAATTTTAATCTCATTAGACCGCTTTTGGCTGTAAGCAAAAAACAGCTTTTAGAGTTTTTGCAAGAGCGCAAGCTTAGGTATTTTGTCGATGAGACAAATTTGCAAAGCGACTTTACTCGCAACAATTTTAGAGCTAAATTTAGCGAGCCGTTTTTGCATAATTTTGCCCGCGGAGTGGCAAAAAGCTTTGAGCTTTTACAAAAAGATAAAGAAATTTTAGAGCCTGAAATTTTATATGTTTTTGAGAATTTTTATCTGGTTAAAAACGATATAAACGTAATTCGCGGGATTGATAGGGTGTGTAAAATTTTAGGCGTAGTGATGAGTGAAGCTCAAAGAAAAGAGTGTGCCAGATGCCTAAAATCCCGAGCAGATTTAGTTGTAAGCGGTAAAATATCGGTAGGGTACACGCAAAATTTTATCTTTATATCGCCATTTGTAAAAGCCGTTATGGATAAGAAATTTAAAGAGGCTTGCAGGGTGTTAAGAGTGCCTAAAGTAGTAAGACCTTATCTTTTTAGTAGAGATTTTGACCTAAATAAATTAAAAGATATTTTAGCCTACTGAAAGCTTAAATTTAGCGTTGTCCGTAAACTTTGATGTTAAAAGTCGTATGGATTTTATCCTCTTGTCCGCGCATGTTTATAGGGAAATCTACTTTTATTATATTGTCGTATTTGGCAAGCGCATCTATAAAATCATAGAATTTACTCGGAGTTTGAAGTGATGTCGTAACTTCTAGCTCGTATCTTAAAAACTTCTCATTAGTGTCTTTTGGCGGAACTTCGGCAAGCTTTACTTCGCTAAAAAATTTACTTGCAAAAGCGCTGAAATTTGCCTTGTCGAATTTGGTTTCAAAAGCCTTAAATACAAGCCTTTGTTTTTCTTTCATATCATTTAAATTTGCGTTTTTAGCGTTATAAATTTGATTGATTTTGGTTACGCTTGCAGTTTGAGAGCGATTTTGTAAATTTATCTCGCGATACTCTTTGATATTTGGCACGATAAAAGCAAAGATCATCACCAGGCAAACTATCACAAATACCAGCATATAGATTAAAAGCTTTGCTATATCGATCTCTTCTAGGCTTGTATCTTTACTCATTGTAACCTTCCGAGTTGTCGATTTTGTTTGTGCTTATGAAATTTAGCCAGCCGTTTTTAAGCTGATAAAATGTCGTGTTTGACGTGCTAAAAATTGATTTGAGCGGTGCCAGTAAAAGCATATTGTAAGTATCTTTGTTCGGTGTAACGCCTTTTATGATAAGCGAGTTTTTGTCCATCACTACTTCATTAAGAGTAATGCTATCAGGAACCAGGTCAAAAAGGTTGTTTAGGCTTTGTTTTAGTATAGTGTTTGAGGCAAAAATTTCATTTGCCAAGTCGCGTTGCTCTTGCAATTTTGCGGTAACCACATCGTTTTGGGCGATATCGCTTGAAATTTGCTCGTAAGTTTGCTTAGCTGAAACGATACTTTGTTCAAGCATATGGTTTTTAAAAACAAGAAATAAATTTAGCGATGCCAAAAGCAAAAACACAATACCGATAAGAGAGATCCAAATTTTACTAAATAGGCTAAAAATAGGCTTTTTAAGAGGTTTAATCAGGCTATAGCTATACATCATATTCCCGCCTCGTCTATCATAAGTTCGGTCATTAGTTTAAGTGTATTTATCGGATATATCGAAGTTTCAACGAGCAACTCCGTTTCCAGGAAGTGTAGGAATGTTGCGCTTGTTTTAGCGTTGTCAAATATGATAATTTGCTCGATAAAATCGCTCTCATAAAGCGGATTTGAATAAAATTCCCTTAGGGCCGAAGTTATGTATTGATACATACTCATATCTCTGCCAAATATAGACACGGATACCGTTACGTCGCTTGAATTTGGCATATTGATATCATAATCCAAATCGGCAAAATCTTCTTCGTTTCCTTGTGTTTTAACAAGGTCATCAAGGCTATCAAGACTGTCTAAACTCTCAAAACTACTATCAACTTCGGCTATAAAATCATCGATATCATCGATACTTTCTTTATCAAATTCTCCAGCCTCTTCACCGATAGAAGCTACTGTATCGGTTGTCTTGGCAAAAGCTCCGAATTTAAGCTCCGAGTGAGAAGCTATGCAAAGCGCAAAAGAGTCTTTGTGATTGTAGATATAAAGGGTGTTTTTTTCGCTTAAGCCTTTTTGAAGTATCATCTTATGAAGCAAAGCTATCGGCGAAAAGATAAGATCGACCCCGATATTTTTAAATTTGGCTTTAGCCTCGGCAATATCGATAAGATCAGCGTATACATACCAGTTTTTATCTACTTTTGTATAACCAATACCCTTAAGATCTATACCAAATTTCTTAAAATCATCATCGCTTCTGCAAGGAAGAGCGCCTTGTCTTAAAGAGTCAAAAAATAGCGCCAAATAAAGCCATTTGTACTCTTTTTGCTGTCTTTTTAGGTAGCTGATTATCTTATCGTTTATGTTGTTTTCATCATCGTTATCAAATTTGGCTTCAACGGTCTTTATCACTTTGCCGCCTCTCATAACTTTACCGTAAAATAGACACTGTTTAGCCTCTATAACTACGCTAAGATATAAGATACTAAAAAAACGGCGAATAGAAAACGACATAATTCTCCTAAAATTTATAGTGCTTTATCTTACCTAAAATTGGCATTAATTGCAATTAAAACAGCTCTTCTTTAAGCTTTACAAATTTATCTCGCATATTTTTTGCTTCATCTTGGATATCTTTTGGCGTTAGAGTTGAAGGCTTTAACCTATCATATCCGTCTATTACGATCTCGCACATTATGCGGATACGGTTGGTGTCTGCTTTGCCAATCTCTTTAGCCTTGCTTATGTTTAAAATTTGCTCTAAATAACTATTTGCTTCCTCTATGTATTTTGTGTATTTGAGTGCGATTTGGCTTTGCTTCATCACCGTATTTGCCATCTTGTTATAGATGTCTTTTTCGTAAGCTTTTTGTGCTAACTCATAAGCTTTTTGATAATTGCCGATTTGGTAATAAAATTTAGACTGCAAAGCGTCCTGATACGAGCCGTTTGTGGCAAAGAACGCCCAAGAAGCGACTATGATCGCAGTTGCTAAAACTACTATAAAAAATTTACTATTCATCGCCGGTTCTCATTTTCTTTTTTATCAAATTTTTAGCGTCTTCAAGGCTTAAATTAGCAACGCTAAAAGACTCTGAGAGAGTAAAATTTATAGTTGAAAACGGCTTTGGCAATATCATCTTATCCCAGCTTTTAAATTGCCAAAATTTACTCGCCTCATAGTTTAAAATTTGGATATTTACATTTTGCTTTTGAGCTATTATCACGGCTCCGTCCGCTACGCTGTGGCGTGGGCCTCTTGGTCCGTCGGGAGTGATTATCACGTCATTGCCAGATTTTATCTCTTTAAAGGCGTTTATAAGAGCCTTTGCACCGCCTTTTGAGCTACTTCCCCTGATGGTTCCTATGCCAAAAAATTTAATCACTCTTGCGATTATCTCGCCGTCTTTATGATCGCTGATAATTACTTTGCCGTGCCTTTTAAATTTGCTCCACCAGTGCAAGTAGGCAAAGCTCATCATGGCTATGCGCCCATGCCAAAAGAGCACGACGCACGGAGAATTTTGTAAATTTGTCTTGGAGTAGGTCTTTTTGCAGGTTAAAAATATGAGCCAAATAAGAAAATATATGGCGTAAGTGGTGAAATTTATAAAGAGCGCTCTTTTAAATTTAGCCCACCAACTCGCCATAAAGAACCATTCTTTTTGGATTTGTGATTTTTACTTTTAGTGTTTTGCCAAGTAGCTCTTCGCTGCCATCTACTTGAACCAAGAAATTATTAAAGCTTCTTCCGGCAACTGCGCCGTTTGCTCTTAGTTCTTCAAAATAAACCTCTAAAATTTTATCTTTTTGAGAGGCTGTTATCTCGTCTAAAATTTCATTATGCCTGCTTTGAAGCCTTGTTAAACGAGCCGAGGCGATGTTGTCTGGAATTTGATTTGTAAATTCCGCCGCTTTTGTAAGAGGGCGAGGGGAGTACTTAAAGCTAAAAATTTGCTCAAATCTAACACGCTCAAGCACATCCATCGTATCTTCAAAATCAGCGTCCGTTTCACCGGGGAAAGCCACGATGATATCGGTGCTTATGCTTACATCAGGACACATCGAGCGAAGTTTAAGTGCGCGGTCTAAAAACCACTCTTTAGTATATCCTCGCTTCATCTCGCGAAGAACTTTTGTATTACCGCTTTGAAGCGGCATGTGCATGGATTTGCAAATTTTGGGATTATTTACAAAAACTTCTAAAAATTTATCATCCATATGAAGCGGGTGAGGGCTGGTAAATCGAATTCTCTCAACCCCATTTACCTCGCTTATCTTAACGAGCAGATCGCTAAAATCCATCTTTTCGTGCGAGGCTGAAAAGCGCTTGCCGTAGTTATTTACGTTTTGTCCTAGTAAAAATATCTCTTTAGCGCCACCGTCTGCTGCTTTTTTAACTTCGCTTAAGATCAAATTTGCAGGTATTGATATCTCGTCGCCTCTGGTGTGTGGTACGATACAATAGGTGCATTTCTTATCGCAGCCTATAGAGATGTTTATGTGTGATTTATAAGGAGAGCTTCTAAATTCTCCAAAGGCGTATTCGCTCTCGTCGTGATTTATGTCCGTGCTTATAAATTTCGGAGTGTTTACGGCCTGTGAAATTTTACTTACGTTTCTTGCACCTAAAACGAAATCCACATAAGGGGCGCGCTTAAAAATTTCACTTCCAAGATGACTTGCCGTGCAACCGCATACTCCAATTTTAGCTCCGCTTTTTTTGGCTTTTTCAAAGCTCCCAACTTCGCTAAATAGCTTATGCACGGGCTTTTCGCGAACCGAGCAGGTGTTTATAAGGATAAGATCGGCATCCTCCATCTTATCTGTTAGCTCGTAGTCCTCTTTTTGCTTAAGTTCTGCGATGATATGCTCGCTATCGCGCACATTCATAGCACAACCTAATGTCTGTATGAAGAGCTTTTTTTGCGTAGCGTTACTCAAAGAATATGAACCTCATACATGTAGTCGTTCTCGTCAAGTCCGTATTTGACCGTTCTGTGATATACACTTAGCCCTTTTTCTTCAAAATGCTCTATTAGGGCGATTAGCTGCTTGTGGCTATTGTCTTTATCGAAATAAAAAATTTTCTGTCCATCTTTGGAAACTGCGGCTTCGATCTTATCGAGCGAAATTGTCTTTGGTTTCGCGTCAATCTCGTTTCTGGCTAGTTTTAGCTCCATCTTTTATCCTTAAAGTTCTGTTTCGTAATCTATTAATATATCAAAAATATCATAAAATGGCTATTAAACTTATTAAAAGTATATATTTTATATAATACGAATCTACGCAGATAAAATCCCGTGAAATTTATTATTTGGAGATATAGTGGAAAAGATAGCAGATATCATAGAGTCAATAGCAAACGAAAAAGGTTTAGAAATAGAGGACGTAAAAGAGCGCGTTATAAGGGCTCTTGTAAATACGGCCAAGCGCGTTTATGGCGAAAATTACGAATATGATGTCGTTATAGACAGCGCAAGTCGCTCGCTTCGTTTGTATCAAAAAATCACGATAGTGGCTAATGACGATGAGCGTTTGCAAGAGGATAACGAGCATTTTTTAAGCTTGGATGAGGCTAAAAAGATAGATAGCGGGGTTGAGGTAGGAGATGAGCTTACTTATGAGCTAAGCACTGATAATCTAGGCAGAACTGCTGCTCAAACGCTTCATAAAGAGCTTGAATACCACATACAGCGCCTAATGGAAGAGAAAATTTTCCAAAAATATCAAGACATGATAGGGCAAATGGTATTTGGAACCGTTACTCGCGTAGATAGCGAAGAAAATACATTTATAGAGATAGATGAAATTCGTGCCGTTATGCCACGTAAAAACCGTATCAAAGGTGAGAAATTTAGAGTCGGAAACGTCGTAAAAGCGGTTATTAAAAGCGTGTATATAGATAAATCTCAAGGCATTAGAGTTGAGCTTAGCAGGACATCTCCAAAATTTTTAGAAGCTCTTTTAAAAGCCGAAGTCCCAGAGATCAAAGATGGACTTGTATTGATCGCCGCAAGCGCTAGAATTCCGGGTGAAAGAGCAAAAGTCGCACTTATCTCAACAACTCCAAACGTAGATCCCGTGGGCGCAACGGTCGGCACTAAAGGCGTGCGCATAAATGCCGTGACAAAAGAGCTAAACGGAGAAAACATAGACGCGATAGAGTTTTCAAGTGAGCCGACTATCCTTATAACTCGAGCGATGGCGCCTGCTATAATAAGTGCCGTTAAGATCGTTGATGAGAAAAAAGCCGTCGTAACTATCGCAAGCGAGCAAAAGAGCAAGGCAATCGGCAAGAGCGGTATAAACATACGTTTAGCAAGCATGCTCAGCGGATTTGAAATCGAGCTTGTCGAGCTTGGCAGCGTGAAAGCAACCGAAGATAAAGAAGAGAGCATGAAAGATCTCAAGGCTCTGTTTGGTGATTTGTAGGTTGAAATTCGATTCGGCAAGGCTAAAAACAGCTTTGCCGAAGAGTAAATTTGCTAGTTAAAATAGCGTAAATTTAAACTAAATTATTTATTTTTAGTAGATCTGTGAAGCGGATGTTGGTAGTCGTTTCTCTCACAGCCGCTTAGTAAAAATCCAGCTAAAAATATCATCGATACAAGCAATACTTTTTTCATTTATTTCCCTTATTTTTTGAATTTTCGCGATTATATCCAAAAATTTCACTATATTAAAAATTTATGCAAAAACGGCTACAATCTAGAAATTTAAAATTAAGGAAAATTTGTGTTGCAAGCACTCGCACTTAGATATCGCCCCCGAAATTTCGACGAACTTATCGGACAAGAATCGGTAAGCAAAAGCCTAACTCACGCACTTAGTGAAAATCGCCTAACTCATGCGTATCTGTTTTCGGGTCTTCGCGGAAGCGGTAAGACTTCAAGCGCTAGAATTTTTTCAAAGGCGCTAGTTTGCGAGAACGGACCTACTTCAAAGCCGTGTGAAAAGTGCGCTCATTGCGTCATGGCTAACGAGTCTCGCCACATCGATATCATCGAGATGGACGCGGCAAGCCACAGAAAGATAGACGACATCAGAGAGCTTATCGAGCAGACGAAATACGCCCCTGCGGCGGCGCGGTATAAAATTTTTATCATAGACGAGGTGCATATGCTCACTCGCGAAGCCTTTAATGCGCTTTTAAAGACGCTTGAAGAACCTCCAAGCTATGTGAAATTTATCCTTGCTACAACCGATCCGCTTAAGCTTCCCGCTACCGTGCTTTCGCGCACTCAGCATTTTAGATTTAAGCAAATTTCAAAGCAAAACATCATCAAGCATCTTGAATTTATCCTGAGTAAAGAGGGTGTGGAGTATGAGAGCGAGGCTGTAGAAATTCTCGCTCGCAGCGGGTCCGGTTCGCTTCGTGATACGCTTACTTTGCTTGATCAAGCTATTGTTTATTCGCACGCAAAGATCACTCAAAGCGTGGTTGCCGATATGCTTGGGCTACTAGATCCTGCACGTATCGAAGAGATTATGCAAGTCGTGATGAGTGGCGATAGAGCAGCGATGAGCAGGCTCGTAAGCGAGATTGAGAGCTATGACGGAGAGATGATAATTGATGAATTAATCGCAAATTTAAAAGAGAATTTTTTAAGCGGAAGCAACAAATATTCACTGCTTTTATACGAGAGATTTTTTAGAATTTTATCCGAAGCCAAGAGCATGCTTAGCGTAAGTAGCGATAACGGTTTCGTGCTTAGCATAATGCTTTTTATGATGATGGAAGCGATAAATTTAAAGCCTATTGACGACATGATAGGAAATTTTGAGCTAAAAGAGCAGGGCTTAAATTTAAGCTCTCCTACAGCTAAGCAGGCTCAAAAGGCTCAAGTAAATACAGCTGCTAAAATGGTATCAAAAAGCCCGTATGAACTGTTTTTGGATAAAATTTACGATAGAGATTACTCACTTGGAGAGTGCTTTAAGGAGTGCATTGAATTTTTGGAGTTTAAAGATAACTGCTTGAGCCTTTCTTCAAATGCAAGTGGAGTCAACCAAGAAAAATTGCGCTCCAGCTCAAAAGTTATAATGGAAATTTTACGTGCGAATTTTGGTTCAGAGGCAAAGATTAAGATTGCCCCAAAAGAAATTCAGCCTAAAATAGACGATAAAAACGAAGCGAATTTATCCAAGAGCGATATGGCTAGAGCTAGGCAAGATATGGAGCAAATTTCAAGTCCGAATTTAGCCGAGCCAAGTCAAGAGTTTCAGTCAAATTTTAAGCCTTATCTTGGCGATAAAAGAGATAATACCGAGGATTTTACTACCGCTTATTCGCTAAAATTTCAAACCGATTCAGGCATTGTGGTTGATGATATGGCTTTGCTTGATATGGAGCTTGAAAAGATTGAAGAGCAAAGCAAGGATACAAGTAAGCCAAGCGAAATTCCCGAAGTAAAGGTCAAGATAGACGATTCTACTATGCTTAAGCCGGAATCAACTGAGTCAAAATCGCCCGAAGAGTTGCAAAACGCTAAAAACCAAGCTATATTAAAAGAGGCACATAGGCTTTTTGGCGAACCTGAAATTTTAAATTTGGGCTAATAAAAAAAGAAAGCTAAAATTTGAGCTTTAAAAGACTCAAATTTTAATCATTTAATATCGACAAAAGCTCTTTGTTGTCTTTTGTTTTAAGCATTTTTGCATACAGGAATTTAAGCGCTTCCACATCATCCATCGAAGCGATGGCCGAGCGTATAGCCCAAATTTTTTGAAGTTCATCAGGCTTTTGAAGAAGCTCTTCTTTTCTCGTGCCTGATTTTAAGATATTGATAGCCGGATAAATTCTGCGGTCTGAGATGTTGCGATCAAGCACGATCTCGCTATTTCCCGTGCCTTTAAATTCCTCAAATATAACCTCATCCATTCTTGAACCCGTGTCAATAAGCGCGGTTGCTACTATCGTCAAGCTTCCGCCGTCCTCGATGTTTCTAGCCGCTCCGAAAAATCTTTTCGGTTTGTGAAGCGCGTTTGCGTCAACTCCGCCCGTTAGCACCTTGCCGCTTGGCGGAGTTACGGTGTTGTAGGCGCGTGCAAGACGGGTTATACTGTCAAGCAAGATGATGACATCCTTGCCCATTTCAACTAAACGCTTTGCTTTTTCGATAACAAGCTCTGCAACTCGTACGTGATTAAGCGCAGGAAGATCAAAAGTCGAGCTGAACACTTCGCCTTTTACGCAGCGCTGCATATCGGTAACTTCTTCAGGGCGTTCATCAACCAAAAGCACCATAAGATGCGCTTCAGGATGATTTCTTGCTATACCGTGAGCAAGCTCTTTCATAAGCTCAGTTTTACCGCTTCTTGGAGGTGCGACGATAAGTCCGCGCTGCCCCTTTCCGATAGGTGTAAAGAGATCAAGCACGCGACCCGTAAGCTTCATCGCGTCATACTCAAGGTGAAGCTTTTGAGTCGGAAATAGCGGAGTTAAGTTATCAAAAAGCGGTCTTTCTTTGGCTTCCGCTAGAGGCATGTAATTAACCGCTTCGATTTTAAGCAGGGCGTAATATTTTTCTTGATCTTTTGGCTCTCTAACTTGACCGGTTACGATGTCGCCCACACGAAGGGCAAATTTGCGAATTTGAGAGTTTGAAACGTAAGCGTCGTTAGAGCTGTCGCTTAAATTCGCATCAACCGAGCGTAAAAATCCATAACCCTCGTTGGTAATCTCTAAAATCCCCGTAAATAATATAAAACCGCCTTGTTTGGTCTGCGTTTTTAGGATTTCAAATATCAAATCTTGTCTGCGAAATTCGCGAGGATTTTCCACTCCTACGGTGTTTGCTATCTGCACCAGATCTTCCAGGCTTAGCATGCGAAGTTCTTCTATCTTGTGTCCGTCTACAGGAATATGAGTGCGAGTATTTTGATGTTTTTTCGTAGTTTTTGTGGTCTCTGAATTTGCTTGCGCAGATTGATTAGTGTTTTCCATTAGTCCTCTTTAAATTTACTGGATAAATTATAGTAGAAAATAAAGTTTCAAAAGAAGTTCTTTGAAGTTCGTATTTTATATAAAATTTGCTTTGTTGTCAAGTTTAACTCGTGCTCTAAAATAGTTAAAAAATATGATAAAATGGCGAAAATCTTAATAAAAAGAAGTTTAAAATGATGCAATTTAAAGACGGCGAACGTGAAAAAAAGATAATAAAAACCGCTTTTATAGGTATAGTTACGAATGTTATTTTAGCAAGCATTAAAATTTTTATAGCGCTTGCTTCAAATTCCGTAGCTATCATCTCTGATGCGGTAAATAACCTAAGCGACGCATTTTCAAGCTTGATAACGATTTTTGGATCAAAGCTTGCTCAAAAGTTGCCTGACGAGAGCCACCCGTACGGATACGGAAGAGTTGAGTATATCGGAGGGCTTATAGTCTCTATCATAGTTTTAATGCTTGGTTTTGAGTTTTTAAAAACCTCGATAGAAAACATTATAGAGCCCGTTACTACGACATTTACTCCGGCTCTCTTAATCATACTTTTTATCGCTATATTTGTAAAATTTGCCATAGCGTTTTACTATAAAAAGATGGGAAATTTAACCAAATCCATAGCCTTAAAAGCAGTCGGACAGGAAGCCTTAGGAGACGCCATAATATCTTGCGTAATACTTGTTAGCGCAGGACTTTCGTACTTTGCAAATATCCAGGTTGACGGCTATGCAGGAGCCTTGGCTTCGCTTTTTATCATTTATAACGGCGTGATTTTGATTAAAGAAACCTTTGATAGGATTATCGGCGGGCGAGTGGAAAAAGAAGTAAGCGATGAAATTTATAAGGCGGTTAAGGAGTGTGAGATAGTTCTTGATGCGTATGATCTGATACTTCATAACTACGGTGTTGAGCGATATGTAGGTTCGATAAACGTAGAAGTTGACGAGCATATGAAAATTTCAGAAATTTCCCAGCGACTAAATGAGCTTCAGATAGAAATTTACCGCAGATATCGCATATATCTTGTGTTTGGAATTTATAGCGTAAATTTAGGACAAAACGACACTAAAGAGTGCGTAAAAAACCTATTAAGCGAATTTAAAAGCATACTGAATTTACACGCATTTTTTATAAATACGGATAAAAAAACGGTTAGATTTGATGTCGTAGTTAGCTTTAAAGAGCGAAATTTAGACGAGCTTAGAGCCAAAATGGAAAGTGTCGTTTCGGCGCAGTTTCCCGGATATAAAATTTTTATCGTTATCGATAGGGAGTTTACTTAGAATTTATCCTTGGCGCGCAAAGTTTGATTAGAAGCTGCGCGCTTTGGAATTTTTATCAAATTTGGCGTATATTACAACGGATACGATTATGATAGCTCCGTAAATCACTCGCGTATAAAATGCGTCAAAGCCCATGGCTACGATACCGCTTTCCATTATGCCGATGATTATGCTGCCTATGAGCGTTCCATATACGCTTCCGCTTCCTCCGCTTACGCCCGTACCGCCGATAAAGATCGCCGCAAATACAAGCAGCATGTATCCGTCTCCTTGCGTAGGCCACCAGTTGATAAACTCAAGACTCAAGATAATGCTTGCAAGTGCGCTCATCACGCCCATATTGATGAAAAGCAGGTATTTGCTTCTAGCAACGTTTATGCTTAGCATTTTAGCGGCCTTTGCGTTATCGCCCGAAAACAAGATATTGTCTCCGAATTTGTGTTTAAAGATCATAATGTAAGTTAGTATCGCCAAAACGGTCGCGATGATTGACTGAGCGGGTATTCCTGCAAGTCTGCCTACAAAAAATTCCTTTAAAAAGCCTTCGGCACTCGCTAAAGATAGTGAAAGTCCTCCGCTTAGCACCACGGCAAGTCCTCGCCAGAAAAACTGTGTGCCGATAGTTGCGATAATGGAAGGTATTTTTGCGTTTATAACCAAAAGCGCGTTAAAAGCTCCGCTAAGTGCACCAAAGCCAAGGCTTGCAAGCGTAGCTAAGGCTAAATTCCCGCTTGCTTTAAAAACGTAAGAAAATACAAATCCGCTCATCGCCATCGTCGCAGGAAAACTCATGTCAAACTCGCCTGAGATGATAAGAGGAAGCAGACCAAGGCAGAGTATGAGTATGATAGGCACAGAGGTTAGGTAGCTAAAATAGATGTTTTTGGCTAAAAACACCTCAGGCGAAAAGGCTGCAAACACTCCTAAAATCACAAAAAGTATCGCCGTAATGACTAAATTTCTACTCATAAAATACCTTGTAGAGTGAATTTAGATCCGAAATTTCGCTTTTATCTAGTTCTTGCTCTATCACTCCGCTTCGCAAAAGCACGAATTTATCGGCGATATGAAAGGCTTGATTTAAGTTGTGAGTGATGATTATGATGCTTAAATTTTGCTCTTTGAGCTTATCTAAAAATCCCATAAATCGCTCGGTCTCATTTACTCCAAGTGCTGTTGTAGGCTCGTCTAAAATTAAAATTTGTGATTTAAAATAAATCGCTCTAGCTATAGCAAGTCCTTGCTTTTCGCCTCCGCTTAAGTTGCTTGCAAGGCTTGTAGCATCAATCCCCGCTCCGCTAAAACCCATGAATTCTTTTAAAATTTGATTTGAAATTTCTATCTCTTTTTTCTTGTCAATAAGACCGAATTTCGTGATATGACGAGTGGCGAATATGTTTCGATAAATCTCTTGAGAAAGCCCGAGCGAACTATCTTGAAAGACTACTTCCATGCCTAAATTTCTAGCTTTTAGCAGGTCAAATTCTCCCTTTTTTATAGGAGTATCAAGCACGCTAAAGCTATCAAATTTATCAAACCTATCATAACCGCAAAGGCACTTGATAAGAGTTGATTTACCAGCTCCGTTATCGCCTAAAAGAGCGATTGTCTCGCCCTTTTTTAGGTTAAAATTTATGCCTTTTAAAATTTTGGTATTTCCAAAACTTTTAAAAGCGTTTTTAAGCTCTATCGCGTTATCTGATGCCATTTTTTACTAAAGGCTCGATAAGAGCGATATTTTTAGAGGTTATAAATCCACCTCCCGTATCAACCTTAAATCCTGAAAATCCGTATTTTTTGCTCATTACGATTTGTACGATGCTAAAATATCCTTGAAAAAACGGCTGAGCGTCGGCAACTAGGTCGATTGAGCCGTCTTTAATCCCTGCAATCGTGGCAGGAGAGAGCGAAAATCCTGCGATATTTAGCTTTTCTTTATCTAAATTTAGGCTTTTCATGAATTGCGGTGATTGCGCCGTTAGCGCACCGTGATCAAACACTACAAGCTTGGTATCGGGATGCTTTGCCATGTAAGCGCCAAATACGCTAAGTCCTAAGCTTGGGTCTTTGTTTATCTCAGGTGAAATTTCGATGTATTCTACCTTTAAACCTTTTTCTTTAAACACCTCAAGCATAGCCTTTGCTCTAAGACCTCTTACAGGCATGCTAAGCAGACCCCATACCATCACCTTTTCGCCGCTTTTCATATCAAATTTTTGCACAGCTTCGTGCGCCATAGCCTTGCCGCTTTCGTAGTTGTTGCTTCCCGTATAGCCAAATCCGCTTGACTTAAAGGCCTCTAGGCTTTTTGGAAGCTCGGTATCTATGCTTGTTACGTTTATGCCTTTTTCTATCGCATTTTTGATAAGCGGCTGATATAGCTCGTCTCCAGGATGACCCATCACTATGATGCCGTCAGGCGATGTTGCAACGGCGTTTTTGAAATTTTCAACCATCTTGTTTGGATCCCACTCGGAATACACCACCTTAAGATCGACATTTAGGTCTTTTGCCGCCATTTTTGCGCCGTTTGAGATAACGCTTGAGAAGTTATCGCCGATACTTCCCGCTTCAAAATAAACTTTAAGCTTATCGCTTGCCGTAACCGAGCCTGCAAGCAGTAAGCAACTTAGTAAAATGCTCTTAAATTTCATATTTTCTCCTTAAATTTTGTTTATAAAAGCTCTATAAAAGCCTCTAGTCTTGTACGTATTTGTCCGCTGTCTTGCCTTGAATAATCAGTCTCTAAACTCATATAATTCGCACCCGCCTCCTTACTAGCTTCTCTTATTTTATTTGTCTCTATAGCGTATGTATGACACCCGCTTAAAACTATATCTATGACGCCGTCTGCGCTGTATTCTTTGATAAATTCCTTGATGATTTGCGCTCTTTTGTCGTTTTTATACATCACCGAACATGGAATTTCAAGATATCTTTTAGCGATATTTTCTATCAAATTTCCTTTTTCTTCGACCAAATTTCGGTAATTTTTCGTTCCGACGCAGTTTTCAAAAGCGACCACGTCAGCACCTAAATTTTCTATCTGTTTTATTATTTTTTCATACACTCCGCCGCTTGGACAGCCGGTTATGATTATACGCTTTTTATCTGAAAGTTTAGCTTCTAAATTTTGTTTAGTCGCCTCTATGAAGGCTTTGAGAGTTTTTATCTTCTCTTTTTTATCGTAAATAAATTCGCTTGCAAATAGTATCTCGTGAAGTTCGCTACCTTTAATAGGGCTTGGGATGGCCTTGTTTAGCTCCATCAGCTCACACATCAGCTCGCGCTCCTCGTTGTGGATTTTTACCGCTTCAAAGAGCTTTTCTTGGGTTATCTTAGCTTTGAATTTCTCTTGTAAAAACTCCTTAAAGCTTATTAGCTCGTCCTTCCAAAGAGCTAGCGAGCGCTTATTTGTCATATTTGGAAGCTCTAAAATATACACCGGCTTGTGGTTTGCAAGCAGTTCATACATCTTCTTTTTGCCGTCGCAAGTAGTCTCTCCTATGATGATATCGCTTGCGTTCATATAAGGGCATTTTTTGCTAACCGCATATCCGTAGCTTGCTTTTATAAGCGGACAGAGATTTCTTGGAAGCTCTTTATGCGCGATATTTATAGGGCTTTCGTCATTTGCACAAAGACTGACGGCAACTCCGCCTGCAGCGTATATCAGCTCTTTTGGCGAATATGTACAAAACGTGCCTACTATAGGCTTGCCCTCAGCTTTTAAATTTTGCAGTTCAAAGGAGTTGCGTTTTTTAAGTTTTTCAAAATCCATTCTCATGATTTTTCCTTTTTAAGTCCGATCAGGCTAGCTCCCATCGCTCCGCAAAATATCGCATTTTCATCGGTAAAAACTTCTCTTTGCAAGTGATTTGCGAGCAAATTTTTAAAAAGACTTACCCTGCTAAGCCCGCCGCTTAAAAAGTAAATTTCACTCTCCAGCCTTTTGGTTAAGGAGGCTACCTTTTGAGCGGACGAATCAATGATACCGTAAGCGATTTGCGTTTTATCTACGCCGTTTGCCATTAGCGAGATTATTTCTGATTCGGCAAATACGGTGCAAGTGGAGCTTAGTTTGATATTTAAATTTTTCTTTGCGGTGGAGTAAACCTCGTTTATATCAAGCCCGAGACGATTTGCCATAACTTCGATGAATTTGCCCGTTCCTGCAGAGCATTTATCATTCATTATAAAGTCTTCGGGCCTGTTTGCTACGATTTTGATAGCCTTTGTGTCTTGTCCGCCTACGTCGATTACCGTGCAATCTTTCGGGAATAAAAAATTCGCTCCCAATGCGTGACATAAAATTTCAGTCGTAGTAAAATTTGCGTATTTAACGCTTACTCTGCCGTATCCGGTTGCGGTTATAAAGCTTGGGAAGTAGTTTTTCTCTTTTAAAATTTCATAAATTTCATCCGCTATTTTTACCCCGCTAAATCCTGTAGGGCGCAAAAACAACTCTGTAAATTTTTGATAGTTTTTATTAAAAACAGCCACTTTTGTAGATGTTGAGCCGATGTCTATACCGATGAGATACATTGTGCGCCTTGCGTTTGTGTTTCTAGCCTTAGAACTTGCAAAATTGTAACAAAGTAACGATGTTTTGTCAAACGATAAATTTAGGACATGAGCGCATATCCTAAATTTTAAATTCGCTTAATCAATCAAGATTAGTGTTCGCTTTTAACGCCTGCGCCGCAAAGCGAGATGATGCTGTCTCCTGCGATCTCGTGAGTTTTTACATACTCTTCATACGCAGCATATATCGCAGCAGTAGTATGCTCTACGTAAAATCCGCTTTTCGCCAGATGCTCTCTTGCAGGCAAAATCGCACTTTCGGGTATCGTTATCACTTCGCGCTTACCTGCGTATTTGCTAGCTAAAATTTCATACCCTCTCATCGGCTTTCCTATGGCTATGCCTTCAGCTTCGGTCGGCTTTACGACGATATCAAGCGGCTTATCTTTAGCGCCGAAAAATGGAGCGCAATTTTCGCTTTGTACGATAAAAATTTTAGGCAGCTTTTTTATAAGCCCCGCTTCAAAAAGCTCCGTAAGTGCAAGCTCGCAGCCGATTAGCAGCGTGCCGTTGCCAACAGGCAAGAAGAAGTTATCAGGCACACGTCCGAGCTGCTCGTAAATTTCATACACGTAAGTTTTAGTGCCTTGATAAAAGATCGGATTATATACGTGATTTGCGTAATAAATGCCTTCATCTCGAGCTTTTTTACGGCATGCGTCGGCCGTTTCGTCGCGAGTTCCGTCAAACACCGTTGCCGTAGCGCCAAAAGCTTTTATCATGTTTATCTTTTTTTCAGAAGTTCCTTTTGGGACGTAAATTTCACACTCAATCCCTGCTCTAGCGCAATAGGCAGCAACCGAATTTCCGGCATTTCCGCTACTGTCTTGAAGGACTTTTTTAACTCCTATACTCTTACAAAGCCAGATAAGAAGTGCCGCTCCGCGATCTTTAAATGAAAGCGTAGGCATCGCATAATCCAGCTTAAAGTAAAGCTTATCATCGAATTTAACGCATGCCGTCATGCCCTCGCCAAGCGTGATCTGCTTCCAAATTTCATTTTGAAGCGGCATAAATTTGCGGTAGCGAAATAGGCTAAATTCGCCCTTATCCACAAGATCAAGCGAGAATTTAGGCGGAGTAAATTTAAGCTCGTAAAGCCCACCGCACTTGCACTCAAAGTTTAAATTTTCAAGCGAAGCCTCGCTGCCGCAACTTGTGCATTTGAAATTTGCCATTTTTATTCCTTATAAATTTGATATTTTAGGTCTAAATCATCGCCACTTGAGCTTCTATTTCAACCAAGCAGCCAAAATGAAGTGCCGAGGTAGGCACGACTACACGCGCAGGTTTATGCTCGCCAAAAAACTTCGCATACTCATCGTCTATATCGTCCCAAAACGCTATATCGGGCGTATAAACTCTGCACATTATCACGTTTTCTTTTTTGGCTCCGGCTTCGGTTAAAACCGTCTGTAAATTTGCAAGCGCCTGCCTAGCATGTTCTCTAGCGCCGCCTTTTGGAAGCTTCATGGTTGCTGTGTCGATGCTAAGCTGACCTGAGACGTAAAGTATGCCGTTATGCTCGATAGCGGGGGTATAGTGAGCCTTTCTGTTTTTTGAACTTTGAGTCTGGATCTTTTTCAAATTTGCTCCTTTGATGAAAATTATCAAAATTTACAACCTTTTTTATAAATTCTATGTAAAATTTGGCTTGATATACAAATTTGATTTAACCTTAAAATCAAAACATTAGCTGTATAATTTACAAATCTAAATTTGAAAGAAAAATGTAACTCATGAGTAAAACCAAGTGCGCGCATTGTCATCGGAGCTTTGAAGATAGCGTTATGATCGAATCCAGCGGCAACAAATTTTGTTGTAACGGCTGTAAAAGCGTATTTGAAATTCTTTCTTCCAGCGGACTGAGTGAGTTTTACGATCGTCTTGGTAAAAATGTCTTAAGTCCCGTTAAGTCTAGCGTTCAAAAAGATGAAAATTTAGAATTGGCTTATCAAAATTATGTAAAAAACGAGAATGGATTTAGCAAAATTTCACTCGTGATAGACGGCATTCACTGCGCAGCTTGTATCTGGCTAAACGAAAAAGTTTTATTTAACGCCAAGGGAATTTTAGAAGCTAATATAAATTCGTTAAATAATAAAGCCACTATCGTTTGGGATGAGAGTGAGACGAATTTGTCCGAAATTTTAAGACTTATAAGATCTATCGGATATGACGCTTATGCTTACGATCCAAGCCGTGAAGAGGAGTATATAACCAATAAAAGGCGAGAATTTTACGCAAAGCTTTTGGTGGGGATTTTTGCCACTATGAACATAATGTGGCTAAGCGTTGCAAAATACGGCGGTTATTTTACGGGCATAAGAGATGACGTAAAGGCCGTTTTAAGCTTTGCGGAGTTTGTTTTAGCTACTCCGGTGCTTTTTTATACGGGAAGCGGGTTTTTTAAAGGTGCGCTTGCAGCGATTAAAAACAGAAGACAAAATATGGATTTGCTTATCGTTTCAGGCGCGCTTTTGGCTTATATATTTTCGATATATGCGATGTTTTCAAGGAGTGGCGAGGTTTATTTTGATTCGGTCGCGATGATAATTACTTTCGTATTTATCGGCAAGTACCTAGAAGTCTTAAGCAAAAAGCGAGCAGGAGATACTCTTGATAGCCTAAATTCGATGGTGTCAAGCAAGGTTAGCGTAAAGACGGAGGGTAAAACCTTGCTTAAAGATGTAAGCGAAGTGCAAATAGGCGATATAATCGTGCTTAGAGCGGGCGAGCGCGCACTTATAGACGGTGTGGTAACTAGCGGCTCTGCTAGTTTTGATTATTCAAGTCTTACGGGCGAAAGCTCGGCGGTTTTTAAAGAAAAAAACGATCCTTTAAACAGCGGCTCCATATGTCTTGACGGGCTTATCGAGTATGAAGCAAGCGCTAAATTTAGCGACTCGACTCTTAGCAAGATCATTCATCTGCTTGAAAAGGCGATAACCAAAAAGCCTCACATAGAAAAGCTTGCTAATGAAATTTCAAGCAAATTTTCAAGCGTTATTATGGTTTTAAGTGCATTTACGTTTTGTTTTTGGCTTTGGCATACGGGCTCTTTTGAAGCGGCTTTGATCGTAGGAATTTCAGTCGTAGTCATTGCTTGTCCTTGCGCGCTTGGACTTGCAACTCCCGTTAGTACGCTTGTGGGGCTTGGAGTTGGGTTTAAAAAGGGCGTGATATTTAAAGAGGCTAAGGTGCTTGAAAGCCTAGCAAAATGCGACATGATAGTGTTTGATAAAACAGGAACCATAACTACTGGCAAGATGGCGGTGGATAAATTTGAGAGTTTTAGCAAGTATGATATAAATTTGCTCTACTCTCTTGCAAAAAGCTCTTCTCATCCTGTAAGCGTAGCCGTTAGCGAGTATTTGAAGGCGGAATTTGACTCTTTTGAAATTTATGATTTGCAAAATTTTAAAAACATCGAGGCAAAAGGCGTTAGCGCTAAATTTAACGGAAGTGAAATTTATGCGGGCAGTGAGCGATTTATGCTGGAGCTTGGGATAAATTTGGCTAAAGAGAGCAGGGGGACTAATTATTATTTTGCCATTGATGGTCAAATAGCGGCGAAATTTGAACTAAGCGATAATATAAGAAGCGGCGCAAAGGAGTGCTTTGATGCCTTAAGACAGGCTAAATTTAGGATCGTAATGCTAACGGGAGATAATGAATTTGCGGCTCAAAAAGTGGCTAATGAGCTTGGTATAAAGGAATTTAAAGCAAACTGCTTGCCTATGGATAAGGCTAACTTCATAGAGAATTTAACCCAAAGCGGAAAAAAGGTCGTGATGGTCGGAGACGGGATAAACGACGCGCTTGCGCTAAGTTACGCTAATGTCGCTATCTGCCTTGGAAGCGGGGCTGATGTGAGCTTGCAAAGAAGCGATGCAGTGCTTATGAAAGATGATTTAAATTTGCTAAAAGAGGCGATTTGGCTTGCCAAGAGAACCTTTAGGGCGATAAATCAAAATTTGGCTTTTTCGCTTGTTTATAACGCGCTAACTATCCCGCTTGCTATGGCTGGGTATGTTTCGCCCGTGGTTGCGGCGGTTTCAATGTCGTTAAGCTCGGTCGTGGTGGTGCTAAATTCAATGCGTATTAGGCAAAATTCGAAGTAAATGAGTGTAGAATGGATATAAGTATAATAGCTTTGATGATAGGCGTTTCGACTCTGCTTGGAGCTTTTGGGCTCTTTGCTTTGCTTTGGGGGCTTAAGACTAGGCAGTTTGAAGACTATCGTAAATTTTTAGACGGAACAAAATATGACGGCGAAGATGCGCTAAATGACGCTTATAAAATGGAGTTAAAACAAAAAGAGGCGACCAAAAAAGGTTATAGGCCGCCTGATTGATGGATTATTTTAAAGTTTCTATGAAGTCGTTAACCGCTTTTAGATCATCCGCGCTTAAGCTTCTAACCTGAGTTTTCATAACAGCACCCATACCGTAAGTATTGTTTGTGCCTTCTTTATAGCCTTCAAGCGCTTTTAAACGATCCTCTTTAGATACCGAAACAAGTGGCGGAACTTTGTTCGCATACTTTTTTTCGGCAGATTGACCATGACAGGCTACGCATTTTTTATAAATTTCAGCCCCGTCAGCTGCGTATAGAGATGAGCCTAGTAAGCAGGCAGCCGCCAAAATATATACTTTTTTCATTTTGTATCCTTATTTGATAAAAATCGGAGCTTATTATATTCTTAATTTTCTTAAAGTAAGTTGCAAAAAGAAACTAAAATGTTATATGAAATTTGTATTTAAAATTTTATAAATTTATATGTAAATAAGTGTTTTATTTTTGATCCCGTAGAGTCTTTAAAAGCTGAATTTGCTGTGCTTTTAATGATTATATAATGCTTGAAATTTATTTTGAATCTTTCAAAGACTCTATAAAATCATTTACCGCAATTAACTCTTCCATGCTTAGGTGTTTCACCTGATCGCTCATCGCACTACCCATTCCATATTTGCTTTGAGTGCCGTATTTGTAGCCCTCAAGAGCTTTTAAGCGTCTTTCTTTGGATATTTTGATGATAGGCGAGGCTTTGTAGTGGTATTTTAAATCGCCTTTTTCTCCGTGACAACCGGTGCATTGTTTATAAATTTCAGCTCCGTCTGCAGCGTATAAAGAAGAGCTAAGCGTTAAAATTACGGCAAAAGTAGATGATTTTTTCATTAAAAATGTCCTTGCTTTAAATTTTAAGAGTTTATTATAGGTTGATTTTGTAAATCTAAAAATAAAAAAGAAATGAAAATATAATTATAATAAAGAGAAAAAGGCGGAAAATCCGCCTATGATTATTTTTTTAGAGTTGTTATATACTCTGAAACAGCTTCCATGTCAGCTTCGCTCATTGGAGCTACAATAGGTTTCATCATAGCTGCTGAGTTAAATTTGTTTAACGTGCCTGCTTTATAAGCTTTAAGAGCTTCTACCATCTCTTCTTTTGAAAAAGTAGTAAGGGCGGGAACTTTGTTGAGGAAAGATTTCTCAGCTTTGGGGCCGTGACAGGCAACACATTTTTTGTAAAGCGTAGCGCCGTCGGCAGCAAAGAGGCTTGAAGCAAGAAGCGCTGTAGCACCTGAAACGATAAGTAATTTTTTCATTTTGTCCCCTTTAGTAAAATATCGGGCGCATTATAATATAAAAAAATTAATGTTAATATATATTTTGTAAATGTTTACCACTCTTCTTAAATTTTAGCAATTTTAAGTATAATTTAACGCATGAATGATTGTAAAATCCAAAAAGCCATATTTTTAGATCGCGACGGCGTTATAAACGAGGATTTCGGCTATGTTTACGAGATTGAAAATTTTATCTTTAAGGATGGAATTTTTAAAGCGGTTCAAGGCTTCATAAGTAAAGGCTTTATAGTTGTTGTCGTTACAAACCAATCCGGAATCGGCAGGGGATATTATACCCTTGAACAGTTTGGCAAGCTTAGCGAATTTATGCTTGGCGAGTTTCAAAAAAACGGCATTAAGATAGCTAAAATTTGCTTTTGTCCTCATGCTCCGGAGGTTAATTGCGAGTGCAGAAAGCCAAAGCCAAAGATGATAATTGACGCAGCCGGCGAGCTTAATATCGATCTATCAAAATCCATCATGATAGGCGATAAACATAGCGATATAAAGGCCGGAGAAAGTGCGGGAGTGGGACTAAATTTCTTGCTTGACGGGAAGAAATTTAAAAGCGTAGAAGATGTTTTTGAAAGTTTAAAAGAGGAAAATTTGATATGAAATTACAGGATAAAAAGATAGTTATAACAGGCGGAGCCGGGTTTATAGGCTCAGCGCTTGCGCATCATTTTGATGAAAATTATCCAAGTTGCAAGGTGCTTGTTGTGGATAAATTTAGAAGCGATGAGAAATTTAGCAACGGAAATTTAAAGAGTTTTGGGCATTTTAAAAATTTGCTCGGCTTTAAGGGTGAAATTTATGAAGGCGATATCAACTGCGCTAAAACCCTTGCGATGATAGAGGAGTTTAAGCCCGACATAATCTATCATGAAGCCGCAATCTCAGATACTACCGTAAGAGAGCAGGGCGAGCTAATGCGAACAAATTTAAACAGCTTTAAGGATCTGCTTGAAATTTGCCTTAAAACGGGTGCTAAAATGATATACGCAAGCTCTGGGGCGACTTACGGAAATGTAAAAAGCCCTCAAAAAGTAGGAGAGTGCGAATCGCCAAACAACGTATATGGATTTAGCAAGCTAAAGATGGATCATCTTGGGCAAAAATATGCAAAAAAAGGCGTTAGCGTCGTTGGGCTTAGGTATTTTAACGTCTATGGTAAAGGCGAGTTTTTTAAGGATAAGACAGCTTCTATGGTGCTGCAATTTGGACTTCAAATTTTAAGCGGCAAAGCGCCTAGGCTATTTGAAGGAAGCGATAATATAAAAAGAGATTTTGTCTATATCAAAGACATTATAAGCGCAAATTTGCTGGCTATCAATGCGCCAAGCGGGGTTTATAACGCAGCTACCGGTAAGGCTAGAAGCTTTCAAGATATTGCAGATATATTGCAGCGAGAGCTTGGCGTAAATTTAGGTAATGAATATATAAAAAATCCTTACGTAAATTCATATCAGTTTCACACGCAAGCAGATATTGAGCCTACTAGAGCCGCTCTTAATTATGAGCCGCAGTGGAGCCTTGAAGAGGGGATAAAGGACTATATCCCTGAGATAAAGAGAATTTTCAAGGAAGAGATAAATGCGTGATGTTCGAGTTTTAGTCGTTGGCGATTTGATGCTTGATCACTATATCTGGGGCAGTTGCGATAGAATTTCACCTGAAGCGCCAGTGCAAGTAGTAAAGATCAAAGATGAGAGTAAGAGACTTGGCGGAGCTGGAAACGTCGTGCTAAATTTGCTCTCTTTGGGCGCTAAAGTGGGAGTAATAAGTGCTGTAGGAAACGATGAGGTAGGCAAAGAGATAGTTGAGATTATTAAAAATTTTGGCGCAAAGGATGAGTTTATAAAATTAGAAAACGGGCGTACAAGCTCGATAAAAAGCCGTGTAATGGCTACTCATCAGCAAGTAGTTAGAATCGATAAAGAAAGCATAGAGGAAATATCTTGCCAAGATGAGCTTGTGAGTGCATTTAAGGCGGTAGTGGCCGATTATGATGTCGTTTTGCTGTCTGATTACTGCAAAGGCGTGCTTACTAAAAATATTTGCAAGCAGCTTATAAACGAATCAAATTTGCAAAATAAGCCCGTTTTAATCGATCCAAAAGGCAAAGACTACTCAAAGTACTATGGCGCAACGCTTCTAACTCCGAATAAAAAAGAGGCTAGCGAGGCGGTTGGCTTTAGCATAAATAGCGACGAGGATCTTGCAAATGCCTTAAAAAAGCTAAAGAGCGAGCTAAATTTAACTCATTCGCTTATAACAATTTCAGAAGAAGGGATCGCGCTTTTGCAGGATGATAAAGCTCTTAAATTTCCGGCATTGGCAAAAGAGGTTTTTGACGTAACCGGTGCGGGAGATACCGTTTTAGCAACGCTTGGATATATGCTTGGGCTTAAAGAAAGCATTGATAAAGCTATACAAACTGCAAATTTAGCCGCTGCGGTCGTGGTGGCGAAGGTAGGCTCGGCGACGGCTAGTTTTGAAGAGATCAATGAGCTTGTTAAAAACAGCTCCTCTTTAGGCTTTGAAAATAAGATAAAAACCGCCGACGAGGTTTGCGAACTGCTTAAAAACAGAGGCGATAAAAGGCTTGTTTTTACAAACGGCTGCTTTGATATCTTGCATGCGGGGCATGTAAAATATCTTGCTAAAGCAAGGGAATTTGGCGATGTTTTGGTTTTGGGTTTAAATTCCGATCGTTCCGTGCGCGAGCTAAAAGGCAAAGATCGTCCCGTAAATACCGAATTCGACCGAGCTGCGGTGCTTGCGGCACTTGGCGCGGTGGATTATGTGGTGATCTTTGATGAGCCTACTCCTATAAATTTAATTTCCATGCTAAGACCAGATGTTTTGGTTAAGGGTGCCGATTACGCAGGCAAAGAGGTCGTGGGAAGCGATATAGTAAGTGAAGTAAGGCTGGTTGAGTTTGTGCAAGGCAAAAGCACTACAAGTATAATAAACAGGATACAAAATGCAGATAAATGAGATGATAAAAAAAGAGCTTGAAGAGCATAAAAAGACTGTAGAAGCTATCTTTAAGCTTCAAGATGAGATAAAAAAAGCGTGCGAAATGGCTGTTAGCACGCTTAAAAACGGGGGTAAAATTTTACTTTGCGGAAACGGCGGAAGTGCAGGCGACGCTCAGCATATAGCAGCCGAGCTTAGCGGCAGATATAAAAAGGAGCGCGCAGGACTTGCAGGTATTGCGCTAACTACGGATACATCGGCTCTAACAGCCATAGGAAACGACTACGGATATGAGTTTGTTTTTTCGCGACAGCTTGAAGCTATCGGAAGAAGCGGAGATCTGCTCATAGCCATATCAACTAGCGGAAATAGCGCAAATGTCATAAAGGCCTTAAAAGCCGCTAACGATATGGGTGTGCGAACCCTTGGGCTTAGCGGTAAAGACGGCGGTGCGATGAACGAGTTATGCGAGTTAAATTTGATCATACCTTCAAGCGATACGCCTAGAATTCAAGAGATGCATATTCTCATAGGGCATACTATCTGCCAAGCTATCGATGATGCTTTTTGATTTTTAACACTTGATTTTGAGCTAAATTGCTTTATTTTAGCTCAAATCCTTGCATCGGTTCGGCTTGCAAAGAATTACAAAAGAACTCAAAGATTTGATGATTTGTCGATTTTTTGATATGGCTTATAAAAAATTTTAAAATCCGTGACGAATTTTAAATTTACTTTCAGATTGAATTGGTCCTAAAACTAGGATATTTCTCTTTTTAGCTCTTTGGCGGCTTTGATTACTAAATTCGGAGTTAAATTTTTCATACATTCATGCGTTTTTATCGGACAAACTCGCTTCATGCAAGGCATGCAGTTTAAATTTAGATGTAAAATTCTTGCGTTTTCGTTTTTCCAAGGACTTGTCTCGTCAAATTTAGTAGGTCCAAAAAGAGCTATGGTAGGCACTTTGTAAGCGGCTGCTATGTGCATAGGACCGCTATCGTTGGTTATAAATATCCCTCCGATTTCTTTAATCCCTCCGATTTTTTCGCAAAGCTCTTGTATGCTTGTTTTGCCGGCTAAATTTTGGCATGTGACTCCGTTTGAGGCTAAAATTTGCTCTATTTGCCGGCAAATATCAAGTTCGCCTTTTCCGCCAAAAATTAAAATTTCAAACTCGTCTTTAAAGTGCAAAGCAACTTTAGCAAAGTAGTTTGGATACCATCTTTTTGCACTTCCGTAGCTTGCTCCAGGGTTTAGCGCGAGTATTTTTTTCTGAAATTTAAAAGGGGTAAAGTATAGCTTTAGCTCATTTTTTGCTTCTTTTAAATTTAGTGAATTTTGGATGAAATTTAAGTATTTTAAGACTTGATGAAGTTGTAAGTTTTGTTTTTTGAACTTAAATTTTTTCTGCGCTTTTAAGCAAAATAGCAAAAAACTGCTTGCAAAACTACTTCTAAAGCTAATTGCGATATCAAATTCGCCCAAACTCCTAGCCGTTTTAGCTAGAGTTAAAAACCTATTTTTACTATTTTTACTACCGTCTATGACGATATTTTTGCAGTTTGGATGAGGTCTAAATAGCTCGCATGCCGCAAAAGAGCCAAAAAACGTGATCTTAGCATCGCTAAAATTTGCAACTATGCTTTCAATTGCGGGCGAACTCATCACCGCATCGCCAAGCCAAGTGGGCAATTCAATGAAGATATGCACCGATTATCTCCATGGTCTCTTGAGCGTTTTTCTCTATACTGAAATTTTTAGCGAGCCCAAAGCTCGCGGCTTGGGTTGATGATAAAAATTTAGTGTCGTTAAGTAGTTTTTCTATGACGCTTAGTATGTTTTCATCGCTTGGCGAACTCATCACAAAATCTTTAGGCAGAATTTCACTGGCTCCGTTTTGAGCGGTAGTGATGACTACGTTTTTGAAGCTAAGTGCTTCCAAAACGACATTTGAAAAGGGTTCGTATCTGGTTGGAAATATAAAAATATCGCTTGCTTTATAAAATTTCCAGATGTCGTTTCTTGCTCCTAAAAATTTTACTTTTTTTGCCAAATTTAGCGATTTTGCAAGCTGTTTATAAGTATTGATTTTTTTGTCTTTGCCTATGATTAAGGCTTGAAATCGGCTTTTTAGTTTTGAAAGCAGATGTAAAAATTCATTCACTCCTTTTCGCTCAAAACCGCTTCCGACAAACAAAATAAGCGGAATATCCGCTCTTATATCAAACTGAATATTTAGCTCGTTTTTAGCCTCAAGCTTATTAAAATCATCTTGAATTTTAACACCGTTATATATGACCTTTATCTTTTCTTCCGGAATTTCGTAGGTTTGAACTATCTGATTTTTTACGAAATTTGAGTTTGCTATGATCTTTTTTGAGTTTTCAAAACAGCGACGCTCAAGGTAGCAATATACCAAATTCAAAGGATTTAAAAGGCTTTTTTTCTCTTTCATATAGACCTTGTGAACACCGTCTCCTGCGCGGTATATATCAGCGCAACTTACGCGCTCAAGCGAGAAGTAAAACTCGTCGTTTTTGCTTGAGCAGACTTGAAAGTCATAAATGAGAGCCTTGATCCAAGAGCTTAGAAATTTGGGCGCTTTAAGGCTTTTGATCTGACATTTTATACCTTTTGCTTCAAGCGTTTCTATGAGGCGAGATAGATAAATTTCAGCTCCGCCGACGACTTTTGGATTAGCTCTTAGGAAGGTTATTTTTTTCATGATTGCTTTTTGTCTTTTATTAAAGAGTTTATGAAATCTAAAATTTTAGTTATCTGACCGGCTGTTAGTTTAAAATACTCATCTGCGTTTGTCTTTGTATCGGTTTTAAAAACCGACGAAAAAGGTTTAAGACCGGATTCAATAATTAGTGATTTTTCGTATATCGGACGCTGTTCTTTTGCGTAGCAAGGTCCGATAAAATTTATAGTAGCAACTTCCATAGTATCTGCTATGTATGAATTCCCGGTATCTGAAGATATATAAAGATCCATCTTTGAGATGTAAAAAGGCAGTTCGCAAAGCGCTATTTTATCAAGCAAAGAGATGACTTTAGCATTATGCGGAAAGATTAAATCATGCATCAATTTCTCTTCATTTTTTAGACCAAATACGTATATCTCGCACTCAAATTTATCAAGCGCCCTAAATAACTCATTTAGAGTTTTAGGCGGAATTGTTTTTATTTTATTACCTGCCGTTAGGCTTATGCCTATCTTGAATTTATCGTTATTTTCAATGATGGAGTTTTGTGGCACAAAAAGCGGCTTTTGAATTTCTTTTTTGTAAATTTTACTATGATCTTGCAAGTCTATCATTTTTAGGTAGGTATCTATAGTTAGGTCGTTTAGCGTATGATTTATAAGTTTCATATTAAGACTTAGAAAATCGCTTGAAGTATGCCTGTTGTAGTGCTTTATGGTTGTGCAGTTTTTTGCAAAGGCAAATTTTGCAAGGAAAAGATTAAGATCATTTGGCATAAGAACATAAATTTGTTCATAATTTTTAAAAAATAGCAAAAAAGCCAATTTAAGCTTACCAAAAAGAGATTTTTTGTAATCGTTTATGGCAAATTTTGTCTTTATCCTCTCATCGTAATTAGCAAAAGATAAATTGATCTTATCAAGAACTATATCAAACTCTTTAAGATTCTCAAATATAACCGAAGAGTTTGCGTAATCGCCTATTTTGGCCGTTTGAATTATTAGAAATTTGGTAGATTTTCTTCTAAAAAAACTAAGAGTAAAAAGTAGGGGCAAAAATACAATATAGATAACAAAATAAAGCAAATTATTCTCCTAGCCTGCCAAGTCTTCGTAAATTTTATAGATTTTATTAGCCATTATATCTTTTGTAAAATTATTTTTTACGAACTCTCTTGCGTTTTTTTCAAATTTATTTCTTTGTTCGTCGTTTTGCAACATTTTTATAAGAGCGATCTCTATCTCGTTTTTATCAAAATTAACAAGGCTAAAATTTGAACCGTCATATAAATCCTTAATGCTTCCTACATCGGTTGCGATGCATGCTTTATTCATCAAAAGAGCTTGCATTAAAGATTGAGGAACTCCTTCGCCGGAGTCTGAAATAAGCATAAAAATATCAAGAGCGTGCAAAAAATTAGCAGGCTCATCGCAATGACCTATCATTTTTACATATTCGTCCATATGGTGTTCTTTTATAAAGGCTTTAATATCGTCTTTTTTCGGACCATCTCCTGCGATTACAAAAACAACATCTTTAAATTTGTCGTGCAGATTTAGTGCGATCTGTAAAAAGACATCGTGGCGCTTAAATGCACGTAAAACCGAAAGCATACCTACATAAATTTTGCCTTTTTCAAGTCCAAATTTTTGCAAGCATTCATCTTTATCGTAAATTGTAGCATCAAATTTCTTTTCGTCTATGCCGGTGGGTATGGATAAAATTTGATCTTTATC
Organism: Campylobacter sp. CCUG 57310; assembly: GCF_013201975.1. Lineage (NCBI taxonomy): Bacteria > Pseudomonadati > Campylobacterota > Epsilonproteobacteria > Campylobacterales > Campylobacteraceae > Campylobacter > Campylobacter sp. CCUG 57310. Next base: position 467,102 of record NZ_CP053845.1, read on the forward strand.
TATGCGATTTTCTTTTATCATCGCTTCTTTGACGCTTTCACCGGTTGTAATGATAAAATCTGCAAGAGAATTTATAAAATTCAAACGAGAAGAGTTGATTTTGTTTGAAAGATGTCTTGTGCGGATAAATTTTATGCCTGCTATTTTTGCAGCAAGACCTCCAACCCAACTGTCTTTACCGCTGTGAGAGTTGAGTATATCTATCTTATTGTTTTTTATAAATTTAATCAGTTGAAAAATAGTCTTAATGTCATAAGATGAGTTAAAGTCAAAATGAGCTACTTGTAAGCCAGCTTGCTTGGCTTTTTGTGAAATTTTAGCATGGCTTCTGCAAGCGATAAAAATCTCGACTCCGTATTTTTCTTTTAGAGCAAGAGATTCGTTTATTATGCGTATCTCTTGTCCGCCCCATCCGTCGGACCATTCTGTGTGTAAAATTTTAAATTTTTTATACATATTACGGCTTTGTTTTTTAATTTAAAATTTATTTTAACAAAATAAGGTAAAAAGTGAAATAAAAATATCTTACTATGTTTTAATAAATTTTAGATATAATCCAAATCTTTTAGGAGATATCTTGAACACAAAAATAGCTATTAATTATATTGAAAATACGGTAATAACACTACTTTTTATATTTTTTATCACAGAGCATCATGTTGAATTTACGGCAGTTAAAAATATCTCTCTTTATCTTGCCTTGTTGCTTGGTTTAAGTTTGATTTTTACGAATTTTGAAAGACGAATTTCAAATATAAAATCAAATTTTTTAAATGCCAAATTTGAACTTTCTTTTCTTGGTGTTTTTGTTGCGTATGCTTTTATTGTCTCGTTATTTCCTTATAGTTATGAGTATGACTCTTTTAAAAACGCATTTAAAGAGTTTGGGCGTGGAATTGCTTTTTTATTGATTATTTTAATTTTGGCAGATGACAATAAAAATAAAGATAAAATTTTCTTCTATAGTATTTTGGCTGCATTTTTTTGCATCACTATTTATTATTGCTATCCTCTTTTTAGCGAGTTTGACAAAATTTCAAGCGCTAATTTTGAGGAGGGAAGGATTATAAATCGAAAATATGCTCTTTTTTCAGATAGATTTATGGTTTTTGTCCTTATTGCTATTTTGCTTTTTAGGCAATATTGGCTTAAATCTTTAGCTATTGTGTTTTGTTTGCTAGTTGTTGTGATGGATATATTTACGGGAGCTAGAGGAAGTTGGCTAAGCGTTTTTGTAAGCTTTGTCTTGCTGTTTGTAGCTTTATTTTTTAGCTCTTATAAGGAGTTTTTAAAAGCTAATTTTAAAAAAATAGCTGCTATTTGTATTGTTGCAACGGCTCTACTTGGATTTATATTTGCTAATTCGTCTGTTTTTATATATAAATTTTCTCAAGGAACCTACAGTTCCGGGCGCGATCTTATCTTAAAAGAGAGATTGCCGATGCTTTTTAGTAGCGATAGGGTGTTTGTGGGTCTTGGGTATGGACCTGAGCTTTACGATCAGTTTTTAAGCGATAAGATGGATGAAATCGGAATCGAGTTTTCTATGATGCAGATGTATGATTCAAGGAGGCATTGGTTTAACGATGAGCCATTTTTCATCGGAAACTATTACTATTTTGGAGTTATCGGCACTGCGGCTTTATTTTTGGCATTTATTTCGTTGTTAATATCTTCTTTTAAAGAATTTAGAAGAACTCAAAATCTGTTATTTTTAGGAGTTTTTATATCTACAATTTCGTATTTTGGCATAAGAGGACTTTTTGAAACTTACAATCTTAGAATTTTATATCTTTTTTATATGATAGGCTTTTTTGTGCTGATTAAAGCAAAATTTTCAAACCCTAGCAAAACGTAAGAAATTACTTAAATTTCCTATTTCTAAAATTAGAATACAGATTGCCGATTATAGGCGTTGAGTATATCTTTAGCTTCTTTTTAACTCTAAAGATATAGGTTTTGTCGTCTTTTGAGTTGTTTGATATGTCTATGCGACGAATTTTAAATTTATCATCGCCCACGCAGTATCCACCATCAATAACACTAAAGGCGAAGTCGTATTTGGATTTTTTGATTAATCCCATTGAAGTTTCGTTAAAGTGCCCTTTTGGCCAGCAGAAACCAAACTCTTTTTTATTTGGAAAAATTTCTTTGATTTTTTCTTGCGAGCGCTCTAGCTCATTTTTTATGCGCGCTTCATCATTATTTTTGCAAGAAAAATGTGTTGCAGTGTGACTATCGAATTCAAAGAGCCCGCTATCTCTCATCTCATAAATTTCATCTAAAGTTAAGAAATGCTCCAAATCTTCCTTATAGTCAATTTTAAAGTGAGGCTTTAATGTAAAATCAAAATTTTGGCGTTTAAATTTGCTTATATTGTCTGTAATCAAAAAGCAAACCGCAGGAATTTGAAGTTCTTTAAGGATTGGAAAAGCAAATTTGTAATTATCAAAATATCCGTCGTCAAAAGTTAGCAGCACACTCTTTCTTCTAGGATTTTTACGCTCAAACAATATATCTTTAAACTCACGGTAGTTTATAAATTTAAATCCCATATTGCAAATTTCTTGCAGTGTTTTTTCAAAAAGCTCAGGCGTTATCGTAAGATCGTCTTTGATAGGAGCGCAATGGTGCATGGTTAAAATACAAACAGGATGTGTCATAGGCTCTCCAAAAATTTTTTTATATTATCTTTTGCCGTTTGGATGTCATAATTTTGCTTTACAAACATAGAGGCATTTTTTCCGTTTTGCTTTGCTAGATTTTTGTCTTTTGTATATAAATTAATTGCTTTAGTAAGCGCATCCGTATCTTTGAATTTTACGCAAACACCTCTATCTTTAAGCAGTAAATTCATAGGTTCTATATCAAATGCAACAATAGGCCTAGAGAGCGCCATAGCCTCAAGAAGTGCAGTGGGTAGCCCTTCAGTATGGGATGGAAATACAAAAATTTCAATTCCTTTTATGATATTGGCGACATCTTTTCTAAAGCCCGTAAATATAATTTTATTTCTAAGATCTTTTTGAAAACCTGATAAAATTTCTTCTTTAACATTATCTTTGATGCCTCCGCCAAAAACTCCCCATATATTTTCATTCTCAGTCATTGCTTTTTTAAGGGAGTCTGCAAACTCATAGACTCCCTTTTTTTTATAAAGCGCAGAAAACATTCCTACGGTTATAGCTTCTTTTGGTATATTAAATTCTTGTTTAAAAGTAGAGTTTGAGCTGTTTAAATCATTAAAATCAACAGTGGTAGGCATATAAAAAATTTTATTTTCATCTACTCCTATATCTTTTAAATAAGCGCATATTGGCGGACTTACGGATATTATTTTATCAAATAGCCTTTTATGCATAAATTTACTAATATTGCTTTTGATAGGAAATTGATTGTGCCTCTCTCTGGCAAATTTAACTCCTTTTTTACGATAAAACACTCCTGCTATGGCACCTACCCAACTATCTGTTGAGCCGTTTGTTATAACCAAATTGATATTTTTGTCTTTGATTATTTTGCACAGTACAGGAATGCTTTTATGATAAGTTTTTTTACTCATCTTGCATTCAAAAACTTCAAATCCTTTTTCTTTGGCGACTTCTGAAATTTGAGAATTCGGATTACAAAACAGCATTGCATTATGCCCCAACTCGCGCGATAAAACCATTTCGTTTATTACTTTGTTTTGCTGACCGCCCCAATTATAAAGCGTTTCAGTGTGCAGTATGTTCATTTAGTTTTTCTTTAATTTTTGATTTTATTTCTTCTATCTCTTGAGCGTCAAATTCGACTAGACAATTACTTATTTTTGAGCCGTTGCAGCCGTCTTTTTGACAGGCCACACACTCCCAATCTTTTTGAAACACATAGTGTTTGCCCATGCCTTGATTGCCTCTTGCTTTTTCATAGCTTTGCTGCGCTTCATTGTCCCAAGGAGCCCAAATTTGCGCATTGCTCGGTCCAAAAAAAGCGATGCAAGGCGTATCGTTCGCGACTGCTATATGCATGATAGCCGTATCTACGCCGACATAAAGGGCTGATTTTTTACTAAGAGCTGCAACTTGCTTTAAATTTAATTTGCCTCCTAAATTTAAAGGAGCGGATTTGCAAATTTTAAGCACGCTTTCTAGTTTTTTTAACTCCGTTTCGTTATCGTCGCTTGTTAGCACAACTTGCACTTTAAGCTCGTTTTGACAGTAGTCGATTATCTGTGCTGCAACCTCATCGTTTATGCATTTAAACATCCATCTACTAGTTATATGCATATGCACGAAAATTTCCGGAAGCTTAAGATGAGATATCAAATTTTCATCAAATTCTATACTAACTCGCTTTGTTTTAGGCTCAAACCCAAGGGCTCTAAGAGCGTCTAAATTTATCTCAACCATATGCTTTGGAGTATCTATTTTAGGTACTTTATGGGTAATTAGTCTATTTAGTGTTTTGTTTTTGCCTTCATATCCTACGATTTTTTTAATTTTGGCGTATTTTGCTATGATGATACCGCGATCGCCTGTTGTGGTTTGCACGGCGATATCGTATTTTTCTTTTTTTATGGCGTGTATGTATTTTAGTTCTGTTATCACTTTTTTAAAAAAGCTTGAATTTTGCACCTTTGTCCTATCGTAGATATGGATTTTACGGATATTAGGATTTCCTTCTATCATAGCTTCGCAGCCTTTATTTAGTGCGAAATCAATATCGGCACCTGGAAAATGATAACGCAAATTTTCAATCAACGGAGTGGTTAATAACACATCTCCGATATTTCTAAATTTCATAATTAAAATTTTAAGTCTTTTTTCTTTTTTCATTTTATATATTTCCAAAATGTGTATTGAGCGTAAAGTTTTGCGATTACGTATCCGCGCCAACCGTCCATGAAGCCTTTTTTTAGGATAAAAAGCCTAAAAAACGTCCAGGTGGGATTAAAAATCGCTTTAAATTTGCTTTTTTTGGCGCCAAGGCTAGAGTAGCGATTTTGTTTGGCGATAAACTGCTCTATACTCTCGTAGGCGTAGTGCTTTAGCAGATTTTTTAATTCTCCGGTATTGCCGTTTACAACCACCTTTTCATGCACCTCTTTGTCATTGAAATTTGCTTTATTTTTGTTAAAAAGCCTGACGGTAAAATCAGGATAAAGCCCCATACTTCGCACCTCTTTACCAAAGAACAAATTTAGCCTAGCTACTTTGTAAGCATCAAATTTGGGCTCTTTAAGCACGGATAAAATTTCATCTTTTAGTAAAGGCATTATAACCTCATCGCTATCAAGAGCAAACACCCAGTCGTTACTTGCAAACTCTATTGCAGCGCGCTTTTGCTTGCCAAATCCAAGCCAGCTTTGATGCTGAAATTTGACATTTTCAAACTGCTTGCAAATTTGCTCGGTTTTATCGCTTGAGCCGCTATCAAGCACTATGATCTCATCCGCAAAACTCGCACTTTGTAAAACTTCTTTTAAGTATTTTTCGCTGTTAAAAGTTAAGATCACGACGCTTAGCATCTATAAATTTCCTCGTTAAAATGCTTAAATCGCTTATGAAACCAAAAATACTCATCAGGCTTTTCTCTTATAAATTTTTCTGTCGCATCCGCTTGGGCTTGCGTGGCTTTTAAAACGGCCTCTTCTTTATCAAATTCCTTAACGTCAATCGGCTCAAAAAAGCAAATTTCGCTTTTGTTTTTATCTTGCGTTCTTATAAAGGCAGGGATGATAATCGCACCAGTTTTTTGGGCTAAAATGCTTGCCGCAGGCGTATGAAGAACTTTTTTGCCAAAGAAATTTACTTCTATGCCGTCACTTTTTGCAGTGTTTTGATCAACTAAAATCCCAACAGGTCTGTGCTCTTTAATGCTTTTTATGATCTGCTTTGCCCCACCTGTTTTATCGATCATGAGTATATCAAATTGCGTGCGATTTTTGGCTAAAATTTTTTGCATTGCCGGGCTATCAAGTTCTCTTCCTACGACCGCGGCTTTTCCAAATTTAGCAGCCATCGCAAGAGCAAAAAGCTCCCATTCGCCGTAATGCGCGGTTTGAACTATTATCGGGCGATTTGCATTTGATGCGTTTTCAAAAATTTCAACATTTTTAAAGCTAACTTTATCTAAAACTTTTTGTTTTGTCGTGTCTTGATTTTTGATGAAATTTATGGCGAATTTCGCGTAATTTTTATACGTGTTTTGAATGATCTCTTCGCAAACTTGCTTGTTAATCTCGCTTCCGTAGGCGAAATTTAGATTGGCCCTTATGATTTTAGTGTGCTTTTTGTCAAATTTATAAAATAAAAACGCAATAAAATTTAAAATCTGATTTAGTATAAAATCAGGCAGGATAAAAATCATAAATTTAAAAAACAGATATAAGCAAACATAGCCAAAATCACGCATTAAGCAGCCTTTTTGCGGTATTAGCAACTAGGCTTGGCGAAATTTCTCTTATGCAAAGATCGCTTTTGTCTATCTTTCTTGCATCTATTTTTTTGCCCGTGTCAATTGTCTGGTTTATGGGGGTTAAAAAAGCGTTTCTATTGCTAGGACGGTTGCCAAAAAGCGTGATAGAAGCGATGTTTTGTGCCCAAGCAAGATGGGTTATACCGCTATCGTTTCCAATCACCAAATCACACCCCGAGATAAAATCCACCATCTCTTTTAAGTTTAGCCTTTCAAGTAGCTTTGCGTGAGTGTCTTTTGCGATCTCTTTGGCTTTTGCTAGCTCTTGTTTGCCTGCATGACACAAGTAAATTTCAAAATCTTTAAGCGAATTTATGACCTCTTTAAATTTATCGTAGCACTTGCTCTCTTCGCTTGCAAAAGGCGCTATCAAAATGCGTTTAGTTTCATTTGAAGGCCGTGCGGGTATAGCACTAAAACAAGGTTGCTTTGCTAAAATTTCCTCTTTGCTGAAGCTGAAATTTAAGGCGTTTGCAACTAGGCTTAGGTTTCTAATTATGATATTTTCTTCGTAGTCAATGCTAAATTTATGCTTGTAAAAGTAGCTTGCAAAGCTTTCTTTGACGCTATTTTTATCAAATCCGTAGGTTTCATCGCCTAAAATTTTAGCAACTACGGCTGATTTGATAAGTCCTTGAAGGTCTATTATCACGTCAAATTCGCTCAAATTTTTTAAGATCTTATAGCTTGTTTTAAACTCTTTTTTCTTTAGCAGCAAGCTTACAAGCCTGTCTATCAAAGGATGATCCTTTAAAATTTCGCTAAATCTCTCATCTGCTATCCATGTTATGCGTGCGGCGGGCAAATTTCTTTTGATAAATTGCAATACTATGCTTGCGTGAATGATGTCGCCAAGAGAGGAGAGCTTAATGATGGCAATGCTTAAATTTGAGCCTTTAAAATCAGAATTCATTTACCGCTTTGTCTTAAAATTTGATATGATTTTACAAATATTTGGCTAAAAAAGGTTTGAAATGGCTAAAAATTATATCTGCGTGTTTGACTGCGAGACCATCCCGGATGTGGCGCTTTTACGCCAAATTTATGGCTATAAGGGCGATGATTTAAGCGTTTGTAAGCAGGCGTTTGCAGCTCAAAAAGAACTTAGCGGAAGCGAGTTTTTGCCGGTGTGTTTTCATAAAGTTGTTGCTATCTCTGCTGTTATGGCGGATGAATTTGGTAAATTTTTGCGAGTTAGCACGATGAAAGGAGCCAACGAACATGAAATTTTGGCTAAATTTATAGGATTTTTAAACGAACACAACCCGCGCCTAGTTAGCTTTAACGGGCGAGGATTTGATCTGCCTATGATAATGGTGCGTGCCATGAGATATAACCTTTCAAGTCCGGCTTACTTCGAGAGTGAAAATAAAGAGCTTAACAAAAACAAATGGGAGAACTACCGAAGCCGTTATGACGGACGATTTCATCTTGATTTGCTTGATCATATCAGCGATTTTCGCGCCGTTAGCGGACTTAAGCTTGATACGCTTTGTGCGAGCTTAAATTTGCCGGGCAAATACGACGTGCATGGCGATCAGGTAACTGATATGTTTTTTAGAGGTGAGCTTGCCAAGATAAATGAATACTGCGAATCAGACACTTTAAATACATATTGGCTTTTCCTTAAATACGAGCTTTTGCGCGGAAATTTAACGAGCGAGGATTATGCAGATTTCTTAGCCGCAATGAGTGAATTTTTACTTAAAAACTGCCCTGAGATGAGCTATACTCCGGTTTTTTGCGAGGCTGTGGATATAGAGCTTGCGAGATTAAGGGGCGAGCTTGATTATGAGATTGTGCATCTCCAAGAGGACGCTTGGGATGAGGTTTATGAAGAGTTTGAGGCTGTTGATGTCGGCAAGCTTGATGAGCATTTGGCAAAGAGCGGCCTTGAAGGCTTAGTAAAAAAGGGAGGCGAGGTTAAATTAAAATCAAAATCCGAGCCTAAATTTGAAGAAAAACTACCGGAGATAAATATCGACGAGGAGTAAAACTTAAAGTTAATTTTAAGACTGAAGAGGCTAAATTTTGACTTAAATTGATGTAAGTTTTAAGAAAAAATAAGTAGGATTAAGTCAAAACTTAGTTTAGATATGATTAATTTGCTTAAATGAAATTTAAATTATTTTAAAAGGTGAGTTATGTGTAAAAAATCATTACCAATCATTTTTTTGGTGGCTTGTACTATGGTATTTTCAGGATGTGCCCAAAAAAGCGGTGCTAAAAAGATAGACGATATACAAGGGCTTTATAAGTATAAGGATGGATATTACGTAGTAGGCGATAAATATAGTTTTAAGATAAACGAAACTTCAAAAGTTGATGATGCCAAGCGTTTTTATAGTAGCGAATTTGGAAGTAAGATAGAAGATGATTTTGCTTCAGTATGTATATATGAAGAAGAAAAGAAGATGGTGGGCACTTATATCATATTTCTTGATAAGAAGCTATTTTCAAATGAGAGATATGAGAAGCTAAAAGTATCTTTTGAGATGTTTGATCCGAGTAAAAATATACAAGGAGCTCATATCATGAAAAGTTTTTTAGAATCTGGCTATATAACTGGATATTATTATCTAAGTGGAGATATAATAAATATAAACAATAGCAAGAAAAAAGAGATATTAAAATTCGGTAAATTTGAAAATCCTATCAAAGTTTATACGGATAAAGAGTGTAAAGAGCGTGGGATAAATTTTGAAAGTGTAGGCTTAGTTGCTTTTGGTACATTGGGGCTTGCTGCTAATGTGGCGTTATATGTTGCCGTGCCCCCACTTTTGATAGTTCCTGCGACATTTGTTGTTGGTCGTATGTTTGTTTGCATGTTGGGCGGTAGATGTAGTTAAAATTTAAAGGAATGCAGATGAAAATTTTATTAACGGGAACCGCGGGGTTTATCGGATATCACCTGTCTTTAGCGCTTGCAAAGCGTGGCGATGAGGTCGTGGGGTTTGATAATATAAATGACTATTATGATGTAAATTTAAAATATGCAAGGCTTGAAAACGCGGGCTTTAGCAGACAAGATATTAAAGAAAATGAGCTCATAACATCTAAAAAATATCCGAATTTACATTTTATTAAAGCTGATTTGGCTGATTTGGCCGCGCTTGAGAGGCTTTTTGGCGAATTTAAATTCGATTGTATCGTAAATTTAGCCGCTCAAGCCGGAGTTCGTTATTCACTCATAAACCCTCATGCTTACGTGCAAAGCAATCTGGTCGGATTTGTAAATTTACTTGAGTGCGCGCGCAAATTTGAGCTTAAAAATTTTGTCTACGCAAGCTCAAGCTCGGTTTATGGATTAAACGAAACAATGCCTTTTAGCACTCAGCACAGCACCGAACATCCTATAAGCTTATATGCCGCAAGCAAAAAGAGCAATGAGCTTATGGCGCACACTTATAGCCATCTTTTTGGCTTGCCGACTACGGGACTTAGGTTTTTTACGGTGTATGGACCTTGGGGGCGACCTGATATGGCGCTGTTTTTGTTTGTCGATGCGGCGCTTAAAAATAAGGAGATAGACGTCTTTAATCACGGAAAGATGAAGCGCGATTTTACCTATATCGATGACATCGTAAAAGGCATAGTTAAATGCGTGGATAATCCTGCGCGCAAAAACGAATCTTGGAGTGGCTCAAATCCCGATCCTGCCACATCAAAAGCGCCTTATAAAATTTACAATATCGGGAACAATAATCCAGTTGAGCTGATGGATTATATAAAGGCTATCGAGATAAAAATCGGGCGCGAGATAAAGAAAAATTTCATGCCTATACAAGCAGGCGACGTGCCTGCTACATATGCCGATGTGAGCGGGCTGATCAATGATTTTGATTATAAGCCAAGCACAAGCGTAAATGATGGCGTGGCGAAATTTATGGAGTGGTATGTGGAGTTTTACGGGGTTAAAATTTGAGAATTTTTACTCTTGTTTTGCTGTTTTTTGCTGCTCTTGTTCTGCCTTCTTTGGCTGGCGAGCAAGCAAGTAAAAACACAAAATTTGAGCTTTTAAAGCTTAGCGAATTTGACCAAAGAGGCGTAAGCGGGTATCTAGTAAGCGAAAAGCTTGACGGCGTTAGAGCTTATTGGGACGGAGAAAATTTACTCTCAAGAAGCGGTAAAAAGATAAACGCTCCTAAAAATTTCACTTTGTATTTTCCGCCTTTTGCGCTTGACGGTGAGCTTTATACGAAACGAGGCGAGTTTGAAAAAATCCAGTCGATAGTGATGGATAAAAAGCCTGACGAAAAAGCTTGGCAAGAGATCAAATTTTACGTTTTTGACGTTCCAAGCGATGAAAAAGGATTGCTTAAACGCTTTGAAAAACTTGAAAATTTTCTACTGAAAAATGAGCTTAGCGGCGAAAAAATAAAGATAATCAAGCAGATAAAATTAAGAGATAATGCCCATCTTGAAGAAATTTTAGATGAGATAATTGCATTTGGCGGCGAAGGCGTGGTGGTTCGCAAGCCAAATTTAGCCTATCATCACGGCAGAAGTAAAAACGATATGAAATATAAAAAATTTAAAGACGCAGAGTGCAAGGTCGTTTCGCTTAATGAAGGCAGTGGCAAATTTAAAGGCAAATTAGGCTCCGTAACTTGCGAAACGAGCGATAAAAAGCGTTTTAAGATAGGCTCAGGTTTTAGCGATGAGGAGCGAATAAATCCGCCAAAAATCGGCGAAGTGATAACATATAAATTTCAAAATTTAACCGCAAACGGAATTCCTAGATTTTCTGTTTTTGTAAGAGTTAGAAAGGATTAAGAAGCCGTTTTACTGACCCCAAATGGCTTTTGTATTAAATTTTATAATTTTTAAGACTTAAATTTAAGATTTATGACTTATATTTATTTTCAAGTTTTTTATTTTTTTATTTCGGTATCCTTAAAAAAATCGCAAATATCACATTTAAATAGTTTGGATAGCTTAAATAGATGCAGCAGGTTAAAGTGTTTGCCGTGAGCATTATTTTCCATATTGGCGTGAAATCCGCTTGATGCTTGCCCTATACTCAGAGCTGTTTCTAGCTGACTCAAACTCCTATCCTGCCTAATTTTCTTTACGTTTGAAGCAACAGTATCTAAAAATTTATTATTCTCTTCTTCTGTCGTTATTTCCGGTAAATTTAGCATTTCATTCCTATAGAAAAGTTTTCTATAGGTTTATTTAGTATAAAATCTATTTACAATTTGTTATAGAAATCATTTCTATAGAGATTATTAAAATTTAAAAAGGAGTTAAGCTATGAATGTAGATAAACATTTTTTAAAAAAAATAGCATTTTTGGGTTCAATACCTAATCAGCTCAAAAATAATCCATATTTAGATATTTTAACAACAGTGGATTTATTGTATGGAACTTTTAGTGACAAGCAAGATATGTATGATTTTATTTTATGTTCATTAGACCACTTGAATCAAGTCAAAGATGAAATATCTGTAGATTTTTTGAAAAACTGTACAGTTTCTGAATATGAATTTCATGGGCATCGGCACAAAATTAATCTTGGATTTCAAGTTCTTATTGACGAAACAAGCAAAATATCGAGTATTGCTACAAATCCAAGATTATTTACGGAAATGTTTTTAAAATCAAAAGATGATAAAATTTATATATCTGATAATGACTATATTGAAGTATTTAGTGCCGTGCTAGGGATAATATTAACAGACTATTTTCTCTTAGAACAGGATTTTGCTAAGCTAGCTAAAAAAGGAGTTTCTCAAAGACTTGAAAGCGGAAATGTATTTGTTGATATGATCCAAGACTTGGTTTTGTTTCAGAGTGAGAATCAAAAATTAGGTTTTAAAAATATTTCTATGGATCATCAGTTAATATATGCATATGCAAAGAGGTTTGCAATATACGGCTTGTACGCACAGGGAACTTTTACGTCCGATGGGCAAGTAAATTATGAGAACGTAAAATTCCAAGATAATTTTTGGCATAAAATATCTATTTCTACTATTCCTAAATACATAAAAACAGAAAAAATATTTCAAATTGTTGATTTTGAAAGACAAACTAAGGCTAAGTTAATTGCTATTGATTTTGCTAAAACTTATGATTAAAGATTGAATAAAAAATTTATAAAGTTATCTAAGTGGGTTCATTATTGTGATTTTAAAGTTATTAGTTATGATAGCAAGCTGATTGAAAAGTTAATTTGAATAAATAAACCCTACCCGAATAGTTCGGATAGGGTTATTAAAAACTTCTTAATTAAAGTTTAGATTTTTAACGTCTTCGTCAAGCTTCTTTAGTCTGTCTGACGGAGGAGTACCGACTAGACCATGGTGAAGCTCAATCTTAGCAGGTGGCTCAGGTATAGTAGCTTGTTGTGTTAGAGCTATTGTTATACCGTATTTAGATAGAGCGTTAGCTAGGTGTAGCTGACCCTCTCTTGCTACCGATTGGCATTGGCCTGTGATTCTTGCAGCCTCTTGTGGTCCGTGGAATCCATAGCTGTTTTCGCTAAACGCAAAGTCCCATCTGATGTGAGCTTTTCTTTGCATCCATAACGGCTCTTTTAGCACTTCGCTTATAGCCTTTTTCTGCTCATCGGCATTAAGTCCTGCGAACTCTTTATGTTTAGCTAGCTCCGCTCTTGCGGTTTTTAGATCTTCGATTAGAGACAATAGATCGTTTTCACAATTTCTAAGCTCGTGAGCGTGGCGATTTTGTATAAACATAATTCTATCTCTTAGCTCATCTTCGCTTTGCATATGGCAAGTTTTGCAACTAGCCGTTATGTCTGCAAACGGAGTTTGAATTGTATGGTTTGTAACTTTCGTAGCTCCAACTCTTTTATAAGGCATATGGCAATCAACGCATGTTACGCCGCTTCTAGCGTGAACGCTGGTTGAGTGTAGCTCTGCTTCAGGGTGTTGCATCTTAATCATCTTAGCGTCTGTTTGTTTGTGTCTATAATCTGCTTGGAATAGACCCTTGTCATGCACTTCGTCAAAATACTCGTCAAACATCTCTATTTTAAAAGGTTCGTCTTTAGGCCATTTTGTCCATGGGAAAACTAGATCCGCGTTTAATCCAGGGTAGTATTCAACGTGGCATTGCATACAGACATAATCTCTCATTTCGGCTCTTGTGGCCTTAATGCCTTGTTTTAAATCGGCCTCATAGCCACGCTTAACCATTGCATTAACAAAGCCCGGTCTTGTAACTCTTAAGCTCATATCGTCAGGGTTGTGACAGTCAGCACAGCTTGAGCCAAGGTGAGAGCCGCCGTAAGGGTCTTTGCCGTGTTTTTCTTCAACCATTTTCATAACGTCAAAATATGGAATAGAGTTCATTTTCGTCCAAGCTAGCTTTCTTTTTTCTCCGTTTTCTTTATCTACTTCAAAAAAGCCCATTTCAAGCTTGCTTGACTCGGTAGGATTAGCTTGTAAAATTTTATCATAATCAGGATCGTTCATGATTGCAGTTAAGTGTCCGGTGTGGCAGTTTACACAAAATCCCGGTTGTCCGTTAAATGCAGGAAGGCCGTGAGCGTTTAGATACTCTTTATTATTTCTCATAGTTTCGATTTGATCAATTTGAGAATAAAAATGAAGTCTAGGTCTGTTATAATCTACCGCAAATGCATATCCTTGCCAGAAAACCGTAGCTGCAGGCCATCTCATAAGCTTGCTGTATGGAAGCGAACCGGCAAAAGGCGTTTCAAAGAAAATATCTTTCATAGCTACCGTGTCATCGTATTGAGTCGGGAAATTTTTGCCCCACTCTCTGATATCAGGGTTTAAGTCGCTAACTTTGTTAAGCATTAGAGGATAATGCCTCTCTTGCGCCTTTTTCTCACTGATATCGCTAAATAGTGCAAACATTGCCGCACCTCCGATAACAGCTATAATAAAAATTATGCTAAAAAATAGCTTGTTTTTCATTTTAACTCCTTGATGTTGTATTAGTAATTATGAGCATGACCTACTTGCCTGTGGCAAGATACACAGCTTAATGATTCGTTTTGGATATTTGCATCGCCGCCGTGAGCTTTAGCATTTACCGAGGCTGCGGCATACTCTCCATGACACTCTATGCAGTTGTTTTGGATGACTCTTTTGCTCTTTGCGTTAGCCGTAAAAGGTACGGGATTATCTTTAGCCGTAAAAGCGTAGCTGTGCCCAAAACCGCTCTCAGCTTTCATCATCCATTTGCCTATAAAGTCATGAGGGACATGACAATCGTTACAGGTTGCAACGTGCTGATGACCGCCTCTTTCCCAGCTTTCAAACACCTGATTCATAACATGGCAGTTTTTGCAAGCCAATGGATCATCGCTCATATATGAAAAGCCTTTTGCATATACGAAGGTATAAAGCCCATGACCTAAAACAACACCGATGCTAAGCACAAGGATGAGAGTAGCCAAGAAATAAGGTTGCTTTTTAGCCTTTTGTATGACTTTCAAAAAACCTCCTTATGGATAAAATAATATTGAGTAATGATACAGTCTTTAAATGAAAGATTAATTGATTTATATCAATTCTTGATAAAAAAAGTCAAATATAATAATAACATTGTGTAAAAAACAGCTCTGTAACAAATAAGTTACTAATTAAATATAGTTTAAATATCATTAAAAATACCAAATATTTTATTACTCTTTATTAATAAGACATTTGATAAAATTAGCAAAATTTATGCCAAAGGTTTTTGATGAATATTTTAATAACAGGAGGGGCGGGCTATATAGGCTCTCATGTTTTAAAAGTGCTTTTAAAAGAGAGTGAGCACAATATAACTGTCATAGACAACCTCTGCAAAGGCTCAATAAAAGCTGTTGAAGCTCTTAAGAAACTTAACAAGTTCGAGTTTGTAAATGCAAATTTGGAAGATGACTTAACTCAAATTTTTACCGAAGGAAAATTTGATGCTATTATTCATTTTGCCGCATTTATAGAGGTGTTTGAAAGCACGCAAGATCCGCTTAAATACTATCTAAACAACACCGCAAATGTAGCTAAAATTTTAACTTACTGCAAAAAATTTAACGTAAATAAATTTATCTTCTCTTCAACGGCTGCCGTTTACGGTGAGCCAGATATAAGAGAGGTTGACGAGCTAACATCGCCCAAGCCGATAAATCCATACGGCAGAAGCAAGCTAATGAGCGAGATGATCATAAAGGATTATGCAGCGGCAAATAAGAGCTTTAAATTTGCGATTTTAAGATATTTTAACGTAGCGGGTGCGGATGAAGAAGGACTTATCGGGCAAAACTATCCAAACGCCACTCATCTTATAAAGATAGCTACTCAAACAGCGCTTGGTAAGCGAGATAAAATGGGTGTATTTGGGAGTGATTATGACACGAGTGACGGTACTTGCATAAGAGATTATATACACGTAAGCGATCTTGCAGACGCGCATCTGTCTGCGCTTAAATACCTTGAAAACGGCTCTAGCGAAGTATTTAACGTAGGATATGGTAGAGGATTTAGCGTAAGAGACGTGATAAAAACGGTTAAAGAGGTTAGCGGAGTTGATTTTAAGGTGATAGATGCTCCTCGCAGGGAAGGGGATCCTGCGGTGCTTATAGCAAAATCGCAAAAGATTAGAAATTTAACCGGTTGGAAGCCAAAGCGCGATGATCTAGCACTTATCGTTAAAACCGCTCTTGAATGGGAAAGGAAAATATGAAAATAGCAGTTATAGGGACAGGTTATGTGGGGCTTGTTAGCGGCGCTTGCTTAGCTAAAATGGGCAATAGCGTGATATGCGTTGATGTGGATGAAGCTAAGATAAATGCACTTAAACAAGGCGTAGTGCCTATCTATGAGCCTGGACTTGCCGAGATGGTCAAAGAGTGCTTTGAAAACGAAACTCTTAAATTTAGCACCGATATAAAAGAGGCTTTAGCTCATGCAAGCGTGCTTTTTATAGCGGTCGGAACTCCTATGGGGGCTGACGGACAGGCTGATTTGAAATACGTCCTTCAGGTTGCAAAAAGCATCGGTGAACACATGATTCATCCTATGATCATAGTTGACAAATCAACCGTGCCTGTAGGAACTGGCGAAAAAGTGAGCGAGATTATCGCAAATGAGCTTAAAAATAGAAATTTGGATATAAAATTTGAAGTCGTTAGCAATCCTGAGTTTTTAAAAGAGGGGGCTGCGATTGAGGATTTTTTAAAGCCTGATCGTGTTGTGGTAGGTTCTAGCAGCAGTTGGGGCGAAGAGGTTATGAGAGAGCTTTATGCGCCTTTTATGAAAAATCACGATAGATTTATAGCTATGGACGTAAAGTCGGCTGAAATGACTAAATATGCTGCAAATTCTATGCTTGCTACTAAAATTAGCTTTATAAACGAGATAGCAAATATCTGCGAAAGAGTAGGGGCTGATGTGAATTTGGTGCGTAAAGGCATAGGAAGCGACTCTAGAATCGGCTATAGTTTCATATATCCGGGATGTGGATACGGTGGAAGCTGCTTTCCAAAGGATGTGGAGGCTCTTATTTATACGGCCAGACAAAACGGATTTGAGCCCGAGCTTTTAAATGCTGTCGAAGCCAGAAATAAGGCTCAAAAACGAGTTTTATTTGATAAAATTTATAAGTTTTTCGGAGGCGATTTAAAAGGCAAAAAAATAGCTCTTTGGGGACTTGCTTTTAAGCCAAATACCGATGATATGAGAGAGGCTAGCTCACTTACTCTTATAAATTTGCTTGAAAAAGAGGGGGTGGATATCATAGCCTACGATCCAAAAGCGATAAACGAGGCTAAAAAATATCTTCCAAATTCAACCGTAAAATATGTAAAAAGTAAATATGATGCACTTGATGAGAGCGACTGTATGGCGCTTTTAACGGAGTGGAGCGAGTTTAGATCGCCTGATTTTCATGAGATGAAAAATCGCATGAAAAATCCTGTGATTTTTGACGGAAGAAATCAGTATAATGGTAAAATTTTAAAAGATCTTGGATTTAAATATTTTCAAATAGGAGTAAAATCATGAAGAAATTCACATTTTTATTGGCTTTGCCTGCGATTATTTTTGCGAGTAATCAATTGGTTGATAATAAAATAGAGCTTAAAAAGCTTGAAGACGAAGGAAATTATAAGATTGAAGTGATCTTTGGCAAAGAGCTTAAAGTTGATTGCAACAATCACTTTTTAGGAGGCGGAAAACTTAAAGAAAAGCCTTCAAAAGAGCCTATTGCGCTTTATGAATTTGACGCCAAAGCCGAGCTTGCCTCAACTATGATGTTGTGTCCTGACGGCAAAAAGAGTAAAAAGTTTGTTCATTACTCTTTTACAAAAATGTTTGATTATGATAGTTACACGCCGATTGTTATTAAAGCGCCTAAAGATGTCATAGTAAAGTATAAAATTTATAAAAAGATAGATGAAAAACACACAGAGGCAGTAAAATAAAGATGAAAATAGCAGTGATCGGTCTAGGATATGTCGGACTACCGCTAGCGGCAGCCTTTAGCGAGAAATACGATGTAATAGGTTTTGATATTAATAAATCTCGCATACAAGAGCTTAAAGACGGATTTGATCGCACACTTGAGCTTGATAGCCATCAGATGCGAAAAGCGATAGAAAACGGGATGAAATTTAGCACCGATTTGGATGACATAAAAGATTGTAGGCTTTTTATCGTTACCGTTCCCACGCCCATAGATAAAAACAAACGCCCCGACTTAACACCTGTGATAAAAGCTAGCCAGAGTGTGGTGAAAGTGCTTAAAAAAGGCGATATAGTAGTATATGAAAGCACCGTTTATCCTGGCGTTACCGAGGAGATTTGCGTGCCTATTTTAGAAAGTTCGGGGCTTAAATTTAATGAGGACTTTTACTGCGGTTACTCTCCTGAGCGGATAAATCCTGGCGATAAAGAGCACACCGTAACT
The DNA here is from genome assembly GCF_013201975.1 of Campylobacter sp. CCUG 57310. Taxonomy (NCBI): domain Bacteria; kingdom Pseudomonadati; phylum Campylobacterota; class Epsilonproteobacteria; order Campylobacterales; family Campylobacteraceae; genus Campylobacter; species Campylobacter sp. CCUG 57310. The sequence goes on from NZ_CP053845.1 coordinate 485,454, forward strand.
AAAATAAAAAAAATCACCTCAGGCTCAACACCGCAGATAGCAGGTAAGATCGATCAAATTTACGCAAGTGTAATTACCGCAGGCACTCATAAAGCCCCAAGCATTAAGGTAGCAGAAGCCGCAAAGGTGATAGAAAATACTCAGCGCGATATAAATATAGCTTTTATTAACGAGCTTGCAATGATATTTAATAAGATGAATATCGATACAAACGCGGTTTTAGAAGCTGCCGGCACGAAGTGGAATTTCTTAAATTTTCGCCCGGGTCTAGTGGGAGGCCACTGTATCGGCGTGGATCCTTACTATCTTACTCACAAGGCTCAAGAGCTTGGCTTTCACCCTGAAATTATCCTTGCAGGACGCAGAATAAACGATAATATGGGCAGATACGTAGCTGGCGAAGTCGTAAAGCTAATGATAAAAAACGGCGTTAAGATAAGCGACGCTAAAGTGCTTGTGTTTGGACTTACCTTTAAGGAAAATTGCCCCGATATAAGAAATTCTCGTGTTATAGACGTTATAGATGAGCTTAAGGATTTTGGTTGCGGAGTTGACGTGCATGATCCTTGGGCGGATGCTCAAGAAGTGCAAAAAGAGTATGGCTTAAATCCGCTTGAAAATTATGATGCAAGCAACTATGACTGCGTAGTTATAGCGGTCGCTCACGATAAATTTAAAGGGCTAAATTTAAGCGATACGCTAGTTTATGATATCAAAAATATCTACCCAAAAGCCGATGCGAGACTTTAGAATTTGTTTATAAATTTAATCAGCTCGGTTGTCGTTTTTGTCGTATATTTGGGAATAAATTTTTTTCTAACTCCTTATATACTAAAAAGCCTTGGAAACGAGGCTTACGGCTTTGTCGGGCTTGCTAACGCTATCGTCGCATACGCTTCGGTCGTTACCGTGGCTATAAATTCCGTAAGCGGGCGATTTGTCGCGTATGAGTGGCACAGAGGCGATATAAAAAAGGCAAATGACTATTACTCCTCGGTTCTAGCCGTAAATATAATATTTTCATTTGCCATAGCCGCTATTTCGGCAGTTTTTATCTTAAATCTAAGTCGCGTTTTAAACGTGCCTGAATATCTTACACATGACGTGCGGCTTACTTTTATATTTTATTTTATAAATTTTTGCGTAGGACTTTTTAACGGTGTAATCTCCGTATGCGCCTTCGTGCGAAATAAGCTTTATCTGATATCCGTTCGAAACGCTATTTCTATGGTGATTTTAGCCGCTCTTATAGTGGCTCTTTTTTACTTTTTTAAGCCGATGATAGCCTATATCGCAATTTCTGCGCTTGCATCTTCGGTTTTTGTGTTTTTTAGCACCGTTTTTATCTCTTCAAAAATTACTCCAGAGCTTAAATTTACTCTTTCAAATTTTAATTTTTCGATGATAAAAGAGCTTGCAAGCTCGGGAATTTGGAATAGTTTTAACGCCTTAAACCGCATACTTTTAACGGGAATGGATCTATTTATCTGCAATATCTTTTTAAACGCGAATTTGACGGGAATTTTAGCCGTAGCAAAGGCCGCTCCTATCATACTTGAAAGCTTTGTGGCTCAGCTTAGCACGATCTTTGCGCCTAAATTCGTGCAGCTTTACTCTCAAAAAAACCTACGCGCACTAATAGCTGAAGCTAAATTTGCCATGAAAGTGGTTGCTTTTATCATGAGCGTTCCTGTAGCTATTTTCGTAGTTTTCGGGCTGGAATTTTACACTCTTTGGCTGCCGTTTAAAACGAGTGATGAGATAAATTTGATCTATAATCTTTCTATCATAACTCTTGTTCCGATCTTGCTTATAGGCTATGTATTTGCGCTGTTTAACATAGATAGCGCGACAAATAAACTGCGCCGACCGGCGATAGCAAATACTATTTTGGGAGTGAGTACTATCGCCGCTCAAATTTGGATTTTGAAATTTAGTGACTACGGAATTTACGGAATTGTCGTTGTCGGAGCGATATTTTACTCTATTCGCATAGTTTGCTTTGATCTTATAAACGCTGCGTTAAATTTGCGTATAAGATTAAGTGCTTTTTATCCTCTGTTTTTTAGAAATTTGGCTATGTTTGCACTGACTTGCGCGATTTTTTGTGGAGCTGCTAAATTTGTTGAGATTACAAACTGGACGGGATTTATCTGTTTTTCGCTGATATTTTTATTTGCAGGATACGGGATTAATCTATTTTTAATTTTTAGCAAAGATGAGCGGACGGCTTTATTAAATAAAGTAAAGAGTAAATTTAAAAGGCTTTAAAGTGGATAATCAAATTTTTATAATCTCCTTAAAAAGCGATGAATCTCGCAGACAAAAGTTAAAAGAGCGGTTTGAAAGCTATGGTAAATTTACGCTTATCGAGGCTGTTGACGGTAGGATTATGAGCGCGATGGAGTATTTTAGATACGCAGTTGCTTCGTTTAAGGCTTACGGCAAGCTTTTAAGCCCGGCTGAGATAGGGTGTACGCTTTCTCACATGAAGGCTTATGAGGAGTTTTTAAAAAGCGAGTCAAAATTTGCTCTTATCCTTGAAGATGATGTTATCGGAGATGATGAGGGTATTAAAAAATCCTTTGAACTTGCTCAAAATATATGTGAAAATTCGATTTTGATATGCGGTTGTCAGGACGGACTTGACGGAAGATTTAGCGCATTTGGCAAAAGGCTTAATGCCGAGCTTTATGAAGTTTCAAAGTATTCGCACTCAAGTATTTATAGGGCGGCGGCTTATATAGTTACAAAATCAAGTGCTAAAGCGTTGCTTCAAACGCACAACGAGGCTGTTTGCACGACTGATTTTTGGAGCTATCTGCTTAAGAAAAACGGACTTAAGATGTATTTTAGCGATATTTTTGCTCATCCTGTTGATCTAAGTTGTTCGGCTATCCAAGAGGCAAGAGATATAAGGGGCTATGAAAGACAAAATTTAAAAGCTTACTTTAATTCGGTAAAATACATTTTATCGACTCGTTTTGAAGCCAAATTTAAAGGCTATGAGCGAATTTTTAAAAAGAAAAAGTAAGCAGTTATAAAGGATGAAATTTATAAAATGCCAATTTCTTTTTTATGAATTTTAATTGTTTTTTGCAAGGTTATAAATAAATTTTGGAGATAAATAATGAGAGTTTTGTTTGTGATATCGACTATGCAAGCGGGCGGTGCCGAGCGGGTTATGGCGATATTGTCCGGATATTTTGCAAATTTTCATGATGTTACCTTGCTTAAATTTGACTCAAAACCTTCTTTTTACGATATCGACAAGCGAGTTAAGCTTATAGATCTTCCTTATCCTATGCTTAAGAAGGGATTTTTTACCAATTTTGTTAGGCGGATTAAGAAGTTTTTTTACCAAAGAAAACTCATTAGAGAGGGAAATTTCGATGTCGTGATATCTTTTATGGATAGCACGAATATAAATGTAATACTATCAAATATCTTTATAAACAAGCCGCTTTTTATAAGCGAGCATTCAAGTTCAAGCTTTCTTAAACCTAAGCTTTGGGTGTGGTTAAGACGCCTTCTTTATCCTTATGCGACAGGTCTTACGGTGCTTACCAAGAGTGATTTTGACTACTATAAATTCGTAAAAAATAAAACAGTTATGTATAACCCTATGTTTGAAGCCAGTAAAAAGGGTTTGTCTAAAGAAAATATAATACTTTTTGTAGGTAGATTGGTGGCTCTTAAGGGCTGTGACGTCTTTTTAAAATCAATTAGTTTAATAGATAAAGAAATTTTAAAGGATTACCGAATCGTTATAGCCGGATCGGGCGATGAAAAACAGCGCCTTGATCTTATAGCTCACGATCTGCATATAGATGTCGAATTTGTCGGTCAAACCGAAGATATAGCTTCGCTTTACGAGCGTTCTAAGATCATTGTTTCAAGCTCTAAAACGGAAGGGCTTCCTAATGTTTTGATAGAAAGTATATTTTTTGACTGCGCTAGAATTGCAACCGCGACAACTGGAGCCAGTGAGCTTATAGAAGATGGCGTGGATGGCTTTTTGGTTCCGATTGATGACACTAAAGCGCTTAGCGAAAAGATAGAAATTCTTGTAAATGACGATGCGTTAAGAGAAAAATTCGTAAAAAACGCAAACCTTAAAGCCGATAGTTTTAAGATAGAGCAAATTTACAAAAAATGGATGGAATTTATAGGCGACTCCGTTAAAATATAAAAAATTTATATTAATTAAAATTTGATATACTCGGTTATATTTTGAGACGGAGATTTATGAACAAAAATTTAAAAGTTAGCATAATCATACCCACCTATAATCGTAAAAATTTATTTGAGTTAGCTCTAAAAAGCGCTTTGGCGCAAGACTATGAAAATAAAGAGATAGTGATTACCGATGATAACTCAAATGACGGCACAAGCGAGCTTGCTAAAGAATATGAGGCTAAATTCGAGTGCGTAAAATACTTCACAAATCAAACTTACGAGCGCGGACCAAACGGCAATAAAAACAACGGCTTTGACAAATCAAGCGGCGATGCTTTCGTGATACTTGATGATGATGATTTGTTGCTTGAAGGTGCGATATCCAAGATGGTAAACGTGCTAAATTTAGGTTATCATAGCGTTTGGGCGAATTGCTATTATGAGATTAGCGGCGAAAAAACAGAGAAATTTTCAGGCTTTGGGCTTGAAAAAAGCCAAGAGATAAATAAACAAGACTATTATGACGGCAAGATAAGAGGCGAATTTTTAGTTATGTTTAGACGCGAAGCCATCGGCGATAGACGCTTTGAAAAGGGTCTATACGGTAGTGAAAATACGCTTTGGATATATCTTTTTGATTTTCCTGCGTATTATCTTCATGAAGCCGTTAGAATTTATAGGTTTCAAAGAGATGATAGCGTTACGACAAACGCACTTAAGCGACCGCTTAGTATTATGAAAGGCTACGCTCTTATGGCTGATTTGCTTATAAAAAAAGCCCCTCAAACAGATCCTAATCGCATAGCTATCTTGTATAAAACTGCTGCTTACTATGCAAAGATGGGCGGTGAGTATAAAAAAATGTATCAATTTATATTTAAAAGTCTTCGCGCAAAACCGACCAAAGAAGCGCTTGTGATGCTTGCTTTAAGCCCATTTCCTCGCTCTTTGATTATATCGCTTAGCAAATTTAGACTTTGGCTAAAAGGCTCTGCTTGAAAGGCGCTAGAATTTGTTTGGTGATTTATATAAATATGCTTGGAGGTAGCATAAAAGTAGCGCGTGCGGTCTATGACGCACTTGTTGATGAAGGTTTTGAAGTAAGCGTATTAAGCGTGCTTAAAAGTGATCAAGAGGGGTTTTTTGATGATGTTGAAATGACAAATTTAAACCTCGAAACAAGCGGTTTTTTGCGCAATTCGTTTTTAGAGTTTAAGAAATTTTTTGCAAAAAATCAATTCGATCTAATTGTCAGCTTTGCGGGCTTTGGAGCCTATCCTTTGGCGTTTGCCAAAGCAAATTCAAAACTCATCATTTCAGAGCATGGAAATCATACCAATCACAAAAATTTACTAAGCAAAACCCTTGTAAACTTAGCTTATAAAAAGGCTGATTTTATAACGTTTCTAACGAAATTCGATTATGATTTTTACGCTCTTAAACACTCAGCCATCATCAAAAATCCGTTTTTTATGGCAAGCGACGGGGACAAAAAGATAACAAAAGAAAATATCATCCTCTTTCCTTCAAATTTAAGTTCAAACAAGCGCCTTGAATTTCTTATAAACGCGTTTGCTTTAATACCGCTTAGCAGGCGAAGCTGCTATAAAATAGTAGTTTGCGGAGCAGGAAATATACAAAAATATCAAAATTTAGCCGATGAAAAAAGCGTTAGCATAGAGTTTGCAGGTGCGGTTAAGGATATAGAAAATTTCTACCAAAGAGCCAAGATAGTGGCCCTTACAAGCCTTAGCGAAGGGCTTTCAAATATCTTAATAGAGGCTATAATTTTTGATTGTGCGAGAATTTCGGTTGATTGTATATGTGGTCCAAGCGAGCTTATTAAAGACGGGTTTGACGGATTTTTATGCGAGTTAAACGACGAGACGGAATTTGCCAAAAAGCTTGAAATTTTGATAAATGACGAGAAGAAAGCGCAAGAATTTATCATAAACGCAAGAGCTAGAAAGGACGAATTCAAGCTTGAAAATTTTCGCCGAAGTTGGTTTAAAATCGTTAATGACGTGTTAAAACAATGAAAAAGCTTGCGATTTTTCTTTATTCGATGGGCTCAGGAGGGGCCGAGCGAGTTGTCTCAAATTTATTGCCCGAGCTTGTAAAGAACTATGAAATTCATCTAATCTTAATGAGTGAAGTTATAGCCTATGATATACCAAGTGAAGTAAAAATCCACTTCATAGAGCGCTCAGATCCTTATGAGGGTGGAATTTTAAAGCTTTTTAGGCTATTTTTCGCTTTGCCGCAGCTAGCCTTTAAATACAAAAAACTTTGCGAAAATTTAAGGATAGATACTCACTTCGTGCTGATGAACCGCCCCTGTTATATCGCCTTGATGGCTAGAGTTTTGGGGCTTAAAGGCAGGATGGTTATAAGCGAGCGAAGCTCTCCTTCGGTTATTTATAGTAGCGGAATTAGCGGATTTGCCAATAAAATTTTGCTAAAAGCGCTTTACAACAAAGCCGATTTAATACTTGCAAATGCACAGGGAAATGCGCAAGATCTTATAGAGAATTTTGGCTGCGATGCAAAAAAGACAAAGGTGCTATACAATGCACTTGATTTAGACCTTATTAAAAATCTTGCAAATGAGCCTTTTGATAGCGATTTTAAGCCGTTTTTCTTAAATATCGGCAGGCTTGATAGCGGTAAAAACCAAGCTATGCTAATAAGAATAATTGCAAATTTAAACGACGAACGAGCGACACTTGGAATTTTAGGCAAAGGAAATTTAAAAACCGAGCTTGAAAGCCTTATAAACGAGCTTGACGTGCAAGATCGCGTAAAACTTCTTGGAGTAAGCAAAAATCCGTTTAAATTTATCAAAAATTCGCAATGTTTCCTCTGTGCTTCACGTTTTGAAGGATTTTCAAACGTGCTTCTTGAGGCTTTGGCATGCGAGAAATTTATCGTCTCAACCGATCATAAAAGTGGCGCTAGGGAGCTTTTGGGCGATGATGAATTTGGTGTTTTAGTAGGTGTGGATGATGAAAAAGCCATGCAAGAAGCGATGAAAAAAGCTTTAGATGATGAAAATTTGAGAAAAACTTATGAAAAAAAAGCGTATAATCGCATTAAAAATTTTGACAAGACTGCTATAGCTAAGCAGCTTATAGAGCACTTAGAGGGTATTGATGGGCAATAAATTTATAGACGGTTTTAAAAATATTCAGTTTTCAAAGCAGACGTTTTTCCTGATCGCGGTTGCATTTGCTTTTAGCGTATTTTGCAGGATGTATTGGGTGTATTGGGCAAGTGCCTATGAGCCGTTTTTTTGGAACGATCAGCTTATGATAAGCACTAACGACGGCTATGCTTTTGCCGAAGGTGCAAGGGATATGATGGCCGGATTTCATCAGCCTAATGACCTTAGCTACTACGGACGTTCGCTATCATCGCTTACTTATGTGCTGGCTAGCTTTTTGCCGTTTAAATTTGAGACCATAATCCTTTATATGAGTGTGTTTTTTAGCTCACTTATCGTCGTGCCGGTGATCTTGATAGCGCGCGAATACGGAATGCTAAAGGTCGGCTTTGTAGCCGCACTTCTTGCAAGTATCGCAAACAGCTACTACAACCGAACTATGGCGGGGTATTATGATACGGATATGCTTGTTATCGTGCTTGCCGTGTTTGTGCTTTGGTCGATGGTGCGTCTGGTTGAGAGTAAGCAGCGATCAAACCTCATATATATCCCTGTTTTTATTTTGATTTACAACTGGTGGTATCCTAGCTCTTTTTCGTTAAATTCGGCGATGATAGGTCTGTTTTTGATCTATACTTTGATATTTGATCGGACAAATAAGCTAAATTACGAAGCGCTTATTTTTATGATTATAGCACTTACAAATATCGATTACGTGCCTAAATTTAGCATTATTATCGCGCTTTATGCGGCGATTTATTTTAGGCCTGAAATTTGGAATAAAAAGACAATCGCTATCCTAGCGGCTTGTGCGGTTGCCCTATTTGCAGCTTGCGGCGGACTTAAGCCTATCATTTTTCAGCTTAAATTTTATATCTTTAGAGATGTGGCCGAAAGCACGGGGCTTACATTTCATTACTACAACGTAAATCAAACCATAAGAGAGTCAAGTATCGTGCCTTTTGACACGTTTGCGCAGCGTATCAGCGGGCATGTGATTACATTTATCGTAGCTTTTATCGGTACCGTGCTTATGGCTTTTAAATTCCGTTCTTTTTTGCTTGCTGCGCCTATGCTTTTGCTGGGATTTTTAGCGGTTAAAGGAGGTCTTAGATTTACCGTTTATGCCGTTCCTATTATGGCGCTTGGATTTGGGTATATCTTAAATTTGAGCATAAATTCTTTAAAAGACGGCAAGCATTTTAAGAAATTTTGTATCGCCGCTTTGGCTGTTTTTATTGCTACTTTGTGCCTTTATTTTGATAGATTTTACGGCGCTCTTAATGAAAGTTTGCCGGTATTTGGGCAAAATTTAGCCCTTGTTATGCCTGCAAGCGAAGTTAAGATCGGCTCTTATCTTATCTTTGCGTTTGTTTTTGCGTTTGCTTGCGGCATTAGTTACCTAATCATAAACTCCGTAAAATCAAATAGAATTTTAAGCAGGCTTGCTTTAATCAGCATTACGCTGGTTGCGCTTGCGCCATGTGTTTGGCATATATACGGATACAAGGTCTCAACCGTTTTTGTTCAAAAAGAGGTTGAAAGCGTAAGCAAGCTGGGTCAAATCGCAGGCAGGGAGGATTATACGCTTGCTTGGTGGGACTATGGATATCCGATTCGTTATTATGCCGATACCAAGACGCTAATTGACGGCGGTAAGCACCTTGGCAGGGATAACTTCGCCGTTAGTTTCGCTCTTGGAGAGCCTCAGAGAGCTTCTGCAAATATGGCTCGTCTTGAGGTTGAGTACACGGAGCGAAAATTCAGTGAGAAATTCGGCTCAAATTTAGCTCAAATGATGAAAGAATATAATTTTACCGATGTGAATTTATTTTTAAACTCATTAAACGATGAGGAATTTAAGCTACCAAACAAGACGCGAGATATATATTATTATCTTCCCGATGCGATGATACATATATTTCCGGTGGCGCTTCAGTTTTCACGTCTTGATTTAAGTAGCGGCAAGAAGTATGAAGACTTGCTTTTTCATATAGGAAGACCTTATTCGCTGAGTAAAGACAGGATAGATATCGGTAACGGCTTTAGCATATCAAATGACGCTACTATTCTCAGCTTTGCAGGCGAAAAGATACCTATGAACACATACTATGAAACAAGCTATAACGAAAAAGAAGAGCTTGTAGTAAAGAAATTTGAGCGTGATAAAGACGGTAAAATTTATGTAGTTTATATGAAAGATTACGGACGATTTTTAGTGCTTGACAAGCAGAGTTTAGACTCGACCTACGTGCAGCTCTTTGTCTTTGAAAATTACGATAAAGAGTTGTTTGAGCCTGTGCTTTTAAACGGAGCGGTAAAAATTTATAAACTGTTAAAGTAGTTGATGTATCGTATCTAAAATTTAAAAAGTGAAATTTGATGATGAAATTTAGGCATTTTAGTAGATTTTGCTTGAGCTATCTTGCGGGCTGTTTTATCTTAAAGAAAGCTATGAATCATGGCTAAAATAGGCTTTTTATCCCACGCCGATATGAGCATCTACTTCTTTCGCTCGCCTATCATGAGAGCTTTACAAAATTTAGGACATGAGGTTTTTGCGATCTGTCCTAAGGGCGAATTCTCAACTCGCTTTGAAAGCGAGTTTAACTGCGTTTATTACGAGCTTGATAGAGCTAGCCTAAACCCGTTTGTAGTATTTAAAAACACTGAAAAATTAAGTGAAATTCTTCGTTCTTTAAATTTAGACCTCCTTCAAACTTCAGCTCACAAATCAAACGTATTTGGAACGTTTGCAGCCAAAAAAGCGGGCATAAAGCGAGTGATAAATCTTGTCGAAGGACTTGGAAGCTTTTACATAGATGATGACCTAAAGACAAGACTTGTTAGAAAAAGTATCGAGTTGCTTTATAAAAAAGCTCTTAAATTAAGCGATGCTTGTATCTTCGTAAATGAAGCCGATCCTAGATATTTTTTAAGCCAAAATTTGATAGATGAAGATAAGGTTATAAAGATAAAAAGTGTGGGAGTCGATACGGCAAAATTTGATGAAAATTTGTATGAAGGCATTGATTTTGGCGGTAAAAAAGTGGTTTTAATGATAGCTAGAGCCATGTGGCATAAAGGCGTGCGTGAATTTTACGAAGCGGCTGAAATTTTAAAAGACAGAAAGGATGCTTTGTTCGTCTTTGTCGGAGAGGGCTTTGACGGCAACAAAAGCACTGCAAATTTAGAGTTCTTAAAGGGCGGAAGCGTAAAGTATCTTGGAGCAAGAGATGATGTGGCTAGGCTTCTAAAATCATCTTATATCTTAGCTCTTCCAAGCTATAAAGAGGGCTTTCCAAGAACGGTACTGGAGGCTATGAGTATGGGCAGGGCGGTTGTGGTAAGCGATGTTAGCGGGTGTAATGAGGCTATCATAGACGGAGTAAACGGACTTCTTTGTGAAGTTAAAAATTCCAGCGATCTAGCTAAAAAGATAGAAATTTTGCTTGATGACGAGAGTTTAACTAAAAGGCTTGGGCAAAGTGGCAGGAATATGGCTGTTATGGAATTTGACGAAAAGATAATAGCTAAAAAATACATTGAAGTTTATAGGAAATTTATAGATGTATAGGGCGTTTTTTAAAAGATTTTTAGACATTTTGGGCGCTGTTTTTTTGATAACTTTAACATTTCCCATTATGCTTGCAACTGGAATTTTTATATATTTTAAGATTAGTAAAGATGTGATTTTTACTCAGGCTCGCCCGGGACTAAATGCTAAAATTTTTAAGATTTATAAGTTTAAAACGATGAGCGATGAAAGAGATGAGAGTGGAGAGCTTTTAAGTGATGAGGTTAGGCTTAATAAATTCGGCAAAATGATAAGAAGCCTTAGTCTAGACGAGCTTCCGCAGCTTTTTAATGTGCTAAAAGGCGATATGAGCTTTATCGGTCCGCGCCCGCTTCTTATAGAGTATCTGCCGCTTTACAGTGCCGAGCAAGCTAAAAGGCATGATGTGCGCCCCGGTATAACAGGACTTGCGCAGGTTAACGGTAGAAACGCCATAAGCTGGGAGCAAAAATTTAGATACGACGTAGAGTATGTGCGAAATTTAAGCCTTATTCTAGACGCTAAAATCGCACTTTTAACAATAAAAAAAGTGCTAAAACGAAGCGATATAAATAAGCACGGAGAGGCTACGACGGTGAAATTTGATGGAACCAACTGAGATTTATATATACGGATGTGGCGGGCATGCCGCGGTTATCGCTGATATCGCGATAGAGTGCGGATATGAGAAGGTTATATTTCTTGATGATGCTAAATTTAACGGCGTAAATATACTTAAATTTAGCCCTGAGTTAAAAAAAGCCGACATCATCATAGGCGTAGGCGATAATAAAGCACGCAAAAATTTGCAAAATTTAGTCTGCAAAGCGGGATTTAACGTAGTTAGCCTCATTCATCCAAGTGCGGTTATAAGCACGAGTGCAAAAATTTGTCGCGGAGTAGTTGTCATGCCAAATGCCGTTATAAACGCACGCGCAGTGATCAAGCAAGGTGCTATCATAAATAGCGCTTCGGTCATCGAGCATGATTGCGTAATCGGCGAGTTTGCGCACATCAGCCCAAATGCCGCTCTTGCTGGAGGAGTTGAAGTAGGTGATCTTACGCATGTTGGCATAGGCTCTTGTGTGATTCAAGGCATTAAGATCGGTGCGAATTCCGTAATAGGCGCAGGAAGCGTTGTGGTAAGAGATATAACAAATAATGTTTTAGCTTATGGAAATCCCGCCAGAATTAGTAAAAACTTAGATTAAGGCAGTTAATTATGAAGCGAGTTTTTTTAAGTCCGCCGCATATGAGCGGAAACGAGCAAAAGTATATAGATGAGGTTTTTAAGAGCAATTACATCGCTCCGCTTGGCGAATTTGTGGATAAATTTGAAGCAAGCGTCAAGGAGTATGCAAGCGTAAGTAGCGCGCTAGCTCTTAGCTCGGCAACTGCGGGGCTTCATCTGGCGCTTAGGGTGCTTGGTGTAGCTCAGGGCGATTTCGTGCTTGCTTCAAGCTTTACATTTATGGCTTCGGTTTCACCGATTTTATATCAGGGTGCGACACCCGTTTTTATAGATAGCGATGAGAGCTGGAATTTAAGTCCAGAGCTACTTAAAAAGGCGATTTTGAATTTGCCTAAAAAGCCAAAAGCCCTAGTTCTTACTCATCTTTACGGACAGGCTGCCAAGATGGATGAAATTTGTGAAATTTGTAAAAATGAGAATATCGCTTTGATCGAAGATGCCGCAGAGGCACTTGGAGGATTTTATAATGATAAAGCGCTTGGAAGTTTTGGCGAGCTTGGAGTTTATAGCTTTAACGGCAACAAGATCATAACAACTTCAGGCGGCGGTATGCTTGTAGGAGATGATGAGCCGGTTAAAAAGGCTAGGTTTTACTCGACTCAGGCTAGAGAGCCATTTTTGCATTACGAGCATGAGGATTACGGATATAACTACCGCTTAAGTAACGTTTTGGGCGCTATCGGTGTGGCTCAAATGGAGGTTTTAGAAGGCAGAGTGCTTAAAAAGCGAGAAATTTTCGCTCGCTATCAAGAGGCTTTAAGCGAGCTTGAGTTCATGCCCGAACTTGAAAATTCAAGAGGCAACAGATGGCTAACGACCGCTCTTTTTAAAGAAAAGGGCACTCATTTAAAAGTTATAGAAGCTCTTGGTAAAGAGGGTATAGAAAGCCGTCCGCTATGGAAGCCTATGCATATGCAGCCTGTATTTAAAGGAGCTATTGGCTTTATAAACTCAGTTAGCGAGGATCTGTTTGAAAGAGGAATTTGCCTGCCAAGCGGAACTGCTATGAGCGAAGATGAATTTGAGCGAGTGGTAAAGATAGTAAGGGAAAATTTATAATGTTTAAAGCAACCAAGCTAAAAAGGCTGATATTTTTCTTAAGCTTTGATATCGCGATATTTGTGGGAAGTTTTTATGCGGCGTATCTGCTTAGATTTAGCGGCGTTATACCTGAATTTTTTAAAACAAGCCTGTATATCGCGATGGTTACCGTTGTCTTGCTTAAGCTGTTTTTTATGTGGGTTTTTAAAATTTACAAAGTGCCTTGGAGGTTTTTCGGACTTAATGAGGCTAGGAAAATTTTCCTTGTGCATATCTGCACGATTTTGGTGTTTTTCGCTCTGTTTTTTAGCTTTTATGATCTCTTTGATCCTTTCCCAAGAAGCGTAGTTTTAATCGATGCTATCGTATCTTGCTTGCTTGTTGGAAGCTTAAGAATTTTAAAGCGGATGTTTCTTGACTTTTCCAAAAAAGACGACACCAGCAAGCCTTGTATCGTAATAGGAGCTACTTCAAAGGCGTTGCATGTATTAAAAGGACTTAGGCAAGGATATGCCGATCTTTACGCTACCAGCGTAGTTGACGGCAGAAGCGAGCTTGTGGGGACTTATTGCGACGGATTTTTGGTGCAACCAAAGAGTAAAATTTCAAGTTTGATAAAAGAATACAACGTAAAAACGGCTATTATCGCCCTTGCTTTGCCTCAAGAAGAGCTAAAAGAGCTCTTTGACGAGCTTACCGAGTATGGAATTCGCGATATTAAAATTTTCTCTCTTTTTGGAAATGAGCCTATTAAAAATATCTCTATTGAAGACCTGCTTGCAAGGAAGCCAAAGGATTTAGACGAAAAAGCCGTAAGGGAATTTTTAGAAGGCAAGGTTGTGCTTGTAACGGGTGCGGGCGGAAGTATAGGAAGCGAGATTTGCAAGCAGTGTCTGAAATTTGGCGTTAAAAAGCTTATAATGCTTGATCATAGCGAATATAACCTCTATCAAATAGGCGAGATGACAAACAGCGATAAAACCGTAAGCAAGATGATAAATATCACTAGTTTTGATGAGCTTAAGCCGGTTTTTAGCGAATTTAAACCAGAAATCGTAATCCACGCAGCAGCCTATAAGCATGTGCCTCTTTGCGAACAAAATCCAAAATCGGCTGTTGAAAACAATATCTTAGGCACAAAATTCGTAGTTGATCTATCGCTTGAATTTGGCGTTAAAAAAGTGGTCATCATCTCATCTGATAAAGCCGTTCGCCCGACAAACATCATGGGCGCAACGAAGCGGGTTTGTGAGCTATACGCTCTAAATTCAAATTTGGCCGATAAGACCGAGATCGTTTGCGTGCGGTTTGGAAACGTGCTTGGAAGTAGCGGTAGCGTCATACCGAAATTTAAAGAGCTAATCGCGGCAAATCAGCCGTTAAAGGTTACTCATCCTGATATAACGCGATATTTTATGCTTACTTCAGAAGCTTGCCAGCTCGTGCTTCAAGCAGCCTCGATAGCCGAAGGAGGAGAGCTCTTTGTGCTTGATATGGGCGAGCCTGTTAAGATAGTCGATCTTGCTAAAAAGATGTTGCTTCTTTCAAACAAAGAGCACCTAGGCATCGAATTTGTAGGGCTTAGACCGGGCGAGAAGCTATATGAGGAGCTGCTGATAAACGAGGCTGACGCAAGGACGAAATTTGAGTCGATTTTTGTAACTAAATCTCAAATTTATGATTTAACTAAGCTAAATAACGATATAAAAGAGCTTTTAAATTGCGCTGATATAGCGGGCAAGCTAAAAGAGATCGTGCCCGAGTTTAATCACGCGCTAAATACGAAAGGATAGAGTTGGTTATAAAGGACATTCAGAGGTTTTCGGACATTAGATACAAGGCAAGGGCGTATTTGTGCTATCTTTTTAGCAGAAATTTGCCAAATAAACTGCCCGGCGTTAGCTTGGAGGCTATAAACAAAGGCTTTGATAAGATAGCTCACGAGATAGAGGAATTTGACGCGTTTTACGTGCTTGATGAAAACGGCATTCAGCTTGAAAACTCAATCAGCCTAAACCCAAGCTACATAGAGGGCAAGGGCGGAGATAGAAGCAATAAGGCTTATTATTATAGGGCCGTTCGCGAAAAGCGCTGCGTGATAACAGATCCGTATCCTTCTACGCTTACTAACGAGCTTTGCGTGACTGCTTCAACACCGATATATGATGATAAAAACGAGCTTAAATTTGTAGCCTGCATAGATATCTCGCTTGAAAAAATTCTAAATTTGGCAAGTCCCGGCGCAGTTGAGAGCTACTTCGGTAAATTTTTAAAAGTTGTTTATACCGCTTTTGCGATTGCGCTTTTTATGGTGGCTTCGTTTTTGTTTTATTACGGAGTGGAGAGCTTTTTATCAAAGAGCTTTATGCTTATAAATGTCGAGGAGATGTTTGAATCAACCATCGTTTTAACGCTTGCTTTAGCGATTTTTGATCTGGTTAAGGCGATCTTTGAAGAAGAGGTGCTTGGCAAGGGCGGGCAAAATGACGATACGGGCATGTATAAGACGATGGTTAGATTTATCGGATCTATCATCATCGCGCTTGCCATAGAGGCGCTTATGCTGGTCTTTAAATACGCCATAACCGCGCCTGATCACATCATCAACGCTATTTACTTAATAGGCGGCGTTGCTATGCTTATGATAGCGCTGAGCGTCTATCTTGCCGTTGTTAGGCAAAAGAGCGGGCAATGAGCTCAAATATCGGTATCATCGACTACGGAGCAGGAAATTTACAAAGCGTTGTAAATGCTTTTAAATTCGTAGGCTTTGAGGCTAAATTAGTAAAAAATGCCGATGAATTAGCTAAATTTGATAAGGCTGTTTTACCCGGAGTCGGGGCGTTTGGCTTAGCGATTAATAGATTAAAAGAGCTTAGTATGGATGAAGCGATAAAGGAATTTGTCAAAAGCGGCAAGCCTTTTTTGGGAATTTGCCTTGGCATGCAGCTTTTATTTGATGAGAGCGATGAATTTGGCGTTAGCAAGGGACTTGGGCTTATAAGCGGGAGGGTTAAGAAATTTAACGAGGCGGAATTTAAAACTCCTCTTAAGATCCCCCATATCGGTTGGAATGGTTTAAATTTCACTCGCCAAACTGCTTTAAATGCGAATTTAGGCGCAAGCGAGTATCTTTACTTCGTGCATAGCTATCACGTGGTTTGCGAGCCGAAATTCGTTCTTGCGACGAGTGAGTACGGATATGAGTTTATAAGTGCGGTTTGCGCGGATAATATTTACGGATTTCAGCCTCATCCTGAAAAAAGCAGCGACGCGGGGCTTAAAATTTTACGAAATTTCGGGAGGTTGTGATGGAAATTTTTCCTGCTATCGATCTAAAAGAAGGCAAGGCGGTAAGACTTAGCAAGGGGGATATGGCAACTGCTAAAATTTACTCCAATAATCCTGAAGAGCTTGCGAAAGAATTTGAAAATTTGGGTGCAAAATGGCTTCATGTAGTTGATCTAGACGGAGCTTTTGCCGGAGAAGCGATAAACCTAAAAACTGTTGAAAAGATAGCGAGTGCTACGAATTTAAAGATCCAGCTAGGCGGAGGAATCCGCACAAAAGAGCGTATAAAAAGTTATCTTGACAGCGGAATTTCAAGAGTTATTTTGGGATCAATCGCGCTTAAAAATCCAAATTTCGTAAAAGAAGTGGCTAAAATTTACCCGGTAGCAATCGGCATAGACGCATTAAACGGCTATGTGGCGACTGAGGGCTGGGCTGACGTGTCAAATATGAAAGCGACCGATCTTGCGCGTGAATTTGCAGGAGCGGGAGCTGAAGCGATAATTTGCACCGATATCAGCAAAGACGGAATGCTTGAGGGCGTAAATGTAAAATTTACAAAAGAGATAGCTCTAGCTAGCGGCATAGACACGATAGCAAGCGGTGGCGTTAAGGATTTAAATGACATAACCTCACTTAAAGAGGCGGGAGGAATCTACGGCGTGATAATAGGCAAGGCTTATTACGAAGGAAGGATTGATTTAAAAGAGGCTTTCAGACTTGCAAGATAACGTTTAAAGTTTATTTAAACAAAAATTTTGATAAAATGGGGCAAATTTAAAAAAGGATGTTATTGTGAAAATTTTGGTAGTAGATGATAGTTCTACAATGAGAAGAATTATAAAAAATACCCTTCAAAGGCTCGGACACGCTGATATTTTAGAGGCTGAGCACGGAGTTGAAGCTTGGCAAATTCTTGGTCAAAATGACGATATAGCAATACTGATAACAGATTGGAACATGCCTGAAATGAACGGGCTTGAACTTGTAAAAAAAGTGCGTGCAGAGCAAAAATATATCGACATGCCTATAATCATGGTTACTACAGAAGGCGGTAAAGCCGAGGTTATAACTGCTCTAAAAGCGGGCGTAAATAACTATATCGTTAAGCCTTTTACGCCGCAAGTATTAAAAGAGAAGCTTGAAGACGTTCTTGGCTAATGCAAAATTCCGCTTTAAAAGATAAATTTTACGAACTTACCGTAGTTTCAAAAAGCTCTTACGAGCTTTTGCGCGATCTTGTTTTTTCGTTTGGTATAACTTGTATTGAAGAGATTAAAGACGGCTTTATAATTCGCGATGAAAACGAGCTTGACGAGATAGAATTCGGTTTAAAAGAATTTGCTAAAAGGCTTGAAAAGTTAGGGCGTAACGTTGATCTTGAGATAAATTTACAAACAAAAGAGAACAAAGACTGGATAAACGAATACAAAAGAAACATCAAGCCTATTTTAATAGATAAAATTTATATACATCCAAGCTGGGAAGAGCCAAAAGACGGTTTTACTAACATCATAATCGATCCGGCTCTTGCCTTTGGTTCTGGACATCACGAGAGCACTAACGCTTGCGTGGGATTTTTACAAAAATATGCCAAAAGCGACATGAAAGCTGTAGACGTGGGATGTGGAAGTGGGATATTAAGTATAGTTATGGCAAAGCTTGGGTGTGTGGTTGATGCTTGCGATACGGATGAACAAGCCATAGATAGTTCAAAACAAAACGCCGATCTTAACGGCGTTAAGATAAATAAAATTTGGACCGGCTCTATATCGAATTTGGATGAAAAGTATGACGTGGTAGTTGCAAATATAATAGCCGACGTTATTTTAATATTAAAAAATGATTTGATAAAATTACTTCAAAATGGCTCTTATCTTATTTTAGCGGGTGTGCTTGATAAGTATAAAGAGCGAATTTTAGATGCTTTCTCGTCGCTTAAGCTTGTTGAGAGCAAGAGCGAAAACGAGTGGAGCAGCTTTGTATTTCAAAAATAGTTTTAAGGGACATAATGAATAATAAAAGATTTAATGACGATAGAAATTTAAACAATAACAATGGCGGAAATAATTTTTTCAATAAAAATCCGATTTTTATTTTTGCCATTTTTGCAATTGTTATAATTTTGGTTTTTAGAAGTTTTACAGGTGGTATGGATATGGGTACGAGCTCTCTTGGAGGCGCGGCAACGACGAAAAACGTATCATATTCTGATCTAAAAGAGATGATAAAAAACAAGCAAGTATCTCAAGTAGGAATCGCTGAAACTTCTATTAAGGCTGTGGCTAATATGGGTGACGGCAAAGCCGTTTATATAGCAAAAAGAGTAAGCGATCCTACATTGGTTCCTCTTCTTGAGGAAAATAAAATTCCTTACGGCGCATATAGCGAAACAAATTGGTTTAGCGAACTGCTGTTTTCGTGGGTGCTTCCTATATTTATATTTTTTGGAATTTGGATGTTTCTTGCAAGTAGAATGCAAAAAAATATGGGCGGAGGCATACTTGGAATGGGAAGCTCTAAAAAGCTTGTAAATTCCGAAAAACCAAAGGTTAAATTTACCGACGTCGCAGGTGTTGAGGAGGCTAAAGATGAGGTTAAGGAGATTGTTGATTTCTTAAAGCATCCCGATAGATATATAAATTTAGGAGCTAAAATTCCAAAAGGCGTGCTTTTGGTTGGACCTCCAGGCACCGGTAAAACTCTTTTAGCAAAAGCGGTTGCAGGAGAGGCTGATGTGCCGTTTTTCTCGGTATCAGGATCTAGTTTTATAGAGATGTTTGTGGGTGTTGGCGCAAGTCGCGTTAGGGATCTTTTTGAAAATGCTAAAAAAGAAGCGCCTGCTATAGTTTTTATAGACGAGATAGACGCTATAGGCAAAAGCCGTGCGGCAAGCGGAATGATAGGCGGAAACGATGAGAGAGAACAGACTCTAAACCAGCTTTTAGCCGAGATGGACGGCTTTAGCTCGGACGCTTCGCCTGTTATAGTTTTGGCTGCGACAAACCGCCCTGAAGTGCTTGATGCTGCACTTTTAAGACCGGGAAGATTTGACAGGCAAGTGCTTGTAGACAAGCCTGATTTTAAGGGTAGAATTGATATTTTACGTGTTCACATGAAGGATATTAAGCTTGATTCAAAAGCCGATATTGAAGAGATTGCTCGTATGACGGCAGGTCTTGCGGGAGCGGATCTAGCAAATATCATAAATGAAGCCGCACTTCTGGCGGGAAGAAAAGAGAAAAATTACGTAGAGCAAAAAGATCTGGTTGAAGCCGTAGAAAGAGCCATAGCCGGACTTGAGAAGAAATCAAGACGTATAAATCCAAAAGAAAAGCGTATAGTTGCGTATCATGAAAGCGGTCATGCGCTGATTTCAGAAACCACTAAAGGTGCCGATAAAGTAACGAAAGTTTCTATCATACCTCGCGGACTTGCCGCTCTTGGGTACACTCTAAATACTCCTGAAGAGAATAAATTTATGATGCAGCGTCATGAGTTAATCGCTCGTGTTGATGTGCTTTTAGCAGGCAGGGCGGCTGAAGAGGTGTTTATCAAAGAAATTTCAACTGGTGCGGGAAATGATCTAGAAAGAGCAACCGATATACTAAAAGCTATGGTTTCGATGTATGGCATGAGTGAAGTTGCGGGTCTTATGGTGCTTGAAAAACAAAGAAATACATTCTTAACTGGTGGTCAGAGCATAAAAGACTATAGCGATAAGATGGCTGAAAAGGTCGATGAATTCGTTAAGAGCACTCTTGAAAACAGATACAAAGAGGTTCTTGATACTCTTAGGCTTTATGAAGGTGCGATAGAAAAGATGGTTGAAGCGCTTTATGAGGAAGAGACCATTGAGGGTGCTAGGGTTAGATTGATTATAGAAGAGTATGAGAAGGAAAAAGGCTTACCTACTCGTCTTGTAAATTTACAAGAGGCTAAAGAGGAAGAGCATAAGGCAAATTCCAAAGAATAGATGATGCAAAGTACGAAAATAATCGCTAAAGAGGGCTATAAATATCTGCTAATTTTTGGGATTTTATTTCTCATAGCGATTGTTTTTGGTGAATTTGAGTGGCTGTTTTTTGTTATTTTGCTAATTATTTTATTTTTATTCAGAGAGCCAAATAGTGCTATAAGCAGCAATGATGAATTTGCTATCTTAAGCCCTATAGACGGCAAGATAATAAGCATAGAGAAAATTTCATATTTTGATACCGAATGCACACAGATAGTGATTTGCAAGACTATCTTTGGTGCAGGAGCCATAAAAGCTCCTTGCGATATGAATTTGGTGGAATTTAAGCAAAGGCATGGGCTTTTTTTGTGTAGCTTTATGAAAGCTGCAAATTTCTTAAACGAAAGAGCTCTTTATATAGCCGTAAAAAGTAAAAATAAAATAGCTTTAAGGCTTATTAGCGGTGCTATGAGCAGGAATTTATACGCTGAAAAATTTGATAGTATCAAAGCGGGTGAAAAATTTGGCTTTATGAGCGACGGGAAAGTGGCACTTATACTGCCTGCAAATACGCGTATAAGCGTAGTTGTGGGAGAGCGCTTGAAGGCTTCAAGTCTAATAGGATTTTTTAACTATGAGGGTAAGAGATGATGGGCGGCGATAAACTTAAGCTTATGTATATATTTCCGAATTTATTTACGGCGGCTAGCGCATTTTTGGGTGTTATTAGCATAATTGCTTCTGTTAACGGACAGTATTTTAAGGCGATATCTTATATCGTTCTTTCTCTTATACTTGACGGACTTGACGGTCGCGTCGCTAGACTTACCAAGACTACTTCAAAATTCGGAGTAGAATTTGACAGCCTTGCCGATATAGTTGCCTTTGGTGTGGCTCCCGCTATGCTTTTTTATTTTTCGGTGGGTCAAAATTTCGGTCGATTAGGCTCTCTTATAGCGGCACTTTTTGTAGTGTTTGGCGCTATCAGGCTTGCTAGGTTTAACGTAATGACAGGCAGCTCCGAGCCTTCTGTTTTTATCGGACTTCCTATACCTACGGCTGCTATAGTTAGCGCATTTTGGGTCGGACTTAGTTTGGAGTATGAATTTAGTGCAAATTCAAAATGGTTTTTGCTTATTTTACAAGCTGTATTAGCAATCCTTATGGTAAGCAATATCCGCTACCCTAGCTTTAAAAAGCTTGATCTAAAAAAGACAAATTCTTTAAAAATTTTAACTCTACTCATAATAGTCTGTTCGCTTCTTTATATCTATCCTATCGAAGCTCCAACGGCGTTAATGAGTATTTATGTTTTTTATGGTATAGTTCGGTTTGTTTATATGTTTATCATAAAAAATCCAAAATTTAAAAAGGAGAGCGAATGAGCGATATCTATGCCGTTAAATTTATCGTAACTTTATCAAAACTACTTTCAAATAGCTCTCTGCTGCTGCGCTAAGCAGCTACTACTAATAAAACTTCATCAAAATTTACAAAACTTAAAAAATATAAAAAGGATACAAAATGGATAATAATAAAATAATAATATTTGATACTACATTAAGAGACGGCGAGCAAAGCCCCGGAGCATCGATGAATACGGAAGAGAAGTTGCGTATAGCGCTTCAGCTAGAGCGTCTTGGAGTAGATGTTATGGAGGCTGGGTTTGCGGCGGCAAGTCCAGGGGATTTTGATGCTATAACCCAGATAGCAAAACAAGCTTCAAATATCAGAATTTGCTCTCTTGCAAGGGCTGTTGAGCGCGACATCAAGGCTGCCGGAGAGGCCGTAGCTCCTGCAAATAAAAAAAGAATTCACACCTTCATAGCAACAAGCCCGATACATATGGAATATAAGCTTAAAATGAAGCCCGATGAAGTTATAAGGCGTGCGGTGGATGCCGTAAAATACGCTAAAACGTTTTGTGATGATGTTGAGTTTAGTTGCGAGGATGCAGGCAGAACCGATATAGTATTTATGAAAGAAATTTGTGATGCCGTTATAGAAGCGGGCGCGGGAACTATAAATTTGCCCGATACCGTCGGATATAGGTTGCCTACGGAAATAGGCGAGATGATAAAGCAGATGGTTGAGTTTGTAAAAGCAAGAGCGGTCGTATCCGTGCATAACCATAACGACTTGGGGCTTGCTACTGCAAACTCGTTAGCTGCTATTATGGCTGGCGCAAGACAGGTAGAATGCACTCTAAACGGACTTGGAGAGCGTGCAGGAAATGCTAGCTTGGAGGAGATAGTAATGGCTATAAAGACGCGCCATGATATATTTGCACCGCTTTATACCGATATAATCTGCAAAGAAATTTATCCAAGCTCAAGAATGGTGGCAAGCATAACAGGCATAGAACCACAACCAAATAAGGCGATAGTGGGCAAAAATGCCTTTGCTCATGAAAGCGGCATACATCAAGACGGCGTGCTAAAACACAAAGAAACTTACGAGATCATAAGTGCCGAGAGTATCGGTCTTGAGCGAAATTCTCTTGTGCTTGGCAAGCATTCGGGTCGTCATGCGTTCAAAGATAAGCTTGCCAGTTTAGGATTTGAGCTTAATAACGATGCGTTAAACGAAGCGTTTGATAAATTTAAAGAGTTGGCCGATAAGAAAAAAGAAGTGTTTGATGATGATATCAGGGCTCTTGTTACCAGCGAATTTATTAAGATTCCTGAAATTTACGAGATCGTTACGCTTGGCCAAAGCAACTGTAACAAAGGTCTTGCAAGCGCGTCCGTAACGATAAAATTTGACAATGAGCTAATAAGTGACGCCGCACTTGGCAACGGAACCGTGGATGCGATATTTAAAGTGATTGACCGTATAAGCGGCATAAACGGACTTTTAAAAGATTATAAGGTAAATGCCGTAAGTCAAGGCAAAGACGCACTTGCAAGCGTAGTGGTTAAGGTCGAATTTGACGAGCAAAATGCAGTTATAGGACACGGACTTGATATAGACACTATGATGGCAAGCGCAAAGGCTTATGTGGGCGCACTAAACAGCTACGTAAGAATTAAAAATTTAAACAGATAATACTTTTTTCGGGTTAAGGTTATCTTAACCCTAATTTAATTTGCTACCGATGATTTTAACTAATCTGCTATAATCCATACAAATTCACATAAGGAAAAACGATGAAAAAATTTGCATTTTTACTAACTGTATTTTTGTCCGCCATTTTAAGTTTCGCTCAAGAAAAACCTCTTGATACAGACTGCAAAGCTCCTTGCGCAAATCATCTTGAGATGGTGCTTATCCTTGATAAATCAGGCTCCATGAGCGGGCTTGAGAGCGATACTATAGGCGGCTTTAACTCGATGATAGATAAGCAAAGAGAACTTGGTCTAAAAACTCATGTTACGACTATTTTATTTGATACGAATTTTAACGTTATCCATGATAGAGTCGATATAAAAAAGATAGAAAAGCTAACAAATAAAGAGTATTTCGCAAGCGGCAACACGGCCTTGCTTGACGCGGTAGGAAGTGCGATAAATAAGATCGAGCGCGTGAGCGACATATACGCAAGGGACAATAGAGTGCTTTTTGTGATCATCACCGACGGACAGGAGAACTCAAGCAAGGAATTTTCAAAATCTCAAATAAAGCAGATGATAACGGCAAAACAGAGCAAATATGACTGGGAATTTATATTTTTAGGTGCAAACATCGATGCGGTTAGCGAGGCGGAGAGTATCGGCATCAAGGGCTCAAATGCCGTAAAATATCAAAATTCAAGCGACGGAGTGAGGAAGAATTTTGAAGCGGCGGCTGAATTTTCAAAAGATATAATGGATAATAAAAAAGAGAGCTCAAAATGGAAGGAAAAAGTTTTAGAAGATAAACAAAGATAAATTTATCGGTCCGTCTTGTTTGGGTAGCAAGACGGGTTGTTTGAATTTATGATTTAAGCTATAGCGAGCTTGAAATTTAGGATTTTATTTTAATTCGGTCGATACGTGCAAACTTGCCGAGCTTTAATATTAGTCAAATCTATCAGTCGCACTGTAAAATCAGCCAGCTGTTTTCAAATTTCTTATCTTTTAAATTTTGCTTTGTAATCCACAGATAAATTTTGCCGTAATCACACCACATCATATCGGTTTCTTCGTTGCTGTCAATTTGCAAAAGCAACTTCCAATCAGGGATGTTTTTCTCAAGTTCAAATCTTTTAGGGCTTTCATACGCTCTTTCATCTCCGCAGTATAGCCCGTTTGTTACAAGTTCGCATTCTAGCTCCATGCCGTCTTGGATATTGTTTGAGTGTCCTAGAATTTTATTGCTGTTTTCTTCGTAAGATTCATAGAGCATATCATAAATTTCATCTATTTCTTCGTTGTAAAATTTTTCGCTATCTATAAGGTCGCTTTCATAATCGGGAAGTTCGATTTGACTGGAAAAATTAAGCTTTGAAGCGGGAAAAATTTCTGTGTTTTGAGGGGGTTTGTTTTCTTTCTAGCTCATTTAAATTTCCGTCAAAATAAAATACTTTTTTGCCGTATTTATCTTTTGGGTCATAACCCCACGGCATATCAATACAGTCGTAAAACAGACACAAGATGCCCGAATTTGGAAGTATGCACTCTTTATCTTAATCTATCGTAATCAATCCTGAAATCAAAAAATTTGCTCCGGAATTTATCGCTTTTTATAAGGTTGTATTGGATGGCCGCAGCTTCGATATTGCCTACTTCTTGGTAAAGATAAGCAAGCGCAAGGCGACTATCTGATGAGTTTGGATCGGTTAGCTTTGAAAGCTCTAAAAGAGCTATTGCGTTTTGCGGATTATTTGAGCCAATCGCCGCGACCGCAGCCATAAAGAGCGTGCCTGCGTCATTTATCTTAAATTCGTCTATCAAGCGGTTGTATATGCCGTAGCTCTCTTTGAAATCATTTGTAAAAATATCGATATAAGCAAGAGTTTGAAGCAAATTTGTATCATCTTTGTTGCCGTTTAGGATTAAATTTTTAAGCTTCTCTCTTTCGTAATTTAAAAGTCCTGAAATTTGCAGTAGCTTTATGTATTGCTCTTTAATGATGTTTGCACCGTGATAAAACGCCGCTTCGTTTAGATTTTTGGTGTGGAAATGAATTTGTATCTGCTTGACGTACTCTTTGATATTTTGATCATCGAATTTGGCGATGAAATTTAAGATATTTGCGATGACGTCATCAGGCAATTTTGATTTTAAAACCTCGCTTTTTGCTATAAATTCGTTATTTCTATTTGAAATTTTAGCGATTATTGCATCAAAGGCCAAATTTAAAGCGTTTTGCTCCTTGTCTTCCTCGAGCCACCTTATGAGCGCATTTTGATTTCCGGTGACAAGTTCGGTTAGGGCTTTATATAAATTTACCTCTTTTATCTTGCCGTCGTGCTCTAAATTTTCGCTTATCTCTTGGAGCAGCTTTGCGTTATTTTCGTTATTTATATCGTTTGCTATCGCGCCAAAGACTCCTGCAAGGTGATTTGTAGGATCAAGATGATAGCTTGTGATGAAGTGCTTTGCCGCAAGCGAGAAGTTGCCAAGCTGAGCATAGCTTAAGGCGAGATTGTAATGCAAGATCGAATGCTCAGGATATAGCGATATTAGCGTTGCAAAGTGCGCATTGGCATCTTTTAGCTTGTAGTTTAATGCGCTTGCGATAGCCTTTGAAAGCTCTAAATTTACTTTTGATATCGTCCCGCTGGCACTTAGATAGCTACTTGCCGAGCTTGCGTCATCAAGAAATAGGCTAACTCCGCCCTTTCTTATGTAGTTTATCGTTTGGCTCGCGTCAAAAACCTTATAAGGCGCGAAATAAAACAGCACTTCATACCGTCTTGTCTTGTCGAAAAATATATCGTTTCTAAAGTGCATTTGAGCCAAATTTACGTCAAAAAGTTCGGATTTTAAGATCGCTTTTATAGGGAATGTATTTTCGATAAATAGCTTGTCTTTGGCAAAAACCGTCTTTAAGCCGTCCGCTCCTAAGGCATAATTGCCCGTTTTGATGTCGATAAGAGCGAGTATCGTGTCTATTTTATTTATTTCGTCGCTATTTTTAAGGGCCAAATTTAGCTTGCTTCTAGCCTTATCGTACTGAGCGTTTCTGGCATAGAGCATGCCAAGAGCCAAATTTGCGTCAAATTCTTTTTGATTTTCCAGCTTTTGTATCGCCTCTTCATCTTCTCCAAGATGTGTTAGAATTTTAGCGCTTAAGTAGTCGTATTTGTTTTTATAGTGACGCTCGGTAGGATAAGAAAGAGCGCGTAAAGCCTCGATATACTCTCCTTTGTAGTAGCGTATAAGGGCGTAATAGTAATTATAAAGAGGTGAGCCCGCTTCTTCTTGCAGGAACGAATTTGCTAGATCTATATAGTATTCAAAGCTTTTCGTGTTATTTAGCTCAAGTGAACTTACGGCGGCATTTATAGCACTTACTGCGATATTTTCTTTGTTATTTATCGCTTTTTTAAAGGACTCTATGGCTTCTGCGAATTTCTCCTGCTTCATCTGAGAAACGCCTAAGTTGTAATTAGATAGCGATTCGTTATAGATGGCTACGTTTTCATAAATTTTAAGAGCCTCAAATTTATTGCCTTTTTCATATAGTATATTTGCTTTTTGTATCATATCGTCAATCTTTGAAGCCCCGAATTTCTGCACTTCAAAACGATCTTCGATATCTCTTGCAAGCTGGCTTGGATCAAATTCGGGCTTTTTATCTCTAGTTGCAAAAAATAGTGTCGTTACTAGAGCGATTACAAGCAAAATGCCGATTGCACCAAATAAAAATAGCTTTTTCCTGCTCTTTTTTGGCGAGATATCTTCGCTTGGTGTTTCCTCGCTACTATCTTGCAGTTCATCAAGCGATATGAGGTTTTCTTCTTGGCTTGCGCCTTTTTGCTCATCGCTTGGGCTTTTAGGATCGGCCTCTTCTAGTATTACGACATTATCGCCAGCCACTACATATACCTTTTAAGAACTTCCGGAATTTCGATTGTGCCGTCGCTTTTTTGGTAGTTTTCCATGATGGCTATGAGTGTTCTGCCTACGGCTAGGCTTGAGCCGTTAAGCGTGTGAACGAGTGTGTTTTTCTTACCGTCTTTAAAGCGAATTTTAGCTCTTCTTGCTTGGAAATCGCGAGTGTTTGAAACCGAGCTTATCTCTCGGTATCTATTTTGCCCAGGTAACCAAACTTCAAGGTCGATGGTTTTTGCCGCACTAAATCCAAGATCTCCGCTGCAAAGAAGCAGATGTCGGTGTGGCAAGCCAAGCGAAGTAAGCAGGTCGCTAGCACACGCCACCATGTCCTCAAATACTTTTTCGCTTTGATCAGGCGCGGTTATGCTTACAAGTTCTACTTTTTCAAACTGGTGCTGGCGTATCATGCCACGCGTATCTTTGCCAGCAGAGCCCGCTTCTTGGCGAAAGCAAGCCGAGTAGCAAGTCATCTTTACAGGTAAGTTGCCGGCATCGATGATTTCGTCGTTATATAAATTTGTAACGGGAACTTCGCTGGTTGGGATTAGATATAGATCTTCGTCGCGAATTTTATAAAGATCTTCTTCAAATTTTGGCAGCTGTCCCGTGCCGTAAAGCGTGCGAGAATTTACTAAAAACGGCACATTTACCAGCTCAAATCCGCGAGACATATTAAAATCAATCATATAATTAACAAGCGCTCTGCTAAGCTTTGCACCGTCTCCTTTTAGCACCGTAAAGCGGCTTCCCGCAAGCTTTGCTCCGCGCTCGAAATCAAGCCAGCCAAGCTTCTCGCCAAGCTCGTAGTGCTCCTTTGGCTCAAAGTCAAATTTGCGCGGCTCAAGCACTTTTTTAAGCTCGACATTATCATCCTCGTCTTTTCCAAAAGGCACATCGTCATCGGTGATATTTGGCACGCCCGAAGCTATGCCGTCAAGCTTTTCGTCAAGCTCGCGAACTACTTTTTCGGCTTCATTCATCGCGACTTTATTTGAATTTAGCTCCTCTTTAAGCGCGCTTACGTCTTCGCCGTTTCTTGCCTTTATGCCAAGCTCCTTGCTTTTAGCGTTTTGGATAGCTTGAAGGCTTTCTAAATTTTGGCGTTTTGTTTTAAGTTCGTTAAAAGTCGCTAAAAGTTCGCTTAGAACCTCTTCTTTTATCTTTTTCCCTCGTAGTTTTGATACGAATTCATCGTAGTTTGTTTCAAGCAGTTTTAAATTTATCATTCTAATACCTATCTATAAATTCCCGTCGCTTCACGCACTCTTTCAATGAGCGGAAGCGCTACTTCGCGAGCCTTTTTTGCGCCCGCCAACAATATCTCATTTACTTCGTCTTCGTGACTTAAGTAGTATTCGTATTTTTGCCTTGCTGAAGCGAAATACTCCCACACCAGTTCGTTTAGATACATTTTAAAGTGTCCATGTCCTTCACCGCCGCGCTCGTAACGCTCTTGCAGCGCTTTTTGTCCGCTTTGGTTTAAAAACAGCTTTGCTATGTTATATACATTACAGGTTTGCCACTGCTTAGGGGCTTCAAGCGGTTCAGACGAGGTTGTTATAGAGCCGATTTGCTTTTTAAGCGCTTTGGTATCGCTAAAGATGTCTATTGTATTTCCGTAGCTCTTACTCATCTTAGCTCCGTCAGTTCCCGGCACGGTTGCGACGTTTTCATCGACTTTGCTTTCGGGTAGAGTAAAAATTTCTCCATGTTCGTTGTTAAATTTAATAGCTATGTCGCGAGCTATCTCAACGTGCTGAATTTGATCTTTGCCTACAGGAACGACGTTTGCGCTAAATAGCAAGATATCGGCAGCCATAAGCACGGGATAGCTAAAAAGCCCGTGATTTGCGCTTATGCCTTTTGCTGTTTTGTCTTTGTAGCTGTGAGCGCGTTCAAGCAGTCCCATCGGAGTGTATTGACTTAGCACCCAGTATAGCTCAAGCACCTCTTTTACGTCGCTTTGCACCCAAAACACGCTTTTGTTTGGATCAATACCAAGCGCAAGAAACGCACATGCCGCTTCAAAGGTATTTTGCTTAAGTCTGCTCGCCTCGCTAACCGAAGTCATGGCGTGGTAGTTTGCGATGAACATAAACATATCGCTACTATCTTGCGCATCAACCATTTGCTTTATCGATGCGAAATAGTTGCCAAGATGCAGCTTGCCCGAGGGCTGAAGTCCCGTTAATACTCTCAAATTTCTATCCTTTTTGCCTGTCTTTAAATTTTTTAATAATCTCTTTTGCTATTTTTTCAGGGGTTTTACCTTCGACATCGATGGTGATATCGGCTTTTTTCTCGTAAATTTTCTTTCTTGTTTTAAATAGCTCTTTTGCTTTGTCTCTATCTTTTAAAAGCGGACGTTTAGCAAATTTCTTCTGGGCGTTTTGGCTATTTTCTATGCGCTTTATTATGCCATCAAAGCTTGATTTAAGATATATAACAGTGCCGATTTTGTTTAAATTTTTAACGTTTACGAAGCCTCCGCCGCCTGCTATCACGCAGTTTTGCACGTTAGCGACTAAATTTTTAGCGACTAATCGCTCTTGCTTTCTAAAATACTCTTCGCCCTTTGTCTCAAAAATTTCGCGAATTTTTAAATTCTCGCTACTTTCGATAAGATCGTCCGTATCAAGCATGAGTCGCTTTAATTTTTTGCAAAGTTCCCTTGCAACCGTTCCTTTTCCAACGCCCATGAAGCCGATTAAGACTAAGTTACTGCTCATCTTTTTCCTCGCTGCTTCTGTTTTTTGGTATGAGCACGACAGGAACGCCGTTTAGATCAAATCTTTCGCGCAGTTTGTTTGTAAGATAGCGTTTATAGCTAAAGTGAAGCGCGCGCGGACGATTCATGATAAGAGCTATCTTGGGCGGTGCAAAGCCAAACTGCACGGCATAATAAATCCTAACACTCTTGCCTTTTTCACGCGGTATCGGGTGGATTTTGGTAGCTTCTTCAATGAGTTCGTTTAGCTTTGAAGTCTGAATTTTTTGAGTGAAATTTTTATAAACTTCAAAAATGAGCGAGTAAATTTTATGCACTCTCTTGCCGCCAAGTGCACTAACGCTGATTATCGGCGCGTATGTTAGAAATTTAAACTTATCTTTGATGATTTTTTTCATCTCGTCAAACTCTACTTCGCTTTTGTCCCATTTGTTTAGCACGATTATCACGCCGAGGTTAAATTTGCTCGCAAGCCCTGCTATACGCTCATCAAGCTCGGTTAGAGGCTCGCTAGAGTCAAGCACAAGCAGAGCGATATCGGTGTTTTCAAGCACACTTTCGGTTCTATTTAGCGCGTATCTTTCGATGCCTTCTATCTTGCCGCGCTTTCTGATGCCTGCGGTATCGACAAATTCTATCACTCTATCTTCATAAACGAATGTTTCATTTACAGGATCTATGGTAGTGCCCGCCACATCGCTCACTACGGCTCTTGCATCCTTAACCAAAGCGTTTAAAAGCGAGCTTTTGCCTACATTTACGCGGCCTATAATTCCTACTTTTATATTTTTTGATTCGAAATTTTGCTCTTGGATAGTATCGCTAAATTCGCCCTCTTCATCGAAATTTTCTAAAAATTCGTCAAAATCATCATCCAAGTCGGGCCTAATCTCGTCTTTAAGGTGTTTATAAATCCAGTCGCTAAGCTCATCCACTCCCGCATTGTGAGTGACGGATATGCTAAAGATATCTTTTGCGCCGAAGCTATCAAATTCCCAAGCTCTCTGCTCGTCTTTTTTGCTATCTACTTTATTTACGACAAGCGCGGTCGGCAAATTTAGCTTTAAAAGCGCATAAAACATAGCCTTATCTTCATCATCAGGGAAATTTTTGCCGTCCACCATGTAGATAATCGCGTCTGAATTCTGCGCCTCTTTGAGGGTTTTTTCCTTAACGTTTCTAAAAAGCTCGCTACTGTCATCAAGTCCGCCGCTATCTACCAAAATACACCTTTTATCATCTATCGTGATCTCGGCTTTGTTCGTGTCGCGAGTGGTTCCGCTTACGTCTGAAGTGATAGCTATGCGCCTTTTTGCCAAGCGATTAAAAAGCGAGCTTTTGCCTACGTTTGGCTTTCCGACAAGTATGATTTTTTGCACTTTATATTCCTTTAAATTTCGCTATTATACAAATTTTTGCCTGCGATGTTTATAAATTTAAGCCGTTTTGCACTACAATACGCTCAAATTTTAAAAAGGTTATGGGGTTGTTGCATAAATTTTTAATGAGGCATTTGGGCACTTATTATATGATTATCGCTTGTATGCTTTTTGCGATAACGGGAGCTCTTGCAAAAGTAATAAGTGCCGATATGCCGTCTATCGAAGTTGTCTTTTTTAGAAATTTGATCGGTCTTGTGATGATCGTTTATTCGCTTTATAAAAAGCCTGCGCATCAAAAGGGCGGACATCCGTATCTGCTCATATTTAGAGGAGTTATCGGCACGCTTGCGCTCTTTGCGTTTTTTTATAACATCGCTCATATAAATTTAGGCGCGGCATTTACATTTTCTAAAACAAGCCCGATATTTACGGCACTTCTTGCGGCGATGTTTATGGGCGAGAAGCTAAGCTCGCGCGGATGGATGGCGATATTTATCGGATTTGGCGGGATTTTGCTTATCATACAGCCTGAGCTTGGTATCTCAAAGACCGATTGGCTTGGAATTTGGAGTGGAGTAGGGGCTGCGATGGCGTACACGAGTGTTAGAGAGCTTAAAAAGAGCTATGATACTCGCGTTATAGTCTTTTCTTTTATGGGGTTTGGCACGGCTCTTCCGATCGTTTTTATGGCTCTGGCGGAATTTATCCAGATAGATGGCTTTGAATTTTTGTTTTCCAAATTTGTACTGCCCGATACTAAAAATATCTTTTTGATCGTTTTAATGGGCGTTGCGGGGCTTTACTTTCAGATGTATCTTACTAAAGCTTATGCGGCAAGTAAAAAGGCCGGTACGGTTGCGGCTGTAAGCTATGCCGACGTCATCTTTACCATTATCATCGGATATTTTATGGGGGATGGGCTGCCAAACACGGTTGCATTTTTGGGTATAATTCTGGTAATTCTTAGCGGAATTATAGTGGTAAAGGAGAAATAATGATACTAATAGCAGGGCCTTGCGTCATCGAGAGCGAAGAGCTTGTGTTTGACGTGGCAAAAAGGCTTGTGAAATTTAATGAAGATAATAGGATAGAGTTTTATTTTAAATCAAGTTTTGATAAGGCAAATCGCACGAGTATAAATAGCTTTCGCGGTCCCGGGCTTGAAAAGGGTTGTGAAATTTTAGCTCGTGTGAAAAAAGAATTCGGCTTTAAAATTTTAACGGACATTCACGAGAGCTATCAAGCTAAGCCTGTGGCTGAGGTTGCGGATGTGCTTCAAATTCCTGCGTTTTTATGTCGTCAGACAGACTTGCTTGTGGCTGCGGCCAAGACAAATTCGGTCGTAAATATCAAAAAAGGGCAGTTTTTAGCAGCAAGTGCGATGAAGCATTCGGTTAAAAAAGTGCTTGAAACTCGCGGTGTAGATGGCGACGGATATGAAATAGCTAAACAAAACGGAATTTGGCTAACGGAGCGTGGAAGCACTTTTGGATATGGAAATTTGGTCGTTGATATGAGAAATTTGGTTTTGATGAGAGAATTTGCACCTGTGATATTTGACGCTACGCATAGCGTTCAGATGCCTTCGGCTCTTGGTGAAAAGAGTGGCGGAGATGCAAGATTTGTGCCGTGTCTTGCAAGAGCGGCGGCAAGTGTGGGTGTGGACGGGTTTTTTTACGAGACGCATATAAATCCGTGTGAAGCGATGTGTGATGGACCAAATATGTTAAATTTAGACGAGCTGGATAGAGTTGTAGAGCAGACTTTAAAAATACAAGAAATTTTAAGGGGATAATTATGAACATAATCGAAGGAAATTTAAAACTAAGCGGAAAAGAAAAAATCGCAATTATCAACGCGAGGTTTAATCACATCATTACCGATAGGCTTGTCGAAGGCGCTAGGGATGCATTTCTTCGACACGGCGGAGATGAGAAAAATTTAAGCCTTATTTTAGTTCCGGGAGCATTTGAAATCCCTATGGCTCTTGAAAAGGCACTTGAGAGCGGCAAATGGGACGCGATATGCTGCGTTGGAGCGGTTATTAGAGGCTCAACTCCTCATTTTGACTATGTTTCGGCTGAAACTACAAAAGGCATCGCAAACGTGACGCTTAAATACGGCAAGCCCGTAACATTTGGCGTGCTAACGGTAGATAGTATCGAGCAGGCCATTGAGCGAGCGGGCAGTAAAGCCGGAAATAAAGGCTTTGAAGCGATGAGTGGAGCGATAGAGCTTTTAAATTTATATAAAAATATAAAGGTTTAAAATGGCAACTCGTCATCAGGTTAGACAAGCCGTA
Organism: Campylobacter sp. CCUG 57310; assembly: GCF_013201975.1. Lineage (NCBI taxonomy): Bacteria > Pseudomonadati > Campylobacterota > Epsilonproteobacteria > Campylobacterales > Campylobacteraceae > Campylobacter > Campylobacter sp. CCUG 57310. The sequence goes on from NZ_CP053845.1 coordinate 519,289, forward strand.
ATATCGCTGCTTTACGCTCAGGAGATGGGTAGCGAGATGAGTGAATTTAAGGATGAATTTTTAGAGGAAAAAAAGATAAGAAACGAGCAGAGGAATTTCACGACTTCGCTTTATGACGGCGTAAATGAAAATTTGACCGCTCTTGATGAGTTGCTTAACTCCCACTTGAAAGAGTATAAAATCCACGAAATCGGCGTTGTAGAAAGAGCGATACTTCGACTTGGCGCTTACGAGATGAAATTTACGGACACTGATAAAGCGGTCGTGATAAACGAGGCGATAGAGCTTGCCAAAGAGCTTGGCAGCGACTCTGCGCCAAAATTCATAAACGGCGTGCTTGATGCGGTAAGGAGTGATATATGAAACTTTGCGTAGCGCTTGATATGGCGACGATGGAGCAAAATTTAGCTTTGGCTAGAGAGCTAAAAGGACTTGATTTATGGCTTAAAGTGGGGCTTAGAAGCTATTTAAGAGACGGAGCTAAGATAATTGACGATATAAAAAAGATTGATGATTTTAAAATTTTCTTAGATCTTAAGCTGCATGATATACCAAACACGATGGCCGATGCCGCGGAAGTGATAGCAAGCTTGCCTGTTGATATGATAAACGTGCACGCAAGTGCAGGTAAAAGGGCGATGAGTGAGGTTATGAACCGCTTAAATGCGCTTAAAACTCGCCCGATAGTTTTGGCTGTATCCGCACTTACAAGCTTTAGTGATAATTCGTTTAGGATTGTTTATAATGACAGCATTAAGGATTTTGTGCTCAAATTTTGCGTGAGCGCTTATGAGGCGGGGCTTGACGGTATGGTTTGCTCTGTTTTTGAAAGCAATATGATAAAAGACGCAACATCGCGATTTTTTCTGACGTTAACGCCGGGAATTCGTCCTTTTAACGAAGAGGTAAACGATCAAAATAGAGTTGCCGATCTTGAAGTTGCAAAGCAAGAAAATAGCGACTTTATCGTTGTTGGAAGACCGGTTTATGAAGATAACAATCCTCGCGAAATTTGTGAAAGAATTCTTGCCGAGATAGAGATACCTCGTGAGCCGGCTTAGGGACATTCCTTATGTTGGAGCTGCTACCGAGGCTGATATTATAGCACTTGGGTATACCGACATCGCTTCACTAAAGGGCGCAAATGCAGAGGATATGTATGAGCGCACTAAAGCACTTGGACGAGGAAGCGACAGGTGTATACTTTATGTTTATCGTATGATATGTTACTATGCAAATACGCCAAATCCTGATAAGAGCAAGCTTAAATGGTGGTTTTGGAAGGATTGAGCGGTTTTATTGTTTGGTTTTGGATTTTTGGATTTGTTGTAAATTTTAGCTTGAGTTTAAAATTTAAACGTTTTTAAATTGGCGTATTTGTCAAATTTTAAGTGTTTTATAAAGATAAATAAGTAAAATAACTCTTTTTATTTACATGGACAGATGGGTGAGCGGCTGAAACCACACCCCTGCTAAGGGTGCAAGTCTTAATCGGGCTTCGAGGGTTCAAATCCCTCTCTGTCCGCCACTAAGCCCTAAACTACGGCATTTCAAAGCAATTTTTAAAAAATGAAAAATCCCTTTGCCAACCCATACTCAAGAATAAATACTTATATCTCGGTTAAAGTCATCTAAATTTTGATTAAGGTAATTTACATAGACATCGTAAATCATTTTAGTAGATGAATGACCTAATAAATTTGCAAGTTCAACCGGAGTAACTAAATTTTTATGAAGCATATTTGTAGCGTAAGTATGACGCATGGTATAAGGTCGTCTATATCTTATATTTAGCTTTTTTAGTATAGGTTTCCAAAAATTATGCTGAAATATATAAGTATCTCTGTATGGTAAGCCGTATTGAGTTTCTAATAAGTATTCTTTAGTTTCGTATGCTCGAGTATTAAATTTATCATTTAATATAACGTATAAATAATTAAGTATAGGTATCTTTCTTATACTTTTCTTTGTTTTTGGTGTAGTTTCGCCAAATCTTGACCTAGTAGCATTAATTGTTATTATCTTATTTTTTAAATCTATATCACTATTTTTTAAAGCTATAATTTCACCGGTTCTCATACCGGTAAAAAAGCCAAGATGAATAAATAGCATAAAATTAAAGTTATAATTCTTACTTTCTCTTAAAATAGCCCCAACTTCACTATTTGTAAAAGGCTCAATTCTTGGAGCTTGATAAGATAGCTTCTTAATATGTATAATAGGATTTTTAGTTATCAATTCATCTTGTAAGGCAAGGTTAAAAATACCGCTTAAAGCGGTTAAATAGTGCTTCTTTGATTTTTGACCTACATCGACAATCGAATTAATCCAAACTCTTATATCACTTGGTTTAATGTCCTCTATCTCATAATCAAAAAAGCAGGATAATCGATTTTTAACTATGCCTTCATTTTTAGAGTATGTGGAGTATTTCCACTCGTCTTTTCCTAATTTAAGATATAAATCGCAGTAGTTTTTAAAATTCATATTGTCTAAGTCCCCTTGATATAAAATCTTCAAGCACTGGAGCATTTAAATTATGCTTCTCATATTGCTTGGTAAATGTCTCTAAATTTCTATCAATCATTAAATTTTCAACATAAGCTAAGTGCCGTAAGTTGCAGTTTTGCTTATCTAAATTGCTGTAATATTGATATAGTTCGTAGTTTTTCATTCTATTTACAGGCTTATTTATTTGTCCGTAGTATTCAAGCTTCCATTTCTTAAACTCTCTTATCTCTCTTTGTAGCGTCATTTCATTAGAATTAGGACATTTGCCGTCTGCTCTATAAGGTGTTTTATTATGCTGTTGTCTTTCGAGTGAATAAGTATGAATTAGTTTATTGCACCTATAATATTCTAATGTGCCGTCAAGATATATTAGCTCTTCTCTTAACTTTGGAAATTTGATGTAAATGTATTGGTCTAAGTAATTCCATTCTAAAATTGCGTCATCATCGTTTTTATGGTCGTTTAAGTGATATAAATCTTGCATATCGCTTATAAAATTAATCTTTCTATATACCCATAAAGGAACTTTAGTGCGAGATGATAGAAATCTTCTTACTTTGTGTTTTATATACCAGGCGCTTAATTCGTCTAACTCTTCGGTCTCTTTTAAATTTATAAATGTTTTTTGAATATATTTCATTACATAACCGCTTGGGTTTTGAATTGAAGTTTGAAAGCCGTTTAATTCGCCATTTCTTTCTTGCTCTGGAGTGATAGCATTTGTTTTTAGGTTTTGAGGTGCATTAAATAGGTCTTTATATATCTTAAGCATGTAATCTATAGTATAACCTGGAACATAAAAGAGTGCATGGATATGAGGCACACCGTCTTTTTTATGCGGTTCAAAACATCTTATATAAGAATATTCAGTCTTTTTATATTTATCGCCAAAACGCCTAAAGAATAAGCGCCATTGATGATTAAGAATAGCAACTAAATCCCTAATTTCTATCTTTTCGCCGTTTTTCATTCTTGATTTAATGATGTGTGGTATATATTTCCAGTCAATAGGTTTAAATCTGCTGTAATCGCCATTTAAAGCGTCACGGAAGCAGCCGTTAAGCGTTATAGTAAGGAATACTGGTTTTTGCTGTAAATCAATAGAGAATGAAGCCATAGTATTTACTCTATTTGATACTTCAGCGTAGTATTTATCGCTAAAATTAGCAGCCATAGAGCAATCAAGAAGAGTCTTACACTCACCTAAGCTGTTTACATAGCCTTGAGAAAGTAGATACCCTTTTTGCTTTTCCAGCTTGTTTTGACATTGTAGAAGGTCAAAATCTGTTATACCGTACACCTTATTCCTTAAAACTGGCATTTTATTATTAATTTGACAAGGAAGCCCATTCGCTCGCGTAGCGCTGCGCGCTCCGCTTGCTCTTGGTCTTCTTCCGACTTGCTACAACCGCCCCTATAGGTGCGCTTCGTCCGTCGCTGCTTAGGGGGCGAGCTTGCAGCGACCGCGCGCATGTCCATAGCTTTTTTGTGTGTCCCTTCCCCACAAAAAGCGGACGGCTTCATCTTTTAGCGAGTAAGCAGGGTTTGTTTGGTGGTCTGCTTATGTCGCTAAGATATAAATTTAAATAACTTGAATCGTTAAGGTTAAAACGGTGCTTAATTCTTGGTCTTGCTCGACCGAAAAGAGATACTTAAGGATAAATATGTCTTTTAGAAATGGCACACCGTTTCTTTGCTTTTGTGTGGTTGTTTTGTTTATGCCTGATAGAACTAAAACATCGCCACGTTTAAGCGAATAAGAGCTTTTAAGCTCTTTCTTTGATGTGATAGGGGTTAATGTATTGTTTGATAGTAAGTCTTCTAAAATGAGATGTAAATCAAAGTCTATATGATCTTTAAGTATGATAGGTTTGATTTTAACTTTAAGTCCGACGTCTTTATATTCGTAGCTGTCCGATTTTTCTTTTTGTGCGTTTGAAATTTCTGTTTTTGATACTAGGTAAGGAATGTTTTGAACGGTAGAGAAGTATGCTTCCGTATGATTTTTAGCTGTTAAAAATGGTGATGATATGATTTTGGTTAGTCCGTTGCTTTCAAGGAAGTTTAAAACCCCGAAAAAGTCTGTATTGTTGTCTTTAATGATGTTTGAATTTGTAATATACGGTGATGTGATAAGGTTGATATAATATTTTAAATCTCCTCTGTTGATAGGTTTAAGTAGGGCAGCTAAATTTGTGCCCATGTCTTTAATGTCTTTTAGGTTTGTTTCGGTAATTGTAAGTTTAAATTGAACCTGCTCGAGTGCTTTATCGATATGTTTTACGTTTTGTTTTATTTGGTCGTATATGTAATCATCTGCTCTAAAGAATACGGAGTTTGAAGTAATAGAATAGGTTGCATTTACGTCAAACTGATTCATTATGCCTTTTATGTCGTCTATTACATAGTTATTTAGCTCTATTCTTCTTAAATCATAATCAGGCAGCTTTTTATCGGTTATATAGTAGAAGTTATCTTTCTTATATAGATAAAGTCCTTTAGCTTCAAGCATTTTTCTAAACATGGAAAGACTTAAATTTGTCTCTTTTTGATAGATAAAGTAATAATTTGCTCCGTCTATGCTCTCATCGGTTACGATAACTATATTGTTAAATTTGCTTGTAAGCTCTGCAAAGTTTAACAAATCAGTATAGATTGTTTCGGCTTTTATAAAGCTACTTAAAGAAATTAGAAGTAATAGAAGTTTGGTTAACACTTTCATCGGATACACCTTTTTTAAGATTTTTAAGTTCATCAAGCACGGGCTTATCAAATACTAAAAAGTATTCGATAAAGTGCTTGTTTTTTGTGTTTGAATAAAAATACTTTGGACGTGATGATATTAATGTATATGATATGTATGCGTAAGGGAATGTATATTTTTCATCTTTAAATCTGCAAATTTCATCGATACAAGTTAGGTTGTAATAGTGTAGGGTTTGTAATGGTTCGTCTGGTTGTTTAGGTTGTGATGATGATTCAGGAATGATATGTGATGATTGAGGTTGTGATATATATTTAGTTTCTTCGGTTGATTTAGATTTCGGGGATAGCATTTGTAAAAATATATACATAAAAATAGATAGCATAATAAACATAAATAAAGCTATAGCTAAGAATTTTCTAACAAACGATTTAGTAGATGATTTATTGCCTGAATGATATAGATTAAATACTTCTTGAGAATACGGAATACCGATAGTATTCATAATATCTTTTTTAAATAGACGATAAGAGCCATATAAAACATATTTAAATTTATTCTTTAAAAATATCTTTGAAGCGTCAACGGCTTTAAAAAACTGCTCTGCTACTCTTTTATATTCAGGATTAACTAAGCTTAAATCTTGAGTAATTAAAAAGATTTCTTGATATAAATGCCTATGATATGTGAGCCACCAAACTAAAATAGGGTCTTTTTTCGATTTTAAGAAGTTATGACACTCATCAAACACAAACATTGCTTTATGAAGTTTTAGCTCTTTAGCTTTTTCGTTTAGCTCTTCATCGCTTACCTTATCAAGATAAAGAGCGTAAAGAATTTCCATATCGGAGTAAAATTTGTCATATTCAAATTTAAGTAATCTTTCATCGGTTTCAAATTTAAACTGATTAATATTGGTATAGCAATAGAGCAAATCAGGCTTACTCTCTTTTTCATCTTTACTTTCTTTTATAAAATACTCATAAATTTTATAAACTGCGTAATATGTTTTACCGCTTCCAGGATTGCCTACAATATAAGTTATCATGATTAAAACTTAGCCAAATGATAATATTCTATAAGTCTGCTTCTAATAAAAGAGAAGAATTTAATACCCATAGAAAGACCATAAATTAAAAGAATAATAAGAAGAATAGGGGAAAATATATTCCAAACATCAACAAAAGCATTCCATAAACCAAGAGATTTAGCAATTTCACTAGCCCAACCAAGAACTTCGCCGTTAGCAGTAGATAAATTGTTGATATGACCTATAAGTTCATTAATCTTAGTATGTATAAAATTAAGCAAAAGAACTAAATTTGTAAAATAAGTAACCAATATACCGACTAAGATAGTCTCAACGGCAGCAATAGGAAACCAAAAAGCTTTTTTAATAACTAAATTTCCTAAATTTCTAAATCTAAAAAATTTAAATACAGCAGCAATCGCAGAAAGTATAGCAGGCATATTCTATCCTTAAATATATTTAAACTGATTAACCATTAAAGGAATAGTTAATTTAATAGTTAAAAACAAAAAGAAACAAAAGAAAAATAAGTAAAAAATATAATAAAAAGTAGATTTTAATTTGGATAACTCTTTGCATATATCAACATCAACAGTCTTAACAATATTGTGACCCATATCAATTTTAAAAGCTTTAGGGCAACTACTACTAGAAGATTGACCTTTAATGGCACTAAATCCCTTACCTTGAATATTATTAATAAGCTGATTATATCCACGCTTAAAATCATCAAATTTAGAATTCATATCGTTATAATGTTTTAAAATAGTGTCTTTAAAACCGTTAACCTCTTTTTCAATATCATTATAATCAAAGTCTTTAGGGTCAAATTTAGCGTCTTTGTCTTTTTTGCCGTCATTGTCTCCGCTTGGACCACCTCCGCCAGGTCCGCCAGGTCCCTTGGGTTTAGTATTATTATTGTCTTTATTTTTACATTTAGGGTCTTTTGGGTTTTTCTTACAAAATTCGTTATTACTATCATCGGGGTCAGGCTTAGGACCGTCAGGATTTGGATTTGGATTATCGGGGTTTGGTTTAGGGTTTTTAGGGTCTTTTGGATTTTTAGGGTTGTTTGGATTGTCCGGGTCTTTAGGATTATCAGGGTCTTTTGGGTCTTGTGGTTTATCTGGGTCTTTTACATCAGGAGTGGTAGGGTCTTTAATATCAAAGGTGGAACCATCTTGACACGTTAAAGTATAAAAACCATTACCTTTTGAATCAAGACCCGAAATAATACCTTGCTTGACATCATCAGGATGAAAAGGTTGAGAGCCAGTCTTTTTACAAGCACAAAACATAACTTCTGGTAAAGTCTTTGAACCGCTACAATCCCAACAAACACCTTGAGGTGTTCCATCATCTCCACCCCACTTATTTTTGTTATAATCGGTGCAATCCTTATAACATCTATTAGCAGCAGGATTCCAACTATGACCAGCAGGGCATTTCTGACACTCTTCCGTATCAGTATTAAAATTTTCATCAGGTTTACAAGTTTTTATTTTATTAGCATTAATTTCATATAATTCAACATATTGTTTATTTTTTCCAGAAGCTTCGTCGCAAAGCTCATAATCATAATTTGCTCCTGAACCTTTGGAAATAGAACATTTTGTTCTTTTAACACTTTTTTCAAAATAGTAAAAAAGAGATGAAGAATCAATATAGAAAGAATAAGGCAAAATTGAAGAAGTTTCATGATATCTAACATCACTTTTCTTAATTATTTTATAAATATCATCGCCATTCCTAATATGGCTTGAACCAATAAAAGAAGCATTTGGCAAAGAATTTAAAGAATTAAAAACATCTTTTTTTAACCAAAAAAAAGTGGAATAAGCATTAAGACTTGAAAAAGATATTAGAGTTAATAAAGCTAGTTTTAGTATTTGAGACATGGATACACCTTTTTATAAAAACCTTTTTGTTAGCAATACCAAAGCAGAGCATACGGGAAAGCAGACTATAAGAAACCAAATCATAATCGAAAAGAAGTAATCAAATGACGGTATACCAGTGACAGTGAACATGGTATTAAACTCCTTTACATCGTATATATGCCTTTGGCATTCCTATCGCCCTTCGGTTGTTTGCGATTTTTTAGGGACGGAACCCATAAAAAATCGCTTTATCGGAAAGAGGGCAAGCTCGGACTAAGCGTTAAATTTTTGATATGATTAAAAAAACAAATAAACTCAGGATAAAGCCGCATAATAGTCCACTTAGGCTCATTAAAAAATGATATTGCTCAATAGAAATGTTAAGGTTATACATGCTCAATCCGAACTCTTAAGAAGGTCTAAGGCAACGGTAATCTGCTTTATAGTAAAGAAAGCACCGAATAAGATACCAAATAGGCTATAAATAAATTTGGTAAGAGTTGCAACGTCTATAAAATCATACATCTTAAAGCTTCTTAAAAGTTTTAAGCCCTTTTTACAGGGCTTAAAGGGAATTAGCCCTTAATAAGGCCTAAACCACGTTTTACAGCCCACATGGCACCGCTAGCTACAACAACAAGCCCAGCCATACCCATAAAAGAGTTAAGCTCAAGTGTTCCCGTAACTTCACCAGTATTTGACATAGCAGGAGCTGCAAAAGCATTAACAGCATTTAGACCGATAAAGACAGCCATAACCAATTTACCTTTAGCGGTAGAAAAAAACTTAGGCATGATAGCCTCCTTTAGATAAGATAGATTTGTAGCTACACATTTAAAAGCTCTAGATTTTAAGCTCTTAAATTTATAGCTAGAGCAGGTTTTATCCTGCTCTATTAAGAGAGTTAAGAATCTTTGGGTTTTTTATCGGGTTTGGTTTCGTATAAAAAATACTCTATAGGGTCGGTTATGGTTATAACTTTTTGGTCATTAGGCAATCCACCCTTAATAGCGATAGGACCTTTTTTAAGTTTTTCTTTAATAGCATTTGCAACAAGTCCAGCAGTAGTGTTATCAGGACAAATAAGCTTAAAGACTACTTTTTGCTCTACATCGTCTATAAAGCCCGTCTTTTCATTTTTAACGTCATAGACATTAGCAGAAGTAATCCTAACCGATGATGAATAGTCGTTACCTTCAAATTTACCTGAAGCAGAAGAGCGGACTAAGCCAGTGATTAGCGTATAAGCTACATCAAATTCTTGTTTAGTGAGTTCCATCGATACACCTTTGTATTAAGATAAGGATACAAATTAACCCCCGCAAAGGTGTATCCAATACCAAAACAGGGGAAACAGTTTAAAGCCATGTTTAGGGCAAAATTTACATAAATTTGATAAAATCAAAAATATGGAAATATTTCAAAACAACAATGAAATTATTCCAAATATAAACTTAATTTAAGTTGAAAAAATGGAAATATTGCAAAATGGATAAAAAAGAAATTGCAAAGATTATAAAAAAAGACGTAAAGACGTTATATAACTGGGAAAAACAAAATCCAACACTATACAAAATTGTAAGTGAATATCTATCACAAAAAGAAAAAGACCCTCAAGAAACAGAATTAATGGAATTATTTCATAAATTAAATGAAAAAGAAAAAGAATACTACATAGCAGATATGAGATTAAGAATATTAAAAAAAGAAGTAGAGCAATAGTGCCAAGAATATATAAACACAAAAAAGAAAATGATTTATTATCAAATATAACTTTTGTTGTAATAGTATTATCAATTATTTTTCCTATTTTATTTGCACTTTTGCCAAAACTAGCAGTAGGACTATTATTATTAACGATTTGGATAATAATATATACAATAAATAAAAATAAAATAAAAAAAGAAGAAGAAATTTTAAAAAAGGCATTTATAAAAAATGATAATGAAAAAATAAAACAAAATGTAAAAGAACCAATATTAGATATAAACGATTTTTATGAAGAATTGAAGCAAAAAGAAATAAATCAATATAAATATAAAATAAAAAAAGGAAAAGAATACGAATACTATATATTAAATTTCTTCAAAGAAAAAGAATATAAAGTTTATCCAAAAGGATATATAGAAGGTAAAAAAGATGAAGGAATAGATTTAATAGCGCATAAAACAAATGAAATTTTATTAATTCAATGCAAAAACTGGATAAACCCACCAAAACAAAAAGATATTAAAGTTTTTATAACAGACTGCGAAATATACATAAATAAAAATCAAAATAAAATTAAAAATAAAAATATAAGAAAAATTTTTACAACAAATTGCTCTAAAATGGATTACGGAACAAAATGTTTTTTAAACGAATACAACAGTAGAAATAATATAAAAATAGAATATATGATAATAAAAATGAAATAATGTTAAATACGAGCTTTTAAAGCTGTTTTTATGACTTTAAAAATATCTTTCAGGGTTCAAATCCCTCTCTGTCCGCCACTAAGCCCTAAACTACGACATTTCAAAGCACTTTTTTAAAAATGAAAAATCCCTCTGCCGATGCTCCGGGTCAGTATCATGTATATATGCTTATATCTCGATTAAAGTCATCTAAGTTTTGATTAAGGTAATTTACATAGACATCGTAAATCATTTTTGTACTCGAGTGACCTAATAAATTTGCAAGTTCAACCGGAGTAGTCATTATCTTTAAGAACACAAAACAAAAGAGAAGTAACTAAAAAGCATTTAGCTTTTAAAAAATAAAGTTAAAAATTAATTCTGTTTTAATTCTGTATTTTTGCTTTTTAAAATGCTGATAATTATTATCTAAATTAAAATAATATGCTATAATTTTTGGAAATTTTATTTACAAAGGATTAAAATGAAAGAAAAAGTAAAATCTCTAATCGAGAAAAATCCAAAAATTTCATTGGGCGAAATCGGCAAAGAGCTTGAGCTTAAAGAGATGGAAGTGCTTTTAAATTTGCCTTGTGAGTTCTGCAAAGTCGCCGACGGAGATAAATTTGATGAGATTATCGGCGAGATAGGAAGCTGGGGAGAAGTTTTGTTTGTTAAAAACACACCATCTTTCATAATAGAGTTCAAAACAAAAATTCCAAGCGGACAACACGCTCAGGGATATTATAATTTTAGTATGAAAGAGTCAAATTTCGGTGGACATTTAAAAGCAAGTGACATAGATAGGATATTCTTTGTGACCCAAACGTTTATGGGTATGCTCTCAAAATCGGTTCAATTTTACGATAAAAACGGAGAAAATATCTTCAAGCTTTATATCGCAAGAGATGAAAAAAGAAATCTTTTGAAATGCCAAGAGAAGGCTTTTGAGGATTTAAAAGGAAAATTTTAATCATTGCAAGAATCAATTTAAGAGCCAAAGCATAACTATTTTGGCTCTTAAATTAAACATTTGAATTTGCACTAGTAAAATTATTTATAATAATAAATATCATAATTATCTTAAGTTCCTTTTTACCGATACTTATATATAATTCAAAGAGTAATTTTCATAATCAAAAGGAAAATTCTTGTCGATTAGAACTCGAGAATTTATTGTTAGAACTATTTTGGTTGTACTATTTGGTTTTGTTATTTCATATTATTTAAGCATGAAAATTCCACATATCTTTGATGTTGCTCAGAATGAAAAATTAGTTTTAGCAAACATGCTGTTCATGATTATTTTTACACTTTGGTTTTTGCTAGCATATATCGCTAGATTTAAATTTTTAATTCCTTTGACAATCTTATTTACTGTTTTGGCAATCGCGCTATGACAATGTTAAAGCTTTTTCATAGATACTTTGGACTTGTCTTTACTTGGGTCGTATTTTTTATATTTTTTAGCGGAACTTTGGCTTATTACAGGGATAATATAACTCTGTTTATGCAGCCTGAATACTACAAGCTTAAACATCAAAATTCAAACTATATCGATATTTCAGTTGATTATCTTACTAAATATCATCCAAATTCGGATATTTGGAGGATAACTCCTCCTGATGGCCTTACTCCTTATATAACAGTATCATGGAAAGATGATGCAAAAGCCTTGGAGCATAGAAGAGATCGCAAATTTGTAAGGTTAGATCCTCAAACCGGAGAACGCGTAAAGTCTAGGGCTACACATGGAGGAGCTTTTCTTGGTGCGCTTCATTATGATCTTTGGTATATTAAAAGAATAACTGCACGCGAAATAATGGGATACATAACTATAGTAATGCTTTTTGTGCTGATCTCCGGAATTTTGATACATAGTAGAATTTTTAAAGATTTTTTTAAATTTAAGCGAAAGATGCTCTGGTATGACTCTCATATAATTACCGGAGTCAGCGGGTTTATGATATTTCTAATGCTTGCTATTTCAGGACTTTATCTTGTAGAGCGTTTTATGCTAAAGGATATATATAAAGAAGTTGCAATACAAAATAAAGCTAGCATGCAAGAAGATTTTGCAATAAAAGCCAAAGCTAGAAATGATGAGAGAAAGAAAAAGCTTGCTCTTATTAAAGAAGGTAAAATTCAAATAGAGCAAAATTTAACCAAAACAACAAATTTTATACCTGATGCAGGGCATATAAAAAATATAATTATTGCCAATTCGGATAGAAAATTGCAAAACTTGCATATACAAAAAGATAATCCACAAACAGCACACATCCAGTTAAATTTTGAATCAGACAAGCTGTTTACTCATAAAGGTATTGCCTCTGAGGCTAAGGTTTTTGATCTGCTTAGCGGAGAAAAAATAGACGAGACATTTGAAAGAGAGCTTGATAGAACAAGGCTTGTTATGATGTTTATGAGAGTTTTTCATTTTGGAGATTTTGGCGGAGAGGCGGTTAGGCTTATATTCTTTTTCTTTGGATGTCTTGGTATGGTAATGTGTGTTAGCGGCTCTTTTTTTTGGATGCAAAAGCAACACTCAAAAGCTGCCGTATATACTGTAAAAATTTTAAACAATACATTTTTTATAGGTCTTTTTACTGCTTTTGGTGTTTATTTGTTATCAAATCAAGTTATGCCAGATGACCTTGCTTTAAGGCATCAAAAGGAAATAACTGGATTTTTTATAAGCCTTGGGACTGTTTTTATGATCGGGGCAGTTTTTATAAGAAGATATTCTTATGCTATCTCTTCCATTTTGACTTCGGTAATTTTTTTGGCTGTTTTTGTTATATCTTTAAAAAATGGTGCATACTATAATTTTGAAATATTTAAAATTTCAATACTATGCCTTTTGATATCCGTAATGTTTAGTTATGTCTCGTTTAAATTTATAAAAGGAAAAGCATGAGTGTGACGCTTGGAATATTAAGTGTTATTTTTATAGCTCTTGCTAGAAAAAATAAGAAATTTTTCTTTGCCATAGGTCTTTGTTTTGTATTTTTTATTGGTTTGTTGCTTGCAAATGATAATAAATTTTTAGATTTTTTCTATTTTTTCTTTGCTACGGGGATTACTCAGATAGTATTGACAGTTTTACTAAATCTAAAAATTTCAAATTTAAATAATTATAATTTTATAAAGGAGAGCTCTTGAAGAACAAATTTTTAATGCTAAGCTCTATAACTGCAATAGCTATTTGTAGTTATGCAAAAGATGTTGAGCTTAGAGATTTAAATGTCACAGCTAATTTGTCTGGTGTTGAATCTGTAACTAAGCAAGGTAAATATCTTGGTAGTACAAGTGTGTCAAAAGAAACTATAAGCAGTATACCTTCATTAAATCGTGGCTTGACTGATATACTAAAAACAAATCCTAGTGTTCAATTTTCAAACATTCAAATTACATCTAAAAATTCGGGTGAAATTGATCCTCAGGATATAAGTATAAACGGAGCTAAGTTTTACCAAAACAACTTTATGATAGACGGGCTTAATATAAATAATGATTTAAACCCGTCAGCTAGAGTTTCAGAGCAAGTTAATATCCCCGGTAAAATTTTCCCCGATCTTGGCTCTATCTCTCAAGGTATTAATCTTGATGCGGGACTTGTAGATACTTTAAATGTCTATGATAGCTCTATTAGTTCAAGGTATGGCGGGTTTCAGGGTGGTGTTATAGAAGCTAAAACCAGAAATCCGAGAAAAGGATTTCATGGAAAGTTAAGCACGTCTTATTCTAGCGATAAATGGACAAAATTTTACATAGATGATATTGAGCAGGAAGAATTCAAAAATTCCTATAGTCATACAAGCCAGCCAAAATTTACTAAATGGAAGCAAATCCTAGAACTTGAGGGTTATTTAACTGATGATTTTGGTCTATTGTTTAACTACTCGCAAACTAGATCTAAAATTCCTCTTGTAGGTTATGATAAAAGATTTGTAAGCGACAAAAAAGACTCTTATGAGCAAGAGAGAATTCAAAGGCGTAAAAATGAGAATTTCTTTTTGAAAGCCAATTGGTTTGCTACCGATCGCCTAACTATAACTCCTACTATTATATACGCTCCAAATAGTGGAATATACTTTAATGATACTACAAAAGATAGTAAGCAGACTATGAAATCAGGAGGACTTACTGCTTCAGTTGATTTAAATTATGATTTTGATCTGCTAAATTTTAAGCAAATTTTTGGATATTCCAAGCTTGAAAGCTCAAGAGATTCGGAAAAAGAGTATTGGATTCAATGGCAACCAAGCAACAAACGTCCTTGGGGGTCACGAGCTAGCTTTGAAGGAGGGTATGGAGATATAAATCAAGAACAAGAGAGTTTTTCTTATGCTGCAACTTTAGAATTTGAACCGATTGATTTTTTAAATATTGAGCATAATTTTGCCACAGGATTTGACTATAGATATTCTAAAGGCTCATATAAAATTCCAAATGGCTTTTATACTGTAACCGCTACTAGAAATTTAAAACCAGGCGAAGCATGCTCACCAAATGATCCATGGTGCTCTATGGATGCGGGAAACGGTGGAGTAAACCACTATGCAACTATATGGGAGAAATATAGCAAAGGAAAAATTGATGCAAAAATAAATCAATTTGCTCTTTGGTTTGAGGATGAGATGAGACTTGGAAATTTAATTCTTAGACCGGGGCTTAGGTTTGACAGTGATGATTATATGAACAAAGACACTCTTGCTCCTAGATTCAGTTCAACCTATGATCTTTTTGGTGATAGTAGCACTAAGATAAATTTTGGACTCAATAGATATTATGGTAGAAATTCTTTTGCTTATGCTTTAAAAGACGGTAAACAAAAGCTTAGATCAAGATGGAAGAGAAGAGATCCTAAAAACTATAGTGAGTGGGTGGAAGATACTGCATGGAACTCAAGAAATCAAAAGAGTGAATATATTTTTAGAGAACTTAAAATTCCTTATGATGATGAGCTTGCGATTGGCATCAATCAAGAAATTGGAAATTTTGATCTAGTCTTAAAGTATGTAAAAAGAGACGGCAAAGATCAGGTTACGCAGCGTAAAGCAAGTGTAGAGGGCATCAGTCCTGATGGAAGTAAATATAAAACAGATTCAATGGTGTATACAAATAACGGTATAAGCAAAAG
Organism: Campylobacter sp. CCUG 57310; assembly: GCF_013201975.1. NCBI lineage: Bacteria > Pseudomonadati > Campylobacterota > Epsilonproteobacteria > Campylobacterales > Campylobacteraceae > Campylobacter > Campylobacter sp. CCUG 57310. Next base: position 534,956 of record NZ_CP053845.1, read on the forward strand.
TGATATATATACATTTTCTATTAGGAATGTAAATGCTTATGAGCTTGAGGGAACTAAACATAAATTCGAATTGGGATTTAACTATACGGATAAAAAGTCAAATTTTTCAACTTATGATGATGATACAAGTTTAGATCCCAATATAAAGCTTGACGGTAAATATATGAAATCTTCAGAGCGTCCGCAAGAAGACTATAACAAAAATTGGACATTAAGATTTTCTACTATTTCATCTATTCCTCAGCTAAATATGAAATGGGGAAATATGTTTATATTAGAAAATGGACGAAAAGACATAAAACGAATAGGAACTGAAATTTATCAAGGAGAAAAAATAGAAGTTTTTGAAACTAAGAGACTTAAAAAATCTTTTGTTTGGGATACTAGATTCGGGTTCAATTGGAATTTGCCCAAGAAGTCTGAATTTTTTGCAAATATAGATATATTAAATGTCCTAAATAGAAAAAATGCTGTGGCATCTGAAAATAAGTTTGTGTTTTCTCAAAGGTCTTTTTCTGATGTCGTTACATATCAGACAGGACGTCAATTTTGGCTTGAGTTAGGATACAGATGGTAGGAATAATGCAATTTTTAACTCAATATGTTGATCATATAATATTTTCCGTTTTAGGAGTCATGAGCTTTATAGCTTTGGCTCTTGGGATAGAACGGGCTATATTTTTTATTAGGTTTAAATACGAGAATTACAAGGATTTAAATTCTCTTGAAACGGATGCGACTAGAAATTTAACTTGCATAGGAGTAATTGGCTCAAATGCCCCTTATGTTGGACTTCTTGGAACTGTTATAGGCATAATAATAACTTTTTACGATATGGGTCAAAGTGGAAACTTTGAAACATCAACTATTATGACGGGTTTATCTTTGGCGCTTAAGGCAACAGCGCTTGGCCTATGCGTGGCTATACCAAGCCTTGCGATATATAGTTTCGCTTTAAGATCTGCTCAAAAGAAAATAAACGAATTTAAAAGCTTGCACGGCATATATCAATGAAATTGCAGGAGGATTTTAAGTTAAACGTTGTTCCTTTGATAGACGTTATGCTTGTGCTTTTAGTGATAGTTTTATGCGCAGCAAGCTTTATAGAGTATGGAAAAATAGAAGTAAATTTACCTAAGGACGCATTAGGTAGCAAAGAATTTCCTGAAGATAGAGCTGAGATTTTATTGAATATAGATAATCAAATTTTATTTAACGAAGAGACTGTTGATATAGACAAATTAAAAGAGCTTTTGCAACAGCTTCCAAAAGACAAATTTATACTATTTAAAGGAGATGAGCGGGCTGAATTTGGTAAATTTGTAGATATTTTACAGATATTAAAAGAGCTTGGGCTCGCAAATTTTTTAATTATGACTGAAGTTAAAAAATGACGAAGAACAGGTTAAATTTATTTTTTTCACTTTTAGCCTCATTTTGTATACATGCTACCGCAATAGGTTTTGTTGTATATAGTAATTTTAATGACGAAGATACAAACATATCTCAAAATAAAGATGAGAAAGTAGCTTTTGGTATAGAATTTACCCAGATTGCAGATAAAAATACTAATCAAGAAGCAGCTTCAAAAACAAGTGAAATTTCAAATTTCAGTGAAGAATTAGTCCCTCCCGTGCAAGAGATTATTGAACATACAGAAGTTGAAATGCCTGAAATGCCAGATAAGATAGAGCCTATTGCTAAAGAATTTGATAAAGAACAGTTTGCAAAACCTGAAAAACCTAAGCCAAAAAAGAAAAAAGTAGTAAAAAAACCTAAAAAAATTGTACATGAGCCTATAAAGAAAGAGGTTAAGCAAGAGCATGTGTGCGAGCATTGTATAAAACATGAAAAGATTATAGAGGATATCACTAAAAAAGCATTGGAAGCGGCTAATGCCGGCTCGAACATGCAAGCTAGCAATGATGCAAACATAATAGGAGGAAATAAAAGTAGCGGAAGCGCTACTGCAGTTCAAGACGGGGGATCAAATTTAATAGGCGAAATTTATGCGGCACTTAAAAAACATATGACATACCCGAAAAAAGCTCTGGTGAGACAAATAGAAGGTAGGGTAGTGGTTGAATTTAAGCTTTTGGATAATGGCAGCTTTGAGTATATAAACGTAGTTCAAAGTAGCGGTAGTAAAATCCTTGATAATCATGCTGTGCATATAGTAAATTTGGCTAAAAAATCTTTACCTAAGGATGCCGTAGGACTCAGTATCAAAGTCCCTATAGTTTTTGATATCGAGCAAATAAAAGGAGATTTATGAATGTTATAGAGTGCCAAAATTTGACTCAATATTTTGGCAAAAAGAAAATTTATGAAAATTTAAGTTTTAGCGTTAAACAAGGAGGAGTGGTGGGACTTCTTGGTAAAAATGGTGTCGGAAAATCAACTACTATCAATATACTAATGGGCAATCTTAAGCCTGCATCAGGAAAGTGTTTGATATTTGGAGAAGATAGCTCAAACTTATCAGCCAAAACAAAATCAAGAATAGGTCTTTTGTATGAAGGACACGTCACATACGACTATCTTAAAATAAAAGATTTGTATTCTCTTTATGAAAAAGAATATAAGCAAAAATTTAAAAAAGAGCGCTTTTATGATCTGTTTAAAAAGCTTGAAGTAGATGAAAGTCAAAAAATATCAACTCTATCATGCGGGCAAAGATCTCAAGTGGTATTAGGGCTTATATTTGCAAGTGATCCCGATTTGCTTATATTGGATGATTACTCATTAGGTCTTGATACCGGATATAGAAGACTTTTTATTGATTATTTGAAAGATTTTATAAAAAATGGCAACAAAAGCGTTCTTATGACAACTCATATAGTAAATGATCTTGACGGTCTTTTAAATGAGCTTATTATTATCAGAAGAGATCGCGATCCTTTAGAGATAGAATTTAGTGAATTTAGAAGTAAATTTAAGGGTTTTTCAGTTCCCAGGGAAACTGATTTAACAAAGATAGAAAAAATCGAAAGTGTTTTGGAGCTTAGCGAGGAGAAACAAATTTTTGGCTTTTTTGACAAAGAGATTGAAAATTCAAAAGAGATAAAGCTTAGCTTTGAAGATGCTTTTTTAGGTTACACAGGGAGATATTGATGATAAAAAAAGAGTTTTATAAATTTAAAGAAGTTTATTTTCTGTTTGCTTTGCTAGCCTGTTGTTTTTTGATATATCTTGCTTTTAAGTTAAAAAATGGCATTAATGAATTTGGTGCCATGGGATTAAATTTAACCTTTTTTTTTCAAAAAGGATTCAGTTTTTATCATATTACCGATTTGAATTTAACTATCGGTCTTGGAGTAGCAATTTTTGTATTTTTAAGAGAGAGAATAAATGCTAGATTAAGACTTTCTTTGCATTTTCCAAGAAGTACTTGGATGAATATATCATATATAATATTTACAGGCCTTTTGTTTGTAGTTGTTCTTTATATGATTGAATTTTTGATATTTAATCTTACATTTGGTAGAGTTTATATAGATGAAATTTTATCTGTACTAAATTCTTCGCTTATTCAAAGCTTTACTTTTGGTCTTGTTTTATATCTTTTTTGCGCAGGACTCATCATAGAGCCCAGCAAAAAAAGAGTAGTCGTCAATTTCATAGTAATGTGTGCATGCACGTATTTATACTATGATATAAATCCCGATATATATGCACTTAAAAGTTTTTATGAAAATGAACTCGGTCTATTATATATTGCCATATCTGCCGTTTATGCTACTAATTCAACAGTGATTGCATTTGATAATTACAAACAAGGGTACATAAAATGAAAATTGTTAAAAATATAAACCTTTTGATTGTAGTAGTCTTGCTTTCTATTTTTTTGCCTTTAATATTTGATTCAGCATTTAATAATGGAAAAAATGGAGTAAGAGTTTATTATTCTGAAATACTGGATGAATTTTTAGTTCAAGGCTACAATGAAGCCAAAAAAGAGCCGTTTTTTTATGTAGGCCGTGATAAAAATATAAGCCTTGATGATTTTATGCAGAATTTGCCATTCAAATTTTATTCATATTTGCTTTCCAAAAATATTTTTCCCGAACAGTTTAAAGAGTGGGCCGATAGTGATAAAATAAGAGAAAATTCACAAAATTTAAGTATAAAGCCAGATGTTTTTAATCAAAAACAGATTCCTGTTTTTACTATATTTGAATCAAAGCCAAAATACTTAAGGCTGAAATTTAATAAATTTGGTATAAGAAATAATTCTGATGGATTGGAATTTGTAAATCTTGAAAACTTAAGCATAGATCAAAACTTGAGTGCTATTTTTACAAAATCTTTAAAAGATGCCAATTTTAAATTTCCATTTATTAAATTTTATACAAATGCAAACACTAAAAAACCTTTTGATGAAGGGGTTTTTATAATAGACGGCAAAGATGAAATATACCATCTTAAGATGGAGCATAATACTCCTCAAGTAAAACAAACCGGAATAAAAAACAGTTCTGTTTCTCTAATCATAGTAAATGAAAATCCAAGACGTGAATTCTATGCCGCACTTTTAGATAGTGAAGGAGTGAAGCTAATAAGTTATGATAATTATAAGCTTATAGATTTACCGAGCCAAGGTTATAATCCAAAAAATATGAACTTTCAGCTAGTTATAGAGCCTCTTAGTAGAGTTGTAACGATAGAAAGCGATGATAATGTAACAGCTTATAAGCTTGACGATAAATATAATGTTTTAGATAAATTTGAATACAAGCTTAAGAAAAATGAGAGTTTTCTAAAGGCTAAAGAAATTATATTTCCTTTTATTATAAAAAAAGATTATGGGTATAGCTATAAATTTACTTTTTCTGATTTTAGCAAGTCTGCACTATTCTTAAATTTTGCACTATTTGTTGTTTTTATGCTGTTTTGTTTTAGAAGAAGCAGATCTGTTTTTAGAGTGTTTTTGATTTTACTCACTGGTATTTATGGCTTTATAGCAGCTTTGGTGGCTTAAATTGATTTGGCAAATATAAGCATATTTGCCAAATCAATTTATATATGTATCAATTTACTAAATAGGTGTTTAATAAATTGATCTATTTTAACTTCATATTAAGCACTATTTTTATATTGTTACTTTAATAAACATAAAAATTTAAAATCAATTTTTATGTTTAAACTTTTTGAGATACTGTTCTAGAAAATTAACTTTTAGGGGAATACTATGAAAAAAGCTTTGCTTTTAAGCAGTTCAAGTTACAAGGATACAGGATACTTAAATCACTGCAGACCTTGGATAAATGAGTTTTTGCAAGAGTGTGGAGTAGCCGATGAGGAGATACTTTTTATCCCTTATGCGGGAGTAAGGCGCACAAACGATGAATATGAGCTAAAGGTTCAAGACTGCTTGCAAAACAAAAAAGTAAAATCAATCCACAAATTTAGCGATCTAAAACAAGCCGTAAAAGATGCTAAAGTGATATCTATAGGCGGAGGAAATACCTTTGTTTTGCTTCACTATCTTTATAAATTTAACCTAGTTGATGTGATAAGAGAAAGAGTTGAGGCAGGCGTGCCTTACTTTGGCTGGTCTGCAGGCGCAAATGTGGCGGGAAGCACGATAATGACAACAAATGATATGCCTATCATCATGCCAAAGCTATTTGACGCACTAAATTTGTTCCCTCATCAGATAAATCCTCACTTCATAAGCGGCAAAATCGCGGGACATAACGGTGAAAGCAGAGAAGAGAGATTGGAGGAATTTTTGATCGTAAACCAGCAAAGCACCATATATGCTCTTCCTGAAGGTGTTGCGCTTAAGATAGCCGGTAATAGTGCAACCGTTATGGGAAATGATGCCGTCTTAAAGATGATGTATAAAAAAGATACAGAAAGTATCGCAGTGGGAAATAGTTTTACATTTTAAATAGATTTTAATTTTTATTTAAATTTATGGTGAATATAATCAAACAATAGATAAATACAAAAAGACAAAATTTACAAGAAAGGTTGAATATGGCTACTTTTAAGCTAATATGCGCCGTTTTAGGTCTAGTTGCAGTTGTTTATCTGCTTATTAAAAAGCGAGAGACTAAAACCGTTTTGATCGGTGTAGGTCTTACTCTTTGTGTTATTTGTTTGACGCCGCTTGATGCGCTTGCACAATTTACCAAGTCGATGACTTCGGCAGGACTCATTAAGGCTATTTGTGCCAGTATGGGTTTTGCTTACGTTATGAAGGTTACTAAGTGTGATCAGCATCTTGTAGTGTTACTTACAAAACCTATGAAAAACATAGGCTTTTTGCTTGTTCCTATTACTTTTGTTATTACGTTTTTCGTTAATATTGCCATCCCTTCTGCGGCCGGTTGTTCTGCTGCGGTTGGCGCTACGATGATACCTCTTCTTATGGCCTCAGGTGTTCGTCCTGCGATGGCGGGAGCTGCGGTATTTGCAGGAACTTTCGGCGGTGTTTTGAGCCCTGGTTCGGCTCACAACGCATATGTTTCAGAGATGGCTAAGGTAACCATTCCTGATGTTATTAAGGTTCAGTTTCCAAATGCAATGGCGGCATTTATAGTAGTTTTAGTTATATTAAGCATAACCGCACTGCTCTTTAAAGACTACCAAAAGGGTCAAGATTTTTCACATAAAGCAAACGACGGTGCAGCCGCAGAGCCTATCAAAGTAAATTTGCTATACGCTCTTATGCCTTTAGTGCCGCTTGTCATCTTGATCATCGGCGGAACCGATCTGCATAAAATTTCATTTTTAACTTGGACTAAGATGGGTGTTGCCGAGGCGATGCTTCATAAAATTTCATTTTTAACTTGGACTAAGATGGGTGTTGCCGAGGCGATGCTTCTTGGTGCGATTTTGGCGGTATTTGTTACTTGGACAAGCCCTGAAAAGATCACAACCGAGTTCTTCAAGGGTATGGGAAGTGCATATGCCGAAGTTATCGGTATCATCATAGCTGCGGGCGTTTTCGTCGCAGGTCTTAGAGCTTGTGGGGCGATAGATGCTATAACCGAGGTTTTAAAACACTCAGAAGAGTTCGTAAGACTGGGCGGAACGTTCATACCTTATCTTATGGCGGTAGTTACGGGATCGGGAGATGCTGCTACTATGGCGTTTAACGGCGCTATAACAGTGCATGCACAAGATCTTGGATTTGAGCAAACCAAATTAGGTATGGCTGCTGCTATCGCAGGCGCTCTTGGTCGTTCGTCATCTCCTATAGCCGGTGCTGCTATAGTTTGTGCCGGTCTTGCCATGGTAAGTCCTGTTGAAATTGCAAAAAGAACGGCTCCTGCTATGGCCGTAGCTGTTTGTATAATAGCGTTTTTTATGATTTAGCATTCAAAAGGTCGCATCTCGCGACCTTTGCTTTATAAATTTTTTAATTTCTCGCTCTGGTCAAATTTACATATCAATACATGCAAGAAATTTTAACTAATTTATTTATGGACGCTTTTATATCGGGATTTGCCATAGGATTGTCGCTGGTTCTGGCTTACCAGAGCTTAAAACGTTTTTGTGCTAGATCAAGGCATTTAAAAGCAATACGTGTTTTTAGTCTGTATCATTTGCTCCGTTTTGGATGCTGTTTTGATCTTTGCAGGAGTTATGTGATTTGGGCATATAGTATATAAATTTAGCTATCTTAAATACATAGCCAGATACGGCAGAGTAGCATTTTGCTGTTTTACTCGATAAAAAGCTTTTATGCGGCTTACACTATGAACCATGCGCTAATCATAAAAGATCTTGCTATGCCATCCTTGGTTAAAACCGCTCTTTTTACATTTGCATTTACCTGGTTAAATCCGCATGTCTATCTTGATACGGTCATCTTGATAGGGTCGGTTTCTACTAAATTTGGTGCCGATGTTTATGTATTTGGCTTGGAGCCATGAGCGCTTCTTTTGTGTTTTTCTTTTCTTTGGGATATGCTTCAAGGCTTCTTGCTCCTATATTTCAAAAAGCCGTAGCGTAGAAAATTTTAGAAATCGTAGTAGGTATTATCATGCTACTTCTAGCCGCTAAGTTGATTTTTGCTTAAATTTAAAGAAGAAATTCCCGCAAATTTATAGCGGGAATTTGTAAATTATTTGGCTAAAATTTTGATTATCTCTTTAACCACGTCACTTGAAGCGCGCAATGATTTTACAGGTAGATATTCATAAATCGAGTGGAAATTATGAGCTCCGGTAAATAAATTCGGACAAGGAATGCCTTTTTCTGAGATTACCGCTCCGTCATAGCCACCTCTCATAGGTATGACTTTAGGCTCTATTCCTAAATTTTTGTAAGCCTCTTTTGCGGCTTGTATAGGTAGGCTATTTTCGCCGTCTTTTAGGTAGTTAAAGACGTTTTTGTATCTGTCGGCAAGCTTTATAGTTACTCTGTTTTCACCCCATAATTTAGCGCATGCGTCTGTTAAATCTTGTAAAAATTGCATACGCTCTTTGTATTTCTTCTCGTTAAATTCTCTTATGTCAAGCTTTAAGATAGTCTTTGCGCTGTTTCCGCTAAGCTCTTTTACCCAATAGTATCCTTCGCGATTTTCGGTGTATTCGGGAGCTTCGCCGCCGGGTAGCATGGATATAAATTTATGCGCCATTAAAAGCGAATTTATAAGCTTACCTTTAGCGTTCATCGGGTGAGCCGATTGTCCAGTAAATGTTACTATAGCGTCTCCTGCATTCCAGTTTTCATAGATAAATTCGCCTATACCGCAGCAGTCTAGACAATAACCAAAATCGGCATTTATCTCGCTTGCGACAAGCGCTTTTGCGCCTCTTAGCCCTTGCTCTTCATCAGGTAAAAATCCTACGATGATATCGCCATGCTCTACGCTTGGATTATCTACGAAATATTTTACCGCATTCATTATGCTTGCGATCGCCGCTTTATCATCGGCTCCAAGCAGGCTTGTTCCGTCCGTTACGATTATATCGTCATCTACATAGTTTTTAAGCTCGGGGAATTCGCTCTCTTTCATGACGATATTTAACTCTTTGTTTAGCGTTATATCTCCGCCTTTGTAGGTGATTATTTGAGCTTTTGTATCGTTTGTTTGCTCCGCGCTTGTGTCAAGGTGGGCAAAAAACGCAACCGAAGGAATTTTTTTACTTGAATTTGACGGTAAAATCGCAGTTGTTATCGAATTTTCGCGTCTTTTGATATTGCTTAATCCAAGCTCTTTTAGCTCGCTTTCAAGAAGCTTTGCAAGCTCCATTTCTACGGGATTTGAAGGCATGATGCCGGCGGCACCCGCTTCTCTATTTGTCGTAGTGTTGATTTTGGTGTATCGTAAAAACCTATCTACTATATCCATTTAAGCCTCCTAGAATTGGTAATTTGATCATAAAATTATAGTGCAATAAAAATTAAAAAGTATTTAGTAAATTTAAGGATAGCCAAACTTTAAAATATCTATTTATGGTTATGAGGCGTTTGTGAAATTTAATGCCCATTATTAAATTTTTAAGGAATTTTTATATTTTAACTGTAATAAATTTAAGAGAAAAGATAGTATTTTAGGGGCTAAATTCAAATTTAGTCAGCAAATTTTAGGCGGAAAATTCTCTAAGTAGAGTAGTAAGATTATATAAATTTAGGCTTAAATTTAATGCTTCATGTAACGCTTTGATACGAAATTGCTATAAATTTTTAAATTTATTTATGTCGCATTTGTCTTTTTTACGATTAAAAAAACAAAGATAAAATAAAATTTGATCAAATGAAAATAAGGAGAGAGTATGCCTGATAAAAAAGTATTTTAGACTTTTATTTTAAAAGTAATTTGCTTTTACGTATTCTTATTGGACTTGTTTTAGGTGCGATATTTGGTATGATTTTTCAAAACGCAGGCGGTGCGATAGAGATATTAAAGCCATTTGGAGATCTGTTTATCAGGCTACTTAAGATGATAGTTTTGCCTGTCATAGTCTGTACGCTGATCGTTGGAGCTAGCTCGATATCTCCTTCTCATCTTGACAAGGTAGGCGTAAAAATCATTGTTTTTTACATGTTTACTTCGCTCTGTGCCATTGTCATAGGACTTGCCGTTGGTTCCATCCTTCAGCCGGGTGTAGGTCTAGAGCTAGCTACAAACGTAGCAAGCGCAGGCAAGGAGGCTAAAGCTCCTGGGCTTGTGGATATATTGCTCTAAATATCATTCCGACAAATCCTTTTGAGGTTATAGCCAAGGGAGAGGTTTTACCTACTATATGTTTTTTGTCTATTTTTTGGGATTGCGCTTGCGTTTAGTCTTGATAGCGAAAATGAGCAGGTTAGAAATTCGGCTAAAATCGTATTTTCGTTTTTTGAGGGCATGAATAGCATAATGTTTAAAGTGGTTCATTGGGTTATGCAATATGCTCCTATAGGTGTTTTTGCGCTTATTTTTATCGTATTTTCAAAGAGCGGAGCCGAGGCGTTTGGGCCGCTTATAAATGTTACGGTAAGTGTTTATGTCGGATTAATTTTGCAAATTTTGCTTGTTTATTGTGTCATTTGTATTTTTATTAGGCTTAGCCCTATTAAATTTTTATCCAAAGTCCGCCCGCCGATGATTACCGCGTTTGTTACTAGATCTTCAGGTGCTACTTTGCCTATTTCTATGGAGACGGCTGAAAAGGATATGGGTGTGCCAAGAGGTGTGTACGGATTTACTTTGCCCGTGGGCGCAACCATAAATATGGACGGAACGACTATCTATCTTGGCGTTTGTGCGATATTTGTAGCTAATGTCGTGGGTATGCCGCTTGATTTCTCTCAGCAGCTAACCGTAGTTATCACGGCGGTTCTATCTTCCATAGGAACGGCCGGAGTGCCGGGTGCCGGAGCCATAATGCTTCTTATGGTTCTTGAGTCCGTCGGGTTAAAAGTAGAAGCCGGAAGCGTTATAGCCATAGCCTACGGTATGATTTTGGGGATTGATGCCGTGCTTGACATGGGAAGAACATCTATGAACGTCGTTGGCGATATGATGGGAGCGATATTTGTCGCAAAAAGTGAAAAAGAGCTTGATGAAAAGCTTTGGGAGTAAAATTTAAATTCAAAGAGAGCAAAAACTCTCTTTGAATTTGTTAGCTTTTGTCTTTAGTAATAAACTTTCTTTTGTATAAATTTACGCATGGAAATTAAACTCTTCGGGATGATTAAGAGCGTAATTAAATTTTTCCATATCCACTTTTTTATCCCATATTGAGATTATTAAGCATCCTACGGCATTTCCGCAAAGATTTCCTACTGCACGCATTTCAGACATGAATTTATCAACCCCTAACAATACCGCTACGGTAACTACGGGAATTCCTGCGCTTGGAAGGGCGGCTAGGGTGCCTGCAAGCACGATAAAACCGGAGCCCGTTACTCCCACTGCGCCCTTACTGGTAACCATAAGGATGATTAAAATTTGTATGAGATGCTCTATGCTAAGCGGAATTCCAAACGCTTGAGCCAAGAAGATTACGCTTAAGCTTAGATATATATTGGTGCAGTCAAGATTAAACGAATATCCAGTAGGTATGATAAGACCCACGGCTCCGCGATGAATTCCTGCTGCTTCTAGTTTTTGCATAAGAGGAGCAAGTGCTGTTTCGCTGGAGCTTGTGGCAAATACCACTAAAACCTCTTTGGCTATAAAGCGCATAAATTTAAAGATATTAACCTTTACGAGATAGCATATCAGCCCAAGAACGCCGAATATAAAAAATAAGCTTGCGGCAGCCATTACAAAAAGCAATTCAAGCATACCAAGTAAAGAGTCTATGCCGAATTTTCCTATCAAAAACGCCATAGCGGAAAATGCAGCCACCGGGCTAAATAGCATTAAAATCGTAAGCAGCTTTAAGACCCAATGCTGAACTATCTCAAGCGGCTTTAAAATTTTCTTTTTATGTTCGTGCTTTAAAAACGATATGATCACTGCCGTAACTATCGCCATAAATAGCACTTGGAGGGTGTTTGAAGTAAGAAAAGGAGTGATAGGATCGCTTGGAACAGCACTTTTTAAGATGGCCCAAACCGAGCCCACATCTTTATCTATGTGAGTGTATTTTTCGACACTTCCCGGATCTAGCGTAGTGTAGTCAAGATGCATGTTATGACCCGGCTTTAAAACTTCCCCAAATAAAATTCCCACCGCAAGCGCTATCGTGCTTACTATTTCAAAATATATAAAGCCTTTAAGTCCTATACTTCCAAGCTCTTTCATGCTTTCAAGCCCGATTATGCCTGAAACTATAGTAAGAAAAATAATCGGTCCTATTAGCGCTTTTAAAGCCTTTATGAACCAATCAATTCCAGGTTTGCTCGCTACACCTATATCAGGCAAAGCCATACCTACTGCTATACCTGCAGCTATGCCCAAAACCACCCAAAAGGCAAGACTGGTAATGATTTTTACAAATTTACTTTTTGGGGATTTGGATATGATTTTTGATGATGTTTCTTTTGAAATATCTTGCATAAAATATAATCCTTTGTTATTAGATTAATTTTTAAAAAAATATTTTACCCAAGAAGGCATTAAAGAAAAATTATTGCAAGTAGACTTGCACTGTATCTGCTACTTTTTAAGCCATTGAAAAGTTTAGATTGGCGCAGTTCTTGTATGTTTTTATATGAATGTTTTACTAAAAATATATTTGATTTTATTTAATATTTAAAACTATAAACTCTCTTTTATCTCGATAGATTCGATCTTGTCGCCGCCTCTTACACTGTCAAGTACCTTTAGACTGTCTTCGTCTATCGCTTGCCCAAAAACCGTATGAACTCCGTCAAGATGAGGTTGCGCGCTATGACATACGAAAAACTGACTCCCTCCCGTATCAGGACCTGCGTGCGCCATAGATAGGCTTCCGCGTTTATGCTTGCTCTTTTGACCTCTGCATTCGCATTTTATCCTCCAGCCCGGACCGCCCGTGCCGGTTCCGTAAGGACAGCCGCCTTGGATAACGAAATTCGGTATAACGCGGTGGAAATTTAGCCCGTCATAAAATCCGTCGTTTGCCAAAGTAGCGAAATTCATAACCGTTTGAGGCGTTTCTTCGCCAAAAAGCTCAAGTTTTATATCGCCTTTTTCGGTATGGATAACAGCAAATTTAAATTTTGCCAACTCGTCTTGATTGATCTCGTAAATTTTTAACTCGTCATTTCTCATTTTTTTCCTTTATTCTATATTTGTATAAACGGCTTGCACGTCATCATCGTCTTCAAGCTTGTCAAGAAGCTTTTCTACCTCTTGCATCTCTTCTTCACTTAAGCTTATCGGCGAATTTGCGATGTACTGCAAGCTTGCCTTTTTGCTCTCAAGCCCAAGCTTTTCTATACCCTCGTGAAGCGTGCCAAAGCTTGTATAATCTCCGTATATGTAAAGCGTATCGCCTTCGCTTTCAAGCTCGGTAAGTCCGAAATCAATTAGTTCTAGCTCAATCTCATCAGGCTCGATTTGAGGCATATTGAGCTCAAAGACGCTCTTTCTAGTAAACATAAAGCTTAAACTTCCGCTTGGAAGCACCTCTCCGCCGTTTTTGCTAAATATCGCCTTGACGTTTGCAACAGTTCTGGTAGGATTATCAGTGGCGCATTCTACGATTATTTGCACTCCGTGAGCGGCTTTTCCGTCGTAAAATATAGTCTTGATATCGGCGCTATCTTTGCCGTTTGCTCTTTTTATCGCCGCGTCGATGTTATCTTTTGGCATATTTTCGCTCTTTGCGGCTGCTATCGCTGCGCGAAGCTTAGGATTCATATCAGGATCCGTTCCGCCCTCTTTAGCGGCTACCGTTATAGCCTTAGCCAGTTTTGGAAATACCTTACTCATCTTGTCCCAGCGAGCCTCTTTGGCCGCTCTTCGGTATTCAAATGCTCTTCCCATAAATTTTCCTTAAAAAAATTTTGGAAATTATAGCCAAAAAAGATTATTATCTTTTTAAAATTTAAGATGTTTTGCGAGCTGTTAGCTTAAAATTTATAGTTAAAATACTATAATTATCAAATGATTATACAAGCTACCAAACAAGACGCTTTGCGTTGTATCGAACTACTGAATTTAGCTATGGATGATATCGCTTTTGCACTTAGCGGAACTACCGACAAGTTAAAAAGTAACGAAATTCTAACCTCTTTTTTTGTTCAGGATATTAATAGATTAAGCTATAAAAACGTTTATGTTTTTAAACACGAAAAAGATATAGTCGCAGCCATTTGCGCCTACTACGGAGGAGATGCAAATAGTCTTGACGCTCCTATTTTAGAACATCTTAAGAAATTTAATCCGGCCGCTAAAGTAGAAAAAGAGTGCCTTGAGGATGAGTTTTATATCGATAGTATAGCTGTTGATGAGAGATTTCGCGGGCAGGGAATTGCAGGAAAGCTAATAAAATTTATATTTGAAGTGGCTAAACTCAAAGAGTATGAAAAAGTATCTTTGATAGTAGATCAAGATAAGGTAAAAGAGAGAGAATTTTACGAGAGACTAGGCTTTGTAATCAATCAGGAAATGACGATAAATTCGCATAAATATTACCACATGATAAAGGAAATTCTATGAAACATTTTAAAGTTGCCAATGTGCATTGTCAAAACTGCGCAAATACTATAAAAAGCGCGCTTGAAGATGAATTCGGAGCTATTGAAGTTGATTTAAGTCGTGAGCCAAAAGTGGTTAGTGTAAATTTAGACGATAAAGATGTAGGTAAATTTATATCCGAGCTTGACGATCTTGGATTTGAAGTGATAGAGCAAATTTAGCTATGTCAAAAACTATCAAGCTCAATATCGCGGGCATGACCTGCGTGAATTGTTCAAATGCTATAGAGAGAGTCGCTAAAAAGATGGATGGCGTAGAGGACGCTAAGGTTAGCTTTGCTAATGCTACGGGCGAATTTATAGTAGCTAGCGAAGAAGTAAGAACTAAGCTTGAAGAAAAGATCAAAAAGCTGGGCTACGAGATCGCTAAGGATATGAGCGAATTTGAGAAAAAAAGAGCCTTGCATATAAAAAACCTACGCAACAACTTTATCGCCGCAGCGGTAATAAGCGCTGTGATAATGTGGCTTGAGATGACGGGCGTTATGAGCGAGCCAAAGGCGTTTGTAATGCTATTTTTGGCTTTTATCGCGCTTGCGGTTTGCGGTAAGGAGTTTTTCGTACACGCTTACGGCGCACTTAAAAACAAAAACTACGATATGAACGTGCTTGTAGCGCTTGGCACTTCGATGGCGTTTCTTTACTCGGTGTTTGTCTTTTTAGCCCCAAATTTGATGCCTGAAAATATGCGCCATATGTATGTTTCAGGCTCTGCGATGATTATTACTTTTATCCTGCTTGGCAAATTTCTTGAGGAGCGCTCAAAGGCTAGGGCGGGGGATTATCTAAAAAGCCTTATGGATCTTTCTCCTAAGGTGGCTTTAGTGCTAAAGCCTGACGGACAAGCCGTAGAAACGGATGTGCAAAACCTAAAAATAGGCGACATCGTAATGGTAAAAGCGGGCTTTCACGTGCCTTGCGACGGAGTTATCATAAACGGCGGAGCCGAGCTTGACATGTCTATGCTTACGGGCGAGAGCCTGCCTGTGTATAAAAAAACGGGCGATGAGGTAAATGCAGGTACGATAAACACAAACGGCTATCTGAATGTAAAAGTTACAAAGCCGTCAAATCAAACTTTGCTAGCTCAAATTTTACATCTATTAAGCGATGCTAGCACGAAAAAAATGCCGATTAGTCGATTTGCCGATAGGGTTGCAAATATCTTTGTGCCGGCCGTTATTATTATAGCCGTGGTTACGTTTTTGATCTGGTTTGCAGTTACCGGAAATGCTGTGCAAGGCGTTTTAAGTGCGATTTGCGTACTTATCATATCTTGTCCTTGCGCGCTTGGGCTGGCTACTCCTATTGCTATCATTTCATCTCTTTCTTTGGGCGCTAAAAACGGAATTTTGATAAAAAATCCCGAAGTCATAGAGGTGCTTCACACCGCCAAATACGCGATATTTGATAAAACCGGCACTCTTACAAAGGGTGAAATTTCGGTTAATTTTACCGATATAAACGAAGATGATTTGGCTCTAATCGCAGCTCTTGAAGCAAAAAGCTCGCACCCTATATCAAAAGCGATTGTTAATTATGCAAACGAGCTTGATCTTAAAATTTTAGGCAACGATAGCGGTTTTGAAAGTATCGCAGGAAAAGGCATAAGAAGCCTTGATGAAAGCGAGATAGTCGTGGGCAATGAAGGCTTTTTGAAAGAATTTGGCATAGAGATTCCTGATTCTTCAAAAGAGCAAATTTTAAAGATGCAAAATGACGGAAACGGTGTGGTTTTGGCTGCGATAAAGAAAAAATTCGTAGGATTTATAAGTCTTAGCGATACTTTAAAGGAAAATGCTAAAGAGATTATAGACGAGCTGAAAAATAAAAATATAATTCCTGTGATGCTAACGGGGGATAATGTTTTTACCGCTAAAAACGTAGCGCTGAAGATCGGCATCGAAAAGGTCTTTGCGGGAGTTTTGCCTAATGAAAAATTTGAGATTATCAAAGAGCTTCAAAAAGACGCCAAGGTCGTGTTTATAGGAGACGGCATAAACGATTCGCCTTCGCTTAAGCAAGCTGATATCGGCATAGCCATGAGCAGTGGAGCCGACATAGCAAAGGACGCGGGCGATATAGTTCTTATCAAAAATGACCTTGAAAGCGTTGTTAAAGCGATAAATTTGGCTAAAGATACGATGAAAACGATCAAGGAAAATTTGTTCTGGGCGTTTATCTACAATCTAATCTGCATTCCCGTGGCTGCAGGTGCGCTCTATCCGGTATTTAAGATAGTTTTAACTCCGGTTTATGGAGCGATTGCGATGTGCTTTAGCTCGGTAACCGTTGTTTTTAATTCGATTCGCCTAAGGTTTAAGAAAATTTAAATTTAGTAAAATCACAAAAATTTAAAAGGACTATGATGAAGCTTGGCGAATTTTATTCGGTTGTGTGTAGAGTTTTTGCTGTCGGTTTTTCAAATTCGTTAAATGACAAAATTTTTGAACAGATCAAGAAAAACGGCGAGTGGTTTTTGCAAAATGATACCGAAGCTAATAATAAAGGAAGATCTCTTTATAAAGAGGCTATTAAGAGCGAGGATATAAAGGATATAGAGGTTGACTTTAAGAATTTGCAAAAGTATTTTCTCGCTACATATTTTTTTAAAGGCGATGATGAAAGGCTTGCTAAGCTTTATCAAATTTGCGGATTTGAGCCGAATTTAAAATCATTAAAGATAGACAGCATAAGCAATCAGCTATCGTTTTTATCGGCTATCTTAAAGCTTGAAGCCAATGAAAAGACAGAGGAAATTTTAGGCGTGTTTTTAAGCTCATATCTGCTTCCTTATGCTGCAAAACTCGCTCCTACGCTTCAAAAAGAGGCAAAAAGCAAATTTTACCGCGGACTTGGATATCTTTTTGAAGATTTTGCTAGCAGACTTGAAAAGACTCTTAAGATAAGGGTCGTTCCCAGATGAGTTGGTGGAACGAAATTTACAATAACTTTGATCCCGTAGCTTTTAAAATTTTCGGTATAAGTGTTCATTGGTACGGGCTGATGTATGTTTTGGCTCTACTTGTCGCACTTGGTGTGGCTAAATTTATCGTTAAATTTGATAAGGTTAATATCTCAAATTCGCTTCTTGATAACTATTTTTTCTGGGTTGAGATAGGCGTTATTTTAGGCGCTAGAGTCGGATATATACTCATTTACGATCCAAATACACTTTATTATATAACTCAGCCTTGGCAAATTTTTAATCCTTTTTATAACGGAGAATTCGTAGGAATTCGCGGCATGAGCTATCATGGGGCGGTAGTTGGATTTTTGCTTGCTACGTGGGCGTTTTGTAAAAAATACAAGCAAAACACTTGGGCTTTGCTTGATCTGGTTGCGCTAAGTATCCCGCTTGGATATTTTTTCGGACGAATCGGGAATTTCTTAAATCAAGAGCTCTTTGGCAGAGTTACGGACGTGCCTTGGGGGATATATGTAGCAGGTATGCTTAGACACCCTTCTCAAATTTATGAGGCGATTTTAGAAGGTATTGTGATATTTTTAATTTTATTTACTTATCGAAAATTTAAGAAATTTGACGGCGAACTCATAGCTTTATATGCTATTTTATATACTATCGCAAGATTTATATGCGAGTTTTACAGAGAGCCTGATTTCGGGCTTGGCTTTGTATTTTTGGGTCTTTCTATGGGTCAAATTTTATCTCTTGCGATGCTTCTTGCAGGAGTGCTTGCCTACTTTTATTTAAGAAATAAAAATATACAAAATTTTAAATCTATTTAAAGTTGCTTTGTGATAATATAACAATTCGATTTTAAATTTATAAATTAAAATTATCATAAGTTATTAATAACAAATTTCAATATAGGAGTGCTCATGAGTGGGCTAATCGAAGGTTTCTTGGGGAGGCAGGCGGATTGCAAAAAGAGTCGTTTGCCGGCGGTTTGGGACAGATGGCAGAGCATCACGGGATTTATTCTTGCCTGTTTTATTCTTTGCCATATGGTTTTTACATCAACTATCTTGCTTGGCAAGGACGCTTTTAATGCGGTTGTCGGTTTTGCCGAGGCTAAATTTCTGTTTGGTGAATCTACTTGGTGGATTACAAACGTAATAGCGGCTATAATTTTTGTAGTTTTTATCGCTCACGCATTTTTGGCTATGCGAAAATTTCCTGCGAATTTCAGACAGTATTTGATGTTTAGAGGACACAAAAATCGCATCAGACACCTTGATACTACACTTTGGTGGTTTCAGTTTTTAACCGGATTTGCGCTATTTTTCGCGGCAAGCGGACATTTAGTAGATATAGTTTTTGGTGGGCATATCACTGCCGATAGCTCTGCTTTAAATTTTGCCAGACTTGAGTTTTTCTACCTTGCCTTACTTGTCTTTATGGTTGTTCATGCCGGTGTAGGTATGTATAGACTGTATGTAAAATGGGTGAGTATAGAAGGTGTTAATAGAGCCGAAATGCTAGCTAAGAGAAATAAGGCTAAAACAATTATATTTGCGGTTTTTGGCGGACTAGCCGTGATCGCTTTGATTGCGGACTTTGTCTGGATCAGTCTTAGTTAGTAGATAGGAGCTAGTAATGAATATAAAATATTGTGATGCATTAGTTATAGGCGGCGGACTTGCAGGACTTAGAGCCGCGGTTGCCGCAGGAGAAAAAGGACTTAGCACTATCGTTTTGAGTTTAATTCCTGTTAAGAGATCTCACTCTGCGGCTGCTCAAGGCGGTATGCAAGCGAGCCTTGGAAATTCTAAAATGAGTGAAGGTGATAATGAGGATGTGCACTTTGCCGATACGGTAAAAGGAAGCGACTGGGGTTGCGATCAAGAAGTGGCTAGAATGTTTTGTCAAACAGCTCCAAAAGCTATCCGTGAGCTTGCCGCTTGGGGTGTGCCTTGGACGAGAATTACCAAAGGCGAAAGAAGCGCTATTATTAACGCTCAAAAGACAACTATAGTAGAAAAAGAAGAGGTTCACGGACTTATTCACAGCCGCGACTTTGGCGGTACTAAAAAATGGAGAACCTGCTATACGGCTGACGCTACGGGTCATACTATGCTTTTTGCCGTGGCAAACGAGGCGTTAAAGCATAACGTTGAAATTCATGACAGAAAAGAGGCTATCGCTCTAATCCACCAAAATAACCGCTGCTACGGCGCTATCGTAAGAGATTTAGTAAATGGCGAGATCACTGCTTACGTTTCAAAAGGCACCTTGATAGCAACAGGCGGATACGGAAGAGTATATAAACACACTACAAATGCCGTAGTTTGCGAAGGTATCGGTGCGGCGATCGCTCTTGAAACGGGTATCGCTCAACTTGGTAATATGGAAGCGGTTCAGTTTCACCCGACACCGATCGTTCCAAGCGGAATTTTATTAACGGAAGGTTGTCGCGGTGACGGCGGAATTTTACGTGATGTGGACGGATACCGCTTTATGCCTGATTATGAGCCTGAGAAAAAAGAGCTTGCAAGCCGTGACGTCGTAAGTCGTCGTATCATGGAGCATATAAGAAAAGGCAAAGGCGTAAAAAGCCCTTATGGCGAGCACGTGTGGCTTGATATAAGCATACTTGGCCGTGAGCATATCGAGAAAAATTTACGCGACGTTCAAGAAATTTGCGAGATATTTAACGGCATAGATCCTGCAGATACCGAACTTGATGAAAACGGAATCGGTAAAGGCTGGGCGCCGATACTTCCTATGCAGCATTATTCAATGGGTGGTATTAAAACCAAGCCAAACGGCGAAAGCCCGACATTGGCAGGCTTATTTAGCGCTGGCGAAGCTGCTTGCTGGGATATGCACGGATTTAACCGCCTTGGCGGAAACTCTGTTTCTGAAACGGTTGTTGCGGGTATGATTGTGGGTGATTATTTTGCTGATTATTGCAAGAGCCACGATATAGAGATAAATACAAAAGATATAGAAAAATTCGTAAAATCTCAAAACGACTATCTGCAAGGACTCCTTGATAAAGAGGGTAAATTTAACGTATTTGAGATCAAAAACAAGATGAAAGACATCATGTGGGATTATGTTGCGATCTTTAGAACAGGCGAAGGGCTTGAGACAGCCGTAAGAGAGCTTGAAGAGCTTTATAAGCACTCGCTTGACGTTAAAGTTGCAAACAAAAATCTATTTGGCAATCCTGAGCTTGAAGAGGCTTACCGCGTACCAAAGATGCTAAAACTTGCTCTTTGTGTAGCTTACGGCGCGCTTCTTAGAACCGAAAGCCGCGGCGCTCACAGTAGAGAGGATTATCCGAAAAGAGATGATGCAAACTGGCTAAACAGAACTCTAACAAGCTGGAAAGAGGGCGCTACGATGCCAACTGTAGAATACGAACCGCTTGATATAATGAAGATGGAAATTCCACCTGCATTTAGAGGATACGGAGCCAAAGGAAACATCATCGAGCACCCAGATAGCGCAGTTCGCCAAAAAGAAGTTGATGAAATTCGCGCTAAAATGGAGGCAGAAGGCAAAGGCAGATATGAAATTCAAAATGCACTTATGCCTTATGAGTTACAACCAAAATATAAAGCACCAAATGAAAGAGCAGGTATAGGATATGAGTAGAAAAATTACGATAAAAGCTTTTAAATATAATCCATTAAGCAAAATTTCAAAGCCGCATTTTGCGACTTATGAGCTTGAGGAGACACCGGGTATGTCGCTATTTATCGCGCTTAATCAAATTCGTGAGAAATTTGATCCTGATCTTAGCTTTGACTTTGTGTGTCGCGCGGGAATTTGCGGAAGTTGCGCAATGCTGGTAAATGGCAAGCCTGTGCTTGCTTGCAGAACTCTTACTAAAGATTTTGAAAGCGGAGTTATCGAGCTTATGCCGCTTCCTGTGTTTAAGCTTTTAAAAGATCTAAGTGTAGATACGGGCAACTGGATGAACGCGATGAGTAAGCGTGTAGAAAGCTGGATACATACCGATCACGAGACCGACATAAGCAAGCTTGAAGAAAAAGTCGAGCCTGAAGTGGCACAAGAGGTTTTTGAGCTTGATAGATGTATAGAGTGCGGAATTTGCGTAGCCGCTTGCGGAACTGCGATCATGAGACCTGATTTTATCGGTGCTGTTGGACTTAACCGCGTTGCGAGATTTAAGATCGATGCGCTTGATAAGAGAACCGATGAGGACTTTTACGAGCTTATAGGCGATGATGACGGAGTGTTTGGTTGTATGACCTTGCTAGCGTGCGAGGATAACTGTCCAAAACACCTTCCGCTTCAAAGCAAAATCGCTTATATGCGCAGAAAGATGGCTGTAATAAAGTAGCCGGAGGGAGATGAAAATCTCCCTTAAAATTTACTCCGATAATTTCTATCATCGTTTTTTAGATGCTTCAAATAAAATTTTACTAAGGAAAAAATCTTAGATTAGTAAATTTTTGTAGATATATGATTGTTGAATAAGAAATTTGAAGTTAATTTATTAAAATAAAATTTCTTGCTTTTTACTTTATATACAAAACAAGAGTTTAAATATTCGCAATCGTTTTGTTAAATATAAATCAATACTTGAAGTTCGGTTAAATTTGGCGGGGAAGTATTTTGAATCAAATTTGCAATTGATAAAGCGGACTTTATTTATAAAAGCCCGCTTTGATTATCTATTCTACAAAGTATTTTTTAGCATATTGTGCATCTTCGTATAAAGCTGTTCCAAATTTTTGCTTGCCGTAGTTTTTAAATATCTCTTGAGCCTCGTTGCCTTTTAAAAATTCTATAAACTTATCAGCCGCTTTAGGAGCGTTTTTCGCGCTCATTGCGGAATAAACGTTTATAAGTACCTCATCACCCGAAAATAAAACATCGCTATTTTTTAGCTCATCTTTTATCATCTTATAAGTGCTTGAATCGCTCATAAAATACCCCTTCGTCTCGTCTGCTTTGCGTAGAGTAGCCATCATAAAGTCGCGATTTGGCTTGTACCACTCTCCGTTTGGCTCGATGTTTGCTAGCTTCCATATGCTAAGCTCTTTTACGTGCGTTCCGCTTTTATCGTCTCTTGTGTAAAACAAAGCTTTTGCGTTTGCTATCTTCGCATATGCTTCAGCGGCTGTTTTTGCCGTTTTTATGCCTGCCGGATCTTCCTTGGGTCCTATGATATAAAATTCATTTGAGCCGATTAGAGTGCGGTTTTTGGCTAGTCCTTGTGACACCAGAGCCTTTTCTTCTTTTGGCGAGTGGGTCATAGAGATATCCACCTTACCCTCTTTGAGTAAGCTTAATCCTTTTCCGCTGCCTGCTTTTATCCAGCAAATTTTAGTATCGTTTTTAGCGTTAAATTTCTGCGCTAATTCCTCCACTAAACCAAGTTCTCCCGGACTTCCTGTAGCTAGTTTAAGCTCATTTGCCCCGTTTCCGTAAATTTTTGTGCACTCTAATGCATAAAAATTTGACACCAAAATAGCACCTAGTAACAAAAGCTTTTTCATAATATCTCCTTTGTGATAAATTATGAAATTTTAGCATATCTAAGATAACAAAAGGCGTTTAAATTTTAAGGAGAAAGGGGCGGTTATACGCCCCGAGGTGTCAAAAATTAATTTAGCAGATCAAATTTATATCCAAGTTGTAGCCAAAGCTCGTTTTGATCGGTTTTTGTAACCTTGTTTGCAGCGTCGTAGTTTTCTCTTTCAAGCTCGACATAAGTTACCGATGCGGACAAGCCTTTAACTTGAGGAATGTTATAGCTTGCTATCGCAGCCCAGCCTTCTATATCCATTCTTTCGCCTTTTTTAGTTGCGCCCGCATTTACGTTAGGGGCGTCTTGCTCGCCTTTTACGTATTGAAACGAAGTTGTAAGACCGTTTAGTCCTATAGTGCCAAAATCATATCCAAGTGTAAATTTGTGAGTATCCATTCCCGCAAAACCGGTAAATACGAAAGGTCCGCGAATAGGCAAGGAGGTATATGATTTAGGTCCGTTTCCAACGCCAAAGAGTAAAGCGTCATCATCGCTTACCGTTGTGTATGCGTAGCTCGCGTTAAATCCTGCCAGATCGTAAATTCCCGCTCTAAATCCAAGCATGTCGCCTTCGTAGTTTAGATTATCAAGCGTATCGGTAGTTCGAGAGCCTTTGTAGTTTGCATCAATACCTAGGCTAAACATATCAAGAGGGAATTTTAGATTCATTTCGGCTAAAAATAAATTTATATCGCCCTTTGCGCTTGGCAACCTCTCTAAATCGGTTACTCTGGCATAAGCGCCCGTTAGCTTTAAATTTTCCATAGGCTCGTTTATAATAGCGCCTGTAAAGATGTTGTCAAATTTAAACGCCACAGGTCCCATGCCGCCTATGATGGTTTTATCCTTAAATTTAGGTGCATGACCATTTTTATGTCCTGAAACTACGGCACTTCTACCTTGAAATTTATAATACCAACCGCCTATTAAAGTCGTATTTGGAAGCGACTTATCTCTTATAGTAAGACCTTCGAAAGCCTCTTTGAAAGCACGAGTGTAGTTGCCCGCTACAAGCGGAGTGTTTACGTATTGGCGACCGAATTTGATATCGGTTTGATTAAGCATATAGCCGACGTATGCTTCAGATAGTACAAAACCCTCTGTTCTCCACTCTTTATCATACATTGTGTTGTTCTTTTTTTTCTCGTTGATCGGTAGTAAATTCGCCTGCCCCGTAACACCTAATCTAAAGCCGTAAAATGAGCCTGTGGTATAACCAAGTTCAAATTGTACACCAAGAAGCTCCTCGTCGCGTACGCTATTTCTTTCATCTTTTTGATCTACGTATGTAGTTTGAACTTTGCCGTTTAATTTGCCGCCTGTAAGAGCATCTGCAAGCGAATCAGAAGCGTTTGCAACACCAACGCAACTTATCGTAGCTACTGCCAAACTAAGCTTGATTAATCTCATGAAAACTCCTTGCTAAAATATTGATTATAATTAATATTAAATTATAGTATTAAAAATTATATTTTAAATTATATCACATAAAAAGCTTAAAATTTGCTTTTTTAAGTCTAATTTATTATATTTTTAGCCGATAAAATCGCATTTTGATTTTTTATAGGTGTAAATTTATATTTAAGTTTAAGGTGAGTTTTGTGTGAAATTTTCTTGTTAATTGTAGATAGTTAAACTGTAAAATTTTATAAATTTTTAGCCGAATTTAAATCGGCTAAATGATTAAATTTATACCACCGACCGCTCTTTAAGTAAGACGTAAAGCTTGATAGTCGATAAGAAAAACGTAACTATCGCAGGCCCAAGGATAATGCCCCAAAATCCAAACGTCGTAATTCCGGCAATCATTGCAAAAAAGATAAGCATCTCGTTTATCTTAGTCGGAATTCTCACCAAACGATCGTTTATAAATTTTATTATAAGAGGCTTTAAAAGCGTATCGGCAACGATGGAGATAACTACGATGTTATAAACTGCAATGACGATAGCGCCGCTTAAGTTACCGTTGGCAAATTCATAAATACTAATCGGTCCCCAAACTAAAAATCCGCCTACAATCGGTACAAGTGTGGCAAATCCAAACAAAATTCCCATTAAAAATCCGCTATATCCGTAAATCATTGCGATGATAGCGAACAAAAATCCTTGAAAAATAGTATTTATGATTATCGAGTAAAAAACTACGCTCATTACGTTAGCCACTTCGCTTAGGATGTATTCGGTATCTTCAGGCTTCATAGGAACGGCTTTTTTTAAGTATTTGATAAGATCGCTTCCGTATAGAATCGAAAAAAAGAAAAATATAATAATCATCACCATATCGACTAAAAAATTCGCACTAAATTTGCCAATTTCCGCTAAATTTGAGATGATTTTAGCCGAGATTACTTTAAAGTCGATTTCCGTAATTAGCTCTTTAAATTTAGGCTCTAGGAACTCAATTGGCGCAGGTAGTGCGAAATCATAATTCTTAACATAATCAATCGTATTGCTTACATAATCCATGTTAAAGCTTGCCGCATGCTTTGCCAACGCGATGACGGCGTAAAGAAAGGGCGCGATAAATAGCAAAAATAAAATCGCTGTAGTAAGAGCGGCGGATAGTGTTTCTCTGTGCTTTGTAAGCTTTAAAAATTTTACGTTTATGTTTGATGTCGCAACCGCTAACAGCATCGCGATAAAGATGTTTAGCAAAAACGGCTTAAAAAGATAAAGCAGCAAACAAAGCGCGAAAAATACAAATATACCAAAGAAAATTTTACTATTTTTAACCATCCATATCCTCTTTACATAAAATTTGCAAGAATTTTTAGCCGATAATTAGCCATATCGGCTAAATCAGAGCAATTTTAAATTTTCTTAGCATTTTAATATATAAATTCAAATTTAAACGACAAAACAAACCCGCCGGCTAAAATTTTAGATTATTTGAGATAATTTCTCATAAATTTAGCCCTATAACGCAGATAAATTTATCCGTCAAAAAGCCCTTTTTCATCTTTAAATTTAAGCTTAAACGTATCGTAGCATTTTCCGCTTGCGATGCGACCTTTTGCGGTGCGCTCGATAAAGCCGTTTGCTAACAAGTAAGGCTCTATAACGTCTTCTATAGTGCCTTCATCCTCGCTAAGTGCTGCGGCAATGGTGTTTAGCCCTAAAGGCTTGCGTTTGGCGTCAAGCAGAATTTCAAGATACTTTATATCCATTTCATCAAAGCCGATCTCATTTACTCCAAGCGCGTCAAGAGCTTCTTTGGCACGTTTTTGCGAGATGATGAGCTCATCATTTACTTCGGCAAAATCTCGAATCCGCTTTAGCAGCCTAAGTGCGATCCTAGGAGTTGCGCGCGCCCTTCTTGCGACTTCAAGAGCGGCACTTTTTTCGCACTCTTTGCCAAGCTTGACTGAGGCTATTTGAACGATTCTGGCTAGCTCCGCATGGCTATAAAATTGTAGTCTAAAATCCATCCCGAAGCGATCTCTAAGCGGAGCTGAAATCATACCCGCTCGCGTCGTAGCGCCTATTAGCGTAAATTTCGGCAGGTCTATCTTAATCGTTTGTGCCGCAGGTCCTGAGCCTATGATGATATCAAGCCTAAAGTCCTCCATCGCAGGATAAAGCACCTCTTCGATAGCAGAGCTTAAGCGGTGAATTTCATCGATAAATAGCACATCACCTTCTTGTAAATTTGTAAGCACGGCCGCTAGATCGCCGCTTTTTTCTATCATCGGAGCCGCCGTCATTTTGATACTTACACCCATTTCGTTTGAGATGATGTGCGCAAGAGTGGTCTTGCCAAGCCCCGGAGGGCCGTAAAAAAGCACGTGATCAAGACACTCTCCGCGCTTTTTGGCAGCCTTGATAAACACATCTAAATTTTGCTTTATCTTTTCTTGTCCGATGTAATCTTCAAATTTTGCAGGGCGAAGCGATGTTTCAAACTCGCTTTCAAAGCTTACTTTTTCTATTTCTACGATTCTGTCCATATTTTAACTTTTTAAATTTATTAAGGTGATTTTACATTAAATTTGCTTTAAGTTGTCAAAAGGTTGAAATTTTAATCTTTTCATGCAAATTTGGATATAAAATATCCGCTTCATCAAATTTATGTCACGCCAAAACAAATGAATTTGCGATATAAAAGCCGCCCGAGTAGAGCAAGTCTGATTTATCACGCAAAGATAGCTAAAATTTAGCCAAACGCTCCTTGATAATCTCGCACGAATTCTTATCTCCAAGCTTGCAGGCTTCTGCTTCGGATTCGTATTTATCGTAAGTTGTTTTGTCGATTTTGCCGTTTTTAAATTCTATGCCTATTGCCGCGCATGCGTCGCTGTTTAGCATCTTGCAAGCCGTAGAGTAAGAGTCGTAAGCGTAATATACATTTGACTCCACGCCATATCCGTGCTCATACATCACGCCAAGTGCGTGGCAAGCATGGGGGCTTTTGATGTAGCAAGCTTTGTCAAAAAATTTAAATGCTTTTTTATCATCTTTTGGGACGTTTTTGCCCTCGTAATACATCAATGCGAAGTTATAGCACCCTACCGCGTTGTTTAGATGGCAAGCTTTGTAGTATAGATCTTTAGCCTTTTTGTGATCTTTTTCTACAGCTTCGCCCTTATCATACATAAGCCCTAAATTTGCACAAGCACTATCTTCTTTAAGCTCGCACGCCTTTGTATAAAGTTCGGCGATTTTTTTGAAATCGCGTTTTACGAGCTCGCCTTTTTTATAAATAAGCGCGAGGTCAAAACATCCTGTACCGTTATCAAGATCGCAAGCTTTACTAAAAAGCTCGTAAGCTAAATTTTGATCTTTTTTAACGCCTATTGCGTTGTAGTGCATGTTTGCAAGTGCAGCACAGCCGTATCCGTCGTTTTTATCGCAAAGTTCTTTTAAAATTTCACCAGCTTTTATGTAGTCTTTTTTATCAAAAGCCTCTTTGGCCTCGTTTTTTAAGTTTGTAGTAGCAAAAACTTGAGCGCCTAACAATACAGTCAAAAATAAAATTTTTATAATTTTCAATTTCTCTCCTTTTGCTCTTAAATTTAGCTTTTGTATTCGAATTCTTCACTTGGAAAAGCTCTTGCTTTAACCTCGTTTGCATAAGCTTTAACCGCTTCTTTTACTAAATTCGCTCCATTTAGATATCTTTTTACGAATTTTGGCTTGAACTCCTCAAAAAATCCAAGCATATCGGAAAATACAAGAACCTGCCCATCGACATCAACTCCCGAGCCTATGCCGATTACGGGTACATTTACGCTTCTTGCTATCTCTTTTGCCACGTCGCTAAGGGTGCCTTCTACTACGATTGTAAATACTCCCGCTTCTTCAAGAGCCTTTGCGTCTTTTATCAAATTTTTCGCTTCGTCTTCCTTGCGACCCTTTATCTTGTATCCGCCCTCATACCTAACCTGCTGAGGCATAAGCCCTATGTGTCCCATGACGCTTATGCCGTTTTCGCAAAGCTTTTTTATGATAGTCGCCATATTTCTGCCGCCTTCAAGTTTGACGGCATCAACTCCGCTTTTTTGGATAAATTTGATGGCGTTTTTAAGAGCTGTTCTTTCATCAGTATAGCTACCAAAAGGCATATCGGCTACCGTCAATGCTCTTTTAGTTCCGTTTGCTACAGCCGTAGCGTGGTATAACATCATATCCATTGTAGCGCTTAGGGTGTCTTTTTTGCCGTTAAAGCTCATGTTTAAGCTATCGCCTATGAGTATAATATCCACATACTCGTCAAACAGCTTGGCAAATAGTGCATCATAAGCCGTAATCATAACTACAGGTTCTAAATTTTTCTTATTTTTTATATTATTTACGTTAATTTTTTGCTCTTTTTGGCTCATTTTCCCTGCCTTTTGCGTTTATACTTGATTAATTTTATCAAAAAAATGATACAATTGCCCTGAATATTTAAGGATGGAAGTATGGGTATATTAAAAAATCTTGAGATTGACTACTCTTATGATATCGTTGAAGAATTCCTATCTCACTACTCTTTAATGTGTGATTTGATGGAACCTTTGATCATAGGACTTACAAGACAAGATAAATTTAAAAATAATATCGAAGAGCTATTTAGAATTTTTCATAATATAAAATCCGCAGCATCATTTATGAAGGTTGAACCTATTTTAAAGCTAGCCTCTCTTA
Source organism: Campylobacter sp. CCUG 57310 (assembly GCF_013201975.1). Classification (NCBI taxonomy): domain Bacteria; kingdom Pseudomonadati; phylum Campylobacterota; class Epsilonproteobacteria; order Campylobacterales; family Campylobacteraceae; genus Campylobacter; species Campylobacter sp. CCUG 57310. The sequence continues at coordinate 564,136 of NZ_CP053845.1, forward strand.
GCGAAGAGGTCTGTTCTGAAGCAAGAGATCTTACTAAGCCTGCAAATGATGAATTTGTCGATTGGCTTTTGATCGTAAGCGATCAGTTTGGTAAATATCGCGATGATATAGAGTCGGATTCTGAATTTTTTAGCGTTTTAAATCCTTTAGTTGTAAAAATTCCATCTAAGCTTGATGTTTGACAAAAAAATAAAAATAAACTACAATACGCGACTTTCTATGGGAGCGACTTGGCTTCGACAGGAGCAGAGCGGTCATGGCGGCACGTCGCTTTGAGCAAAGCGTAAAAAGCTCAAATTAAAATTAAACGCAAATAACGTTAAATTCGCTCCTGCTTACGCTAAAGCTGCGTAAGTTCAGTTGAGCCTTGCTTGTTTTGATACTATCTAAAAACATAAGCGAGTAACCCTAGATAGAGTAGGTTTGTAGTTTGACAAGCTTCAAGCTGAAATTTTGTCTTAGTCTAGCTTTTGGTTTTGGAAGGTGAGCCTTGCTGGATGAAATTTTCACTTTTGCTAAGCGTGTAGAGGCTGTGTTCGGTTTGTTTTTGGACAGGGGTTCGATCCCCCTCGCTTCCACCAAATTTTATTCTCCAATTTATTTCTTATATTTAATAAATTTTAAAGATAATTGCTAGATTTTATTATACAAATGTTACAAATTTACACTGATTATAAATATTTTCATTTTTAACATTTTAGTTTTTATTTCTACTTTTGTTTTAAAAAGTTAGTATAAAGTTTTATATCTTAATGATTTTAAGATGTCTTTTTAAACTATAAATAATAATATAAATCACTATCTAAGTTAATTAAACAAAACTAAATAATAAATTAATTGATTTTAATCAATTTAAACTCAGCTTTTGTAAGCTAATATCTAAAATATAAAATAAAATTTTAAGAAAAAACTTAAAAAATTTAAGGAGAAAATATGGATCGACGAGATTTTATTAAGAGTGCCGCCGCAAGCGCCGCTTGTGCTAGTGCCGGTATAGCGATGCCTGCTAATCTGATGGCGAATTCAAATGCCGAAAAAGGTTGGCGATGGGATAAGGCTGCATGTCGCTTTTGCGGAACTGGATGCGGTATTATGGTTGCAACCAAGGACGGCAAAATAGTAGCCGTTAAGGGAGATCCGGCTGCTCCTGTAAACAGAGGCCTAAACTGTATCAAAGGATACTTTAACGCCAAGATCATGTATGGAGAGGATCGTATCACTCATCCGCTTCTTCGCGTAAATGAAAAGGGCGAATTTGATAAAAAGGGCAAATTTAAGCAAGTAAGCTGGCAAAAAGCGTTTGACGTAATGACCGAGCAGTTTAAAAAAGCTTATAACGAGCTTGGACCTCACGGCATAGGTGTGTTTGGCTCGGGTCAATATACCGTAATGGAAGGCGTTGCAGCCGTTAAGCTTATAAAGGCCGGTTTTAGAAGTAACGCTATCGATCCAAACGCTCGCCACTGTATGGCATCTGCGGTTGTTGCGTTTATGCAGACTTTTGGTATAGATGAGCCTTCTGGCTGTTTTGACGATATCGAGCTAACCGACACGGTAGTGTGCTGGGGCGCAAATATGGCGGAGATGCACCCTGTGCTTTGGGCGAGAGTTAGCGATAGAAAGCTAGCCGATCCTGAGAAGGTAAAAGTAGTAAATTTAAGCACATATTCTACTAGAACCTCACACTTAGCCGATATAGAGATCATCTTTACGCCTTCGACCGACCTTGCGATATTTAACTACATCGCTCGTGAGATAGTTTATAACCACCCTGAGATGATAGATGAAGAATTTGTTAAAAAACACTGCATATTCACGACAGGGCCTGCAGACATCGGATATGGCTTAAGAAATAACCCCAACCATCCGAAATACACAAATGAAAAAGATATATTAGAAACAGAGCTTAAGAAAAAACTAAGTGATAATGAGGGCGTAACCCTTGCTTATCTTGGACTAAAAGCCGGCGATGTTATGGAAAATAAAAATAACGCCAAGGCCGGAAACCACTGGGAGATAAGCTTTGAGGAGTTTAAAAAGGCTCTTGCTCCTTATACTCTTGACTTCGTTGCTAAACTTGCAAAAGGCGATCCTAACGAGGATTTGGAGGAATTTAAAGCGAAGTTAAAAACTCTAGCCGAGCTATATATAGAAAAACAAAGAAAGGTCGTAAGCTTCTGGACTATGGGTATGAACCAGCACCAAAGAGGCACATGGGTAAACGAGCAAGCTTACATGATCCACTTCTTGCTTGGCAAGCAAGCGCTTCCGGGATCCGGAGCATTCTCGCTAACAGGACAGCCTTCAGCTTGCGGAACGGCAAGAGAGGTTGGAACGTTTGCTCACCGCTTGCCTGCGGATATGGTTGTAGCAAATCCTAAACACCGCGAAATTTCAGAAAAAATTTGGAAGCTTCCAAAAGGCACGATAAATCCTAAGCCGGGTCCTCACTACATGCAAATCATGCGTGATCTGGAAGACGGCAAGATTAAGTGGGCTTGGGTTCACGTAAATAACCCGTGGCATAACACTGCAAACGCAAACCACTGGATAAAAGCGGCTCGCGAGATGGATAACTTTATCGTCGTTTCAGACCCGTATCCTGGAATTTCTGCTAAAGTAGGTGATCTTATCCTTCCAACTGCGATGATATATGAAAAATGGGGCGCATACGGTAACGCAGAGCGTAGAACTCAGCACTGGAGACAACAAGTTCTTCCTGTGGGCGAAGCGATGACTGATACATGGCAGATGCTTGAATTTTCAAAACGCTTTAAGCTAAAAGAAGTATGGAAAGAGCAAAAAGTAGATGATAAATTAACTCTTCCAAACGTGCTTGAAGAGGCTAAGGCTATGGGATATAGCGAAGAAGATACGCTATTTGACGTGCTATTTGCCAACAAAGAGGCAAGAAGCTATAGCGCAAAAGATCCTATCATGGAAGATTATGACAACACAGAAGTATTTGGAGATAGCAGAAAAGTAGTAGGAAGCGACGGCAAGGTGTTTGAAGGATATGGCTTCTTCATCCAAAAATACCTCTGGGAAGACTACCGTAAATTTGGACTAGGGCATGGACATGACTTGGCTGACTTTGATACATACCACAGAGTTCGCGGACTAAGATGGCCTGTAGTTGATGGCAAAGAGACACAATGGAGATTTAACACGAAATTTGACCCTTATGCTAAAAAAGCCGATCCGACAGCAAAATTTGCATTCTACGGCAATAAAGACGCAAAACTTCCAAGAGGAGACCTAATCAAAGCGACAAGCGGAGATGAGAAATTCTCGCTTCATAATAAGGCTAAAATTTTCTTCCGCCCTTATATGGATCCGTGCGAAATGCCTGATAACACATATCCGCTTTGGCTATGTACAGGCCGTGTTCTTGAGCACTGGCATACAGGAACTATGACAATGCGCGTTCCTGAGCTATACCGCGCGGTGCCTGAAGCGCTTTGCTATATGAATGAAGAAGATGCGCAAAAATTTGGCGTAATGCAAAACGAGATCATTTGGGTTGAGTCTCGCCGCGGTAAAGTTAAAGCAAGAGTAGAGCTAAGAGGACGTAACAAGCCTCCTGTAGGACTTGTATATGTGCCGTTTTTTGACGAAAACGTATTTATAAATAAAGTCTGCCTTGATGCAACTTGCCCGATATCAAAAGAGACCGATTTCAAAAAATGCGCGGTTAAAATTTACAAGGCATAGATATGAAAGATAGGCGCGAAGTACTCAAATTTGGCTTAAAGGCGATTGGCTTAGTAATCGCCGGAGGCTTTACTTGGAGTACGCAGACTAATCTTAAGGCTCAAACACTCATCCTTCGCCCGCCCGGAGCAAGGGACGAGAAGAGCTTTATGGCTAGTTGTATAAGATGCGGGCTTTGCGTGGAGGCGTGTCCTTTTGATACGTTAAGCCTAGCAAAGCTTGGCGATAATATAAGCTTTGGAACGCCTTATTTTACGCCAAGAGAGGTGCCTTGCTACATGTGTACCGATATCCCTTGTACGGTCGCCTGTCCGACGGACGCTCTTGACGTGAAGCTCGTTAGCAGTGATGATAAGCTTGATATCAACAAATCTCGCATGGGTATAGCCGTGCTTGATCCTTACAGCTGTATAGCCTTTGCGGGAATTCAGTGTGACGCCTGTTATAGAGCTTGTCCGCTTATAGATAAGGCTCTAGTGCTTGAATATAAAAGAAACGAACGAACCGAAAAGCACGCATTCTTACTTCCCGTGGTGGATGCAAATTACTGCACGGGCTGTGGAAAATGCGAAAACGCCTGCGTAACGAAAAAAGCGGCGATTTTCGTGCTTCCAAGAGAGATTGGACTTGGCGAAGTGAATGACAACTACGTTAAAGGCTGGATCGAGGGCGATGATACGAGACTAAAAGATATAGACACCAAGATCAAGCTTGATCAAAACAAAGTCAAAGACTACCTTAATAGCGGAGAGATATGATGAAATACTTACTGCTTAGAAGAATAACTCAAATTTCCATTTTGACTCTGTTTTTGATTAGCAATCTTTACGGACTTAAAATTCTGCAAGGAAATTTAAGCTCGTCTATGATCTTTGGCACTATCCCGCTTAGTGATCCGTTTGCGGTATTGCAGCTGTTTTTAGCTAGTTTTACACTTGCCAGCTCTGCTGCGCTGGGAGCTTTGATAGTAGTGTTGATATACGCTCTTATCGCGCCTCGTGCATTTTGCGCTTGGGTATGTCCGGTAAATATGATAACAGATTTTGCAAGATTTGTTAGAGTGAAATTTGGCTACGACAAAGATAAAAAGGTAGTCGTGTTTTCTAAAAGCTTTCGCTACTACATACTTGCCTTTGTGCTTTTTATGTCGGTTATCATGCAAACGCCCGCATTTGAGGGAGTAAGCTTTATCGGCATAATTCAGCGCGGTATCATATACGGCGGCACGCTTTGGATATTTGTGGCTTTTGGCGTGTTTGCCATAGACGCTTTTGTAGGCGATAGACTGATATGTTCAAAGCTTTGTCCTCTTGGCGCTTTTTATGCGACGATTGGCAAATTTGCGTTTATCCGCGTAGATCATGATAGCCAAAACTGCACAAAATGCATGAAGTGTAAAGTGATATGCCCTGAAAGCCAAGTACTTGGAATAATCGGAAAAGAAAGCGGACTAATAACCTCTAGCGAGTGCATTAGCTGCGGACGCTGTATAGACGTGTGTGGCGATGACGCGTTAAAATTTAGCATAAGAAATTTAAGGAGAAAATGAATGAAAACTTTTAGGTTTGCACTTGGTGCAATGGCTGCGGCAATCATCCTTGCAGGGTGCAATGCGCCGTCGGTCGCGGACAATAAGCCAAAGGATTTGGGCGGATTAAGAAGCTCTGATGTGATGGATGAAAATTCAGTCAAGCTACTGGAGTATCAATACTCAACCGATCCTGCAGGAAGCGCTAAAAATATAGAGCGCGCATTTGAAAACGCTCCTCCGATGATCCCTCACGATCTAGAAGGGCTTATCCCTATTACCAAAGATATGAATATGTGCGTAACCTGCCATATGCCTGATGTAGCCAAAGACGCCGGAGCTACGCCTCTGCCTAAATCGCACTTTTATAGTATCAGAAACAACAAAGACTTAGCAGATAAGCTAAGCGATGATAGATTTAACTGTACTCAGTGCCACGCTCCTCAAGCAAACGTGACCGTACCGTTTAAAAATAACTTCAAACCTGAGTTTAGAACCGAGGACGGAGCGCAAAGGTCGAATTTGCTAGATATACTAAATGACGGTGTGAGGTAAGATTGCAAGAGGCAAACAATCTTTCAAGACGAAGACTTTTTACAAAAATTTTGGGTGCTAAAGAAGATGCACCCAAATTTATAAATCCTCCATATTTTTGCGGAGAATTTGATTGTGTTAATTGTCACACTCCTTGTGTAAAGGCTTGCGGGCGCGAGCTTTTGAGATTTGAAAATCAAAGAGTTATTTTTGAGTTTAAAAATTTAGGTTGCAACTTCTGCAAGGATTGCGCCATAGCTTGCGAAGAGATCGGCAAAGAGGTTTTAAGTCTAAAATTCCCAGCCAAAATAGAGGCAAAGGTTAGCATAGACGTAGCTTCTTGCTTAGCATGGAATAATACGATTTGCTATAATTGCCAAGATGTATGCAAATTTAGAGCGATTGACTTTTTTGGCGTTTTTCGCCCTGTTATAAACGAACGCTGCACGGGATGTGCGCAGTGTCTTGAGGTGTGTTTTAAAAATTCTATCAAAATGGAGGCTTTATGAAAATTCTACTCGCTTTTTTAGCGCTTTTAAATTTGGCTTTTTCTCTTGATATCAAAGAGCCTTACAAGATTATAGAAGCGCACTCTAACGTGATAAGTTCCTCGCTTTTAAACGACAAACTTTATATTGGTACCGACAGCGGTCAGGTAAATATCTATGATATGAAGAGCGAGGAGTTTTTAGAGCCTATAGTTTTACCAAAGATAAAGACGCATTTTACCGATGACGAGTTTGCAAAAGTATTTAGCATAGATGAGCTTAACGGTGTGCTGATGGTGCTAAGCGAGACGAGTTACGGCAAAAGACTTTTACATGTTTATGAGATGATTGAGGGTAAAAGAGTAGAGACTAAAACTATAAATTTAGATAACGAATCAATCAAAAAAGCTCTGTTTTTAAATCCTAAAACAGCTATTATCGGTTCGCTTAGTAATGAAATTTACTTTTTAAATTTAGATACGGGCAACATCGACTTTAGCAAAAAATTTTCTATAGCGTCGCTATCTGACTTTGAGCTTAGCGAAGATAGAAGCAAGATCGCCGTGGGGTGTGAGAGCGGGATAGTTTATATATTTGACGCTAAAGAGCGCAAAGTGCTAAACGAGCTTGGCTTTCATAAAGATAATATGTATGATATAGAGTATAAAAACGGTGCTATCGTTACAGGCGGAGTGGATAGACATGCAGGAGTTTATAGCGGCGGCAGTATCGGCATGATGAGGTCAAATTTTTTAGTCTATGCGGTAGGTCTTAGCGATGACGGCAAGCTTGGAGCATTTATGAGTGATGATCTAAGCGATATAGATGTGTTTGAAGTAAACAGCAAGAGAATTTTAGCAAGGCTAAAAACTATGCAAAGCACGATAAATGGCATACATTTTTTAGATGATAGTTCTCTTATAAGCGTTGCTTACGAGAAAAAAGTAAAATTTTGGAGATTTAGATGAATATTTCAAGTGTGATAGTGCATGTAAAAGATGAAAATTTGATAGACGATATCTTAAATTCGCTTCGTAAAATGAGCCAGTGTGAAATTATTGCTTATGAAAACGCAAAGATAGTAGCACTTATAAGCGTAGATAATTTTGAAGACGAGCTTGAGACTTTTAAGGCCATGGAGCGTATAAACGGAGTTGCGGGCGTTGCGATGGTGTATAGTTATCAAGAAGATTTGGAGGGCGATTTGCAGAGACTAAAAGAGAGCGGCAAACTCAGCGAAGTGCTTACAAACGATGATATGCAAGCTCGTGATATAGTTTATAGCGGTAGCGTTCACCATAAGGTTAAATAGCTTAAATTTAACCTTCTTTTTATTAAAATCTCTACTAAAATCAAAAAATCTAACCTCAAATTCAACGCAAACTATATAAAATATTAGAAAATAAAATTTTAGGAGCTTATAATGGGCGTGAATTTGAGTAGATTAAAAGATCTTTTTGTAGAGATTAATTCTATAAACGATTATAGTTTTGGCGACGGAATGAGCCGACTTGCTTACACTTCTCAGGATAAAACCGCGCGCGAGCTGTTTATAAAGCGCTGTAAGGAAGCGGGACTTAGCGTAAGAGTGGATGCGATAGGCAATATCTTTGCAAGGCGCGAAGGAAGCGAGCCGAATTTACCCGCAATCGCCTTTGGGTCTCACCTTGATACGGTTATAAACGGCGGACAGTTTGACGGAATTTTAGGCGTGCTTGGCGGACTTGAAGTAATCCGCTCATTAAATGATGAAAATATCAAAACAAAACACCCTCTTGAGTTAATCGTGTTTGAGTGTGAGGAGTCAAGCAGGTTTAATATCGCGACTCTTGGCAGTAAGGTAATGTGTGGTAAGCTAGGATATGAGAAGCTAAAGGATGTCAAAGACTTTACGGGACGTGAAATAGGCGAAATTTTTAGCGAATTTGGAATAGATATAAAAAGGATCGAAGAGGCTAAAAATTTAGAACCTAACTACAAAGGTTTTTTTGAAATTCATATTGAGCAAGGACCGCTTCTAGATAACGAAAAAATTCAAATCGGCGTAGTAAGCGCAATCGCTGCGCCTCATAGATTTAGCGTGCGAGTTATCGGGCAGCCTCAGCACTCTGGAACTACTGCTATGAAATACCGAAATGACGCACTTTGCGCGGCGGCTGAGATAATACTGGCAGTTGAAAAGATAGCAAAAGATAATTCTCAAAATAGCGTAGTGGCAACTACGGGTAATTGCTCCGTAAAACCGGGCGTGATGAACGTAGTGCCAGGAGAGACGATGTTGCTCATTGATCTAAGGGGTATAAATTTGCAAACCCGTGAAGATGCCTACGCTCAGATAATCTCACATATAAACAAAATAGAAGAGAAACGAGGCATAAAATGCGAGATAAAGCAACTCGGTTTTGATACTCCATGCAGACTTGACGAGAGGCTTATAAATTTGATAGTTTCGGAAGCTAAGGGGCTAAATTTAAGCTATGAGATAATGCCAAGCGGAGCGGGACATGACGCTATGCATATGGCCGAAATTTGTCCTACTGCGATGATATTTATCCCTTCAAAAGACGGAATCAGCCATAATCCTTCAGAATTTTCAAAATGGGACGATATAGAAAACGGGCTTAATTTATTAAAAAATGTAATTTTAAATGAGTCTCTTTAAACTTAATTTAAAAAAGCATAGTAAAATTGATGAAAATAAAGGAGAATAAATGCAGATAAGTTCGAATTTTAATAACTCAAATCCTTATAATTTAAGCAGTAAAGAAAATATTGAAAAATTTAGAGAAAATTTTACAAATTTAAATGCGAAAGAGCTTACAAACGGCTATTTCTTAGAGTTTCAAAATAAAGCCTTTAATCAGACCAGTATAAATTTCGACACTCAATCAGCGCTTAACTTGTTTGATCCTCAGGATATAAATTCTAAAAATTTGATGCAGATATTAAACAAGATTGATTATAGATCGATTGGTTATGACGGCAAAGACATAACATCTCTAAAACAAGACGAAGCAAAGGCGCTTATAGGTGAAGACGGATTTTTTGGTATCACAAATACGGCAAATAGAATCGCGGATTTTGTACTTAACGGCGCAGGAGATGATCTTGAGATGTTAAAAGCGGGCAGAGAAGGTGTCGTTAATGGCTTTAAAGAAGCCGAGCGCCTTTGGGGAGGAAATTTGCCTGAAATTTCTCAACAAACCATCCAAAAAACTCTAGAAAAGATAGATGAACGCATAGCAAAACTAGGTGGAAATATCATAAATGTTGAAGCTTAAGCTTGTTTGTATTTTAAGTTTTGCGACTTTATTTACGGGATGTTTTGACCTTTTTAATCAAACTCCAAATTTGCCAAGTCGCAGCACGATAAATCAGCCTGTTATCAAAAAAGAACAAAGCATACGCGGCGTTATAGAGGATATTAGCTATACCGAAAACGGCTGGTGTTATGATATAAGAAGCGTTGATACGAGTAACGATAAGCTATCAAGCGGTAAATTTTGTGCCGATAAGCATTATTTTAATGCTGGCGATTTGATCTATGCAACTATTTTTGATACCAAAATAAAAAATATGTATCTTATACAGCAAGGCTACGTAAGCCCTAAAAAATCGTATAAAAATTTAAATACAAGCACAAAAATTCAACAAACCAAACGTGCAACAAATAAAAAACAAGTTGTAGAACTGCCTAAAGATGAGAAGATCAACTTTGATTAGCCGTTGATTTACCGATGTGATTTATAATTTCATCAAGCAATCAAAGTTAGAACTCCTTTTAAGGGGGCGAGGCAAAGCTCCCTTTTCTTTCATATTTTAATAACTCTTATTTCTTTTTATCTTGTATTTTTGCTTTTGTTTTTAAAATTTAAAATTATGATATAATCGGAAAATGAAATTTTATTACATTCACACCAAAGGCTATTAATGCGTTTTTATAAATTATCAATTTTAACATCTTTATTGTTGCTATCTAGCTTAAACGCTAATGAACCTAGCTATGTTTTTGAAGCTAAGGGCGAATTTGCTAAAGAGCTTAAGGCTTTAGTTGAGAAATATTCAAAAGATGAAAATGTAACTATAAATGTTTATGAAAAAGCCCCTGAAAACGAAGACAATGGCGGGTTTTTAAACATAGGAGTAAATAGTAAAAGATCTTATAGCGTAGAAAGAGGAAGAGAGCTATACGCTAAAAACTGCGCAAGCTGTCATGGTGAAAATGGAGAAAAAAGAGCTTACGGGACTTCAAGAAAGCTCACTCAGATTAGTGCTGAGGATATAGAAGCGGCATTTTCAGGTTATCTAAATGACTCTGAATTTGGCGGAAACAAAAGAGAGATGATGAAAACGATTGCAGCAAAGACTTCGTATAAGGACTTAGGAGCTATAATAGCCTTTCTAAAAGGCAAAGATGCATTAAGATATAAAGAAAATACTACTAAAAATACAGATATCTCTACCTCTCCAACTCAAGGAAGCTATCTTAAGTAACCATTTGGCTACAACTCTGTAGCCAAATTTAAATATACGCAATATTATTTTTCTTTTTTTATATTACTTTGGTAAACAATCGGTAACTTTTTTAAAATTTTACGCTAAATTTAAGTTAATTTAAGGTCTTGTTGTGCTAATATAACACCATATTTCAACTTTATTAAGGAGTTCGTAATGAAATTAACTAAGATTAGTTTGGCAACTTTAGTTGCTCTAGGTGCTTTCTCAAGCGTTGCAAGCGCAACACCACTTGAAGAGGCTATTAAGAATGTAGATCTTTCAGGATTTGTAAGATATAGATATGAAAACGTAAGAACAAATAAAGTAGATGTTAAAACAGATAAATCTAGACATAGATTTAGATCAATTTTTGCATTTAAAGCCGCTTTAGATGATAATTTCTTTGGTGTTTTAAGCTTTAGATATGATTCAAACGATAATTCTGGTAAAGCTACAGGAAAAGCTAACGTAACAGATACAAGTAGTACGTTTGCAGTAAATGAACTATATCTTGGATATACAAGAGGCAATACGACTGTTAAGTTTGGTAAACAAATGATAGGCTCATACTTTACTGATGATGAGGCGGGAACCGGTGTTAAACTAGTAAATAAAGATATAGAAGGCTTAACTCTTGCTGCTTTTGCATTTGATGATCTTGAAAATAGCAGTCGAACAGATGGAGAAGTTAAAAATATACCACTTCCAAATCGTAGAAAAGCACTTGATAATAACCTTTATGGCGTAGCTGCTATGGGCTCATATAATCCTGTAAATTTTGAGCTATGGTATGCTTCTTTAGTCGATGTTGCAAATCTTATAGCTGCTGATGTTGCATTTGATTTTGGAATTACCGATGATGTGACTATAAATGCTCAAGTTCAATATGGTCATGCCGATGTAGAGGGAGAACTTGCTCCTGCTTATAGAGATACAGATTTCTATGCTGCCCAGCTAGGAACAGAGCTATTCGGTGCTGATTTAGCTGCCGGATATATAGGTTGGAAAGTCAAAGATAAGGCCAAAGGATTTATTACTCTAGAAGACAATGGTAACTTTATAGATCCTACTGAGCAAGCTTTCGGTAATACTTTTGAATATACAAACCTTGCTGGAAAAGGTAATTTCTGGTTTGTTACTGCTGCTTATAAATTTGATAAATTTGGAATTGGTGCTGACTATATAAAAGGTGATGTAAAAGAGCCTGCTGATAAAAAAACAAAAATAGATGAAGTTATTGCAAGAGCTTCTTATAACTATAGCGCTAAGCTAAAATTCAAAAGCTACTTCTCGCATGAAACTGAAAAAGTTAATGCTGGAGATAAAGCAAAATCTGATAAATTTAGATTTGAAGCTAAATACTCATTCTAATACTTCTTTATGATACCTTGAGCGAAATAATTCGCTCAAGGTTGTTTTTAAATCACACGTTCATTCCATTTTTGTATCTACAGCAGAATACATCAAACAATTATTTTTGTAAAAATTTATCTAGCTTTATTTAAAAGAATAAGCTATTGAGTTGCTATGTAAATATTGCCAATTTAATTTTTATAGCTAATTCCATCTATTAACCTACATACTATATAATATATTAAACAAAAATACAAATAATAAAAATTATTATTTAAAAATAATTTTTATTTAAGAATATTTTGCTATAATTCCTCATATAAAATTTAAAACAAGGAGACAATATGTCAAAAGTTATCGAACAACTAAACCAAATTCAGGCTGATGCCCATGCATTATTTATCAAATTTCACGATTATCATTGGAATGTAAAAGGTATTCAATTTTTTAGTATTCATGAATATACAGAAAAGGCATATGATGAATTTGCTGAAATTTTTGACGAAATGGCAGAAAGGGCTATTCAATTAGGCGGCAAAGCTATAATATGTCCTGGGGAGCTAAACAAACGCTCTCACATTAAGCCTGAAGGCAAAGATAGCTATACTCCGACAGAAGTACTAAAAGGAGTTTTGGTTGATTATAAACACCTGCTTGGTGAGTTTAAAAAACTTGCAGAAGTTGCAGATGGCGATAGCACGACAGTTGCAATTGCAGAAGATAATATAGCGAAATACGAAAAAGCTATTTGGATGCTTGAAGCTACTTTAGCTTAATAAATCTTCAATTTAAGGGGCTTTAATACCCCCTTAAATTTTTTATTCTTTTTAACTTTTATTATTTAGACAACTATTTGAAATTCATCTTTTTGACTAAGTGTTTTATGCTGTTTATTTAAAATAAATACAGGCAAAGCCAAAGTTAAGTATCCAGTCAGTGTTTGATTTTTCAAATATCTTTTTTAGCTTTAAGTAAAATAAAAACCTAGCTAAATTTATCTAAAAGATTGACAAGCTTAAAAACTTTGCAAAATCTCTAAAATTTATTAATCAAAACAAGGCTGCATATGCAAATTCATCTTCCAAGCATGGTTTTTAAAATTCTTTTTCCCACTTCCACGCCTGGTTGATCGTAAGTGTTTATTCCAAGCATTATTCCGGTAGCAGAAGTTAGAAGCTCGTAGTGGTATATCAGATATCCTGCGTGCCATTCATCAAGCTTGCTTACTGTGATCACGTCTACACTTATACCCTCTTGTATGAGTGCGTGAGTTGTAGCATCGCATTGTGCGTTTATGAGGGAATTTAAGCTGATGTTGTTTGCGAAGTCACACTCTTCAAGGTGTTTTAGGCTCAAATTCGGCGTTATCGCCATGCTATTTTGATCCTCAACTTTGATAAAAGTTACCGTCTTATCTTTAACTCCGTCCATTATGAGTTGCAAAAACGAGTGTTGATCTCGCGATCCTATAAGCCCCACCGGTGTTAGTCCGTATCTCTTAAATCCTTTTTTCTTGCCTAAGCTTTCCGCCCAAAGTTGCACATACCAGTCGTTAAATGCGAGCAATCTATCCGAATAGCTAAATATCACGTTTATTTTAGCACTTTTATGCGTTGCGTAGTGATATGCCTTATGCATTAAAGTATCATCTTTATCGCTTAAAAATTGTTTTTTGCACTCTCTTGCACCTTCAAGCAGGGCTTTTATATTATATCCACATAGACTTAGAGGCACTAGTCCTATCGCGCTTAGCACGCTAAAGCGCCCGCCTACGTTTTTTGGGATATTAAAATAAGTTATTTGATTTTCTTTAGCATAAATTTCAAGAGGAGAGCTTGGGTCTGTGATGATAAGAAAATTTTGGCTTAAATTTTCAGGCTTAAAGCGCTGCAAAATACACTTAAAAAGCGTGATAGTTTCTATGGTGGTGCCTGATTTTGACGATATGATAAACAGACTTTTTTTAAATTCTATCCTCTTCATAAGTTTTTCAAAGCTAAATCCGTCTACATTATCAAGGAAATAAAGCTCTCTTGAGCCATCTTTTTTTTCGGCTTTTAGCATCTGCCTGAGTGCTTTTACCCCAAGAGAGCTACCGCCTATGCCTACTAGTACGACATTTGTTATGTTGGCAAATTTGCTTTCGATATCTTTTATTAAAGCTATCATGTCGTTTCCAAGCTCGGGTAGGTGATAGTATCCTATATCCCCACTTTCCAGTTCGTCATTCATGCGCTTGGCGTATGAAGTTATCGTTTCTAGCGGTGTTTTTTTAAAGTAGAGGTTATTTTTTACCATCTTTTTGCAACTTTTCATAGAAGAAATTCGTAGCCTCGACAAATCCCGCCACGCTTCCGCAGTCAAAGCGTCTGCCTTTAAATTTATAAGCTAGTACCATGCCGTCTTTTGCTTGCTGCATAAGAGCGTCAGTTATCTGCACTTCGCCATTTTTGCCCGGTTTTGTCTGCTCTAAGATAGCAAAAATATCAGGTGTCAGTATGTATCTTCCGATGATGGCTAAATTTGTAGGAGCCTCTTCTACGCTTGGTTTTTCGATCATATCATCAACCATTATTAAGTCGTCTTCTATATATCTTCCGTTTATTATGCCGTAACTGCTGACTTGCTCTTTTGGCACTTCCATGACGGCTACGATGGAGCAGCGATATTTTTCATAAATTCTTACCATCTGCGTAAGTACGCCAACGCCTTGTTCGTTGATACAAAGATCATCCGCTAGTATAACGCCAAAAGGTTCGTCTCTTACGAGGGTTTTGCCTGTGTGTATGGCGTTGCCAAGCCCTCGCATGCTCTCTTGGCGCGTAAATGAAAATGTGCATTTTGCCATGAGATCGCGAATTTCGGTTAGTAGATACTCTTTATTTGTGCCTGAAATTTGATGCTCAAGCTCGTAGCTTATATCAAAATAATCTTCAAGCGCTCGTTTGCCGCGCCCCGTTATAAAAGCCATATTTTTCATGCCGGCTTCCAAAGCTTCATCAACGCCGTAGTGAATAAGCGGCTTGGTAAGTATCGGTAGCATCTCTTTTGGAAGGGATTTTGTCGCAGGCAAAAATCTAGTACCGTAGCCCGCAGCGGGGAAAAGGCATGTTTGTATCATAAAATTTCCTTTTTTAGGGTATTTTAACCAAGCCTTACTAAATGCTAAATTAAGAGTATTAAATTTAATTGTCAAAATTTCGTGCTAAATTCTTGCTTTAAGCTAAATTTATCTTTCATCTTTTGCATTGATGGTATAAGGCTTTAAATTTTAAAAAACAGAGAGTAGGGCAGAGAGTTGATTTTGCTCGCGGCAAGCTAAAGATATTTACTTGCAGATTGCCAAATTTGGCTTTATTTGGATTTTTTATTTACTTGCATAAATTAAGCAGTAAAATTTGTATATTTTGTTTTTTGATTTTAATGGCGATTTAGCCGCGTAAGATAATAAAAAATGAGCTAGCTTGAGCTATTTATATAGAGCCTTTTACTTGCTCAAATTTAGGAGGCGCTAGCAATAAGAGATAAATTACACATCAAAAAGGAGGAGGGGGGTGCTTAAACCCCTCTAAAAGCCGCCTTTGCATTAGCGATATCTTTTTCATCAGGATGGCTTGCTGCAGCCGCCCATCTTGCTTCACGTTCCGGAGTGATAGGATGAAGCGCTTTATCTCCCGCTTTGGCAGCCATTTCTCGCATCTGTTCTATCAGTTTTGGATCGATTGCACCTTGACAGATGAATTCTCGCATGATTTTATTGCCGTTTTGCTCTAAAATTTCTCTGCCTACTTCAAGCATTTTGATGCCGTGCTCACCTTCAGGTTCGGCTCCAAGAGTTATAAAAAGCCCGACATTTTTATTTTTGATTTTTTCTTTTATGTAGCGTTTAAAATGCGCATCGGGACCGCCCTTATCGACGTAAAATCCAACTCCCACGAAGTCAAATTCGCTTAAGTCCTTAACTCTCTCATCTTCGAAGCTAACCGCTTCACAGCCGATCTCTTGAGCTATCGCTTCGCCTACTTTTCGTGTATTTCCGGTTAGCGAACTATAAACTACAATTTTTTTCATTCAAAATCCTTTCTTGCTATTGTTGATATCTCTTTTGAGATTGTATTTCCCCAAAATACGCCGTCTATGCTTAATTTTATACCTTTTTCATCTACGCTCATATATCCGTGCTCTTCGCATTTTTTAAATAGCTCTTTAAGCTCGCCAAGAGTTTCGTCGCTGATATAACCGCTTATGTCGTTAAATTTTACGCTTGGATACTGAAACATACTCATAAATTTACCGAATTTTCTTTGATTTTCGGTTGTTTTGGATATCATTTTGCGCTCTTTATTCATCGCAAACATGCTAAATTCGCCGATCTTTCCGCCCGCTCCAAAACCGATAGGCAATATATCCGTGCCTTTGTGCGAAAGACGGATGTATTTATACTCGTCTCTGTTTTTTCGGTTTATCTTAGTGTGTTCTAAAACTTCGTAATCTCCGCTTTCAAGAAGTGAATTTGCAAAAGCGTGATGAAGCTTTTTATCGGTTTGCAAGTCATAGTAGTCAGACGAAATTTCCTTAGACAGCACGGAACCTTCATGAAACATCAGTGAATAAAAGCTTGAGCTATCTATCTTAAGCTCTTTTATGAGGCGTGCGTCTTCAAGCACTTCATCTACGGTTTGATTCGGGTAGTTATAAATGATGTCTATACAGACGAATTTATCGAAATTTTGGCGAATTTCACTAAGCCTTTTTATAGCGTCATCTTTTCCGTAAACTCTATTTAGAAGCTTTCTTCCCTTGTCGCTAAAGGTTTGAATGCCTATACTAAAGCGATTTACTCCAAGGCTATCAAGCAGCTTGAGCTTTTTTAGATTTAAGTTGTGCAGGGTGCTCTCAAGGCTGAATTCGCAGGTAGAAGAAATTTTAAAATTTTTATGTATAGCGTTTATGATAGGCTCTAAATGGCGCTCTTTTAATGTCGTAGGAGTGCCTCCGCCAAAATAAACCGACTCTATGCTTTTTTCTTTTAGATATGGGAATTTTCCGTATTTTTCGATTTCGCTTAGCAAAAATTCCGTATAAGTATCAAGTTCGCCGTCAAGTTTGCTGCGATTCATCGAGCAAAACGAACAGATATTATCGCAAAACGGGATATGAAAGTATATCACGCCTTCTTTTTGCTTGGGAGATCCTTGTAAAAATGCAAAAAGCTCCTCCTCGCTTGCGGGTATCGGTCTGCCTCCGCCTCCCGTGTGATGTCCTTTTACGCGCTCTTTAAACATTTTTAATCCTTTATTTTGAATTCGTAAGGTTTGGTTATGATGCAGTGATTGATATCTTTTAGTACCGATATCTGCATTTCTTTTGTGATTTTTGCCGCCTCGTCGTTAAAAATTTTATTTTTTCCTCTTACGGAAACTATCTGGATATTGCCGCTTGTAACCTTAAAATCAACTTCAACATAAAAAGTATCCTTAAGTCTAAGCATAATCGCCTTTTTAGGATAATCCGCTCTTGGCTCTTTTAAGACCTTAAAGCCGATATTTTCTTTGCAGTAGCTCTCTTTGTCTATATTTGATTCTTTGGCTTGAGGCACATACAAGGGCTGTGGCTGCTCTACGGGTGGTGCAGGCTCTTGTATCATAGGTGTGTCAGTAATCTCTTTTATCTCTTCTGCTATCTTTTTTTCAGGTTTTTTGATCTGCTTTTTAGGCTTTGGCTTTTTTATATCTTTTGGTTTTTCAGCCTTTTTGATTTCGGGATTTGGTTTAGGCGTGATCTCAGGCTCTATAACGGGCTCGGGCAAAATTTCAGGCTCCACAATAGGTTCAGGCTCTATAATGGGTTCCGGTAAAATTTCAGGCTCGATAATTTCAGGTTGCGGCTGTGGTTGCTCGGGCAAAATTTCAGCCTGTTTGGGTTGCTCTTTTTGTAAATTTAGCACTACTTTTATCTCTTTATTTTCCTCGGTTTTTTTCGAAAGAATTTCATCCGATTTTAGCGGGATAAACAAAATAGCGATATTAATCGCCAAAGAGATTATAAAGTAGCGCATAATTACTCTTCTTTTTTATTTTGTAAGCATATCATAAAGCTTTTCTATGCCTTCTCCTATGCGAGGCGTTCCGCGAAGCAAGAGCGAAGAAGGAACGGTTATGACTTTATTGTTTTTAGCCGCATTTGTTTTAGCAAGCACGGGATTTGTTTTTAAGAAGTCGCTATCCCCGCCCATTCCGCCTATGATGACTATAAAATCAGGATTTGAAGATAGTATAAATTCAGGCGAAATTACAGGAGTTGCACCTTCTAAGCCGTCAGCTACATTTACAAAACCAAGCTGTTTGAGCATATCTCCTGCTAGAGTTTTTGACGTAAATGCCATCATTGGAGTTGAAGAAAATAGCGAAACTACTTTTTTGTCTTTTAAATTCGGATCTTCAAAGCTTTTAAATTTAGCTTTTATGCCTTCGATTACCTCTTTTGCTTTTGCCTCTTTGCCTGTTATTTTACCCATCTCCTCGATATTGTGATAGATGTCATTAACGCTATCCGCTTTTAGAGTAATGGTTTGTAAATTTAGCTTTTTAAGGCTGTCTTGTATATCTACCGAGTGAAAACTAACGATAACAAGATCAGGCTTTAGCTCGACTATCTTTTCTAAATTCGGCTTTGTGTAAGTGCCTACCGTTTTTAGTTTGGAAGTCTTTTCTTCGGGCCAAATTTTTGACATAGATAAATTTGAGATAGCGGCTATCTGATCTTCTGCTTCAAGCATATAAATGATCTCAACAACGGCAGGGTCGAGTACGACCAACTTTTTGGCGTTTATGAAGCTTGCCAATATAGCTAAAACTACAAATATTTTTTTCATATTAATCCTTTAATGCAACCACAAACGGGTTATTTTTATATTCGATTACATCACAGTTAAGACCGTAAATTTCTTTTAAAATTTCTTTCGTATAAAGCTCTTTTGGAGCGCCTTTATATCTTACTTTTCCATCTTTTAGCATCAAAATTTCATCGCAAAACATAGAGGCTAAATTCAGATCGTGCAAAACCATTATAGATAGTAAATTTAGCTCTTTAGTAAGCTTGGTGCAAATTTTCATAATCTCAATTGCGTAGTTTAGATCAAGTGCCGAAGTAGGCTCGTCTAAAAGTAAAATTTTCGGCTCGCTTACAAGTGCACGCGCCAGCAAAACTCTTTGAAATTCTCCGCCGCTTAAAGAGTGTGCGATACGTTTTGCAAAGTGCGATATATCAAGCAGCTCCATTACCTCTTCAACTTTCTTTTTATCCTCTTTGCCGTATCCTGAAAATTGGCTTTTAAGATGACAAAAACGCCCCATAAGCAAGATATCTTCAACTAAAAGAGGCATTGAAAGAACGGACTTTTGAGGAACGAATCCAAGAGTCTTGGCAAGCTCTTTAAGC
This sequence comes from Campylobacter sp. CCUG 57310, assembly GCF_013201975.1. Taxonomy (NCBI): domain Bacteria; kingdom Pseudomonadati; phylum Campylobacterota; class Epsilonproteobacteria; order Campylobacterales; family Campylobacteraceae; genus Campylobacter; species Campylobacter sp. CCUG 57310. The sequence goes on from NZ_CP053845.1 coordinate 583,690, forward strand.
GAGTAGTCTTTAAGGGCTTTGTTGCTGATTTGCACTATGCCGCTTTTGGGTGCAAGTACTCTTAAGATGTTTTTTAAAAGAGTTGATTTGCCGCATCCGTTTGGACCTAAAATTCCTATAAATTCACCGTTTTTAGCACTTAGGCTTATGTCTTTTAGTATCTCTTTGGTGCCGTAAGTAAAATTTAAATTCTCAACAACCACACTCATCAGACTATACCTTGCTTTGATTTAATCGCTAAAAATAGAAAAAACGGTGCGCCGAAAAACGCAGTTACAACTCCTATGGGAATTTCGATAGGATTTAGCACGCTTTTGCCTATCGTGTCGCATGCTAAAAGAAAAAACGCGCCCGTAAACGCTGAAGCCGGGATTAAGACTGCGTTGCTTGAAGTTTTTAGCAGCATTCTTAATATATGAGGAATGATAAGCCCTACAAAGCCTATCATTCCTGTAAAAGCGACTGAGAAGCCAACAGCTAAAGATGAGACGATGAGTAAAATTTTTTTGGTCTTTTCTATATCAACCCCAAGACTTTGAGCCTCTTCGTCTCCGCTTAAAATGACGTTTAGCTCAAATCTTTTTAGATAAAAATATGACATTGAAAACGCTAGCGGTATTATGATATATGTAATTCTCTCCCAGGTAGCGCCGCTTAGATGCCCCATTGTCCAAGCTACTATCCTAAAGCTATCTTCTCCTATTAGATAGACTGCAAAAGATGTAAAAGCGCCTAAAAAAGAGGCGAAGGCTATGCCTATGATTAAAAGAGTGGCTATTGATTTGCCTTTTTTGGATAGTTTAAAAATGATGATAGAAAGTATCGCCGAGCTAATGAAGGCAAAAATTCCATAGTATATGTCAGGTAGCTTAAAAAGATAGGCTATAACAGCACCAAATGTAGCACTAGCCGCTATTCCTATGATGTATGGATCTGCAAGCGGGTTTAAAAATACGCTTTGAACGACTACGCCCGAGCTTGCAAGAAGCATGCCTATTAAAAGCGCCATAATCAAGCGAGGAAGCCTAAGTTCTACTAATATAGTCTGCTTGATCTCATCTATCTCTTTGCCAAGAAAGAAATTTATGATATCACTTTGGCTGATATCGGCTCCACCTATGCTTAGTGATATGATGCAAAGAATAAGGGTGAGTATCGCAAGAACGATACTCATCTTGGTTTTAGTAAGCATATTTGAACTCTAAGTGGTTAGTTTGGGTATTGTATTTATATACAGGTGTATTTGATACGATAATTTTATTAAGCACTTTGTTTATCCTTTTTGATCAGTTTTTCTTTTTGATATTAAGCTCTACGTTTTGGACGTTTGCGTCTTTTAAATTTGATATCACATCAACTACTTTGCCGTAGTTTATAGCCTCGTCCGCATTTAAAGTTATGTTTTTCTTTTGAGAAGGGCTTAAATTTGAGATCTCCTCTTTTAAATTTTCGTGATTTAGCGTTTTTTCGACATCGTTTATCTTAAGTATCAAGCTCTCGTCAAGCAAGTAAAATAACTGAACTATATCGTCTTTATTTTCTTCTAAATTTGAGTTTGTTTGAGGCAGAGCTATGTCTATATGAGCAAATTTGTTAAAAGTAGTCGTTACCATAAAAAACAAAAGCAAGACAAATATGACGTCAATCAAATTTAGCATCGAAATGCTGGCGCTTTTGTGTCTATTACGACGGACAAACTTCACAGCATTTCCTTTCACAACATCTACCAAATAAGCTTATGAGCCTGTTTAGATCATTTAGTATAAAATCAATCTTTTTATTTATCATTAGATGAAACACTAGCGAAGGAATTCCCACTATAAGTCCCGCCGCAGTCGTATAAAGCGCTTCTGATATGCCTATGGCTACGAGTGGAGCATTTACGCTTGAGCTAAGTCCTTCAAATGCCTTTATCATTCCCACAACCGTTCCTAGAAGTCCAAGCTGAGGGCTTGCGCTTGCACAAAGTCCTAATATCCAGCTTCTTTTTTCTAAATTTGAAAGCTCTACGGTCACGGCTTCTTCTATGACATATTCGACTTGAGTTTTGCTTGTGGAGTTTAAATTCTCGATATTATCAAGAACTAATATAGTTGTTTTTGCAAGCGAATTTTTGTAATTTTTGCAAAATTCCCTTATCTTTTTTGTATCGCCTTCTAGTATGAGATTGCTAAGTTTCATCTTAAATGTGCTTGTCGAGTCTATCTCTATAAAAGTGAAGTAAAAAGCCTTCTCAAGCAATACGGCAACAGCTAAAACGCATAGAAAAAATATAGGCCACATAAATATGCCGCCGGTTTGTAAATACTCAAGCATAGTTCCCCATTCTTTGTTTTATGAAATTTACGAAAAAATTGTATCATCAAATTTATTAAGCGATAATTAAAATCAATATGTTATAGATATATAGTAAAATTTAAGCGAGCAAGGCAAGCTCGCTTAAATTCGTTAGTAGTTGTATTTAAACTCTACGTAATAATTTCGCTCCGGAGCAGGGTCGTAAGAGTTGTTTTGTTTGCTTTGAGTATAATTATATTTTTCATTAAATAAATTTTTTATACCCGCAGACACTAAAATTCCTTTTGTAAATTTATAGCTTAAACCCACGTCAACAATTTTTCTACTGTCTATCTTGTCATAGTTTGCATCAAGAGAGCTTGATAGATATTTAAAGTCGGTTGAAAAATTTAAGTTTTTAATAGGCTCATACTCGGCCCCTATTACAAATTTACTACTTTCTACTAAAGGAACTTTACGTCCTGAATTTTTGCCTGTTTTGATCTTTGCATTTACATACGAAAAGCTCTCTTTTAGCTTAAATTTTCCAAATTCCTGCTCTGAATAAATTTCGGTTCCATATCTTCTAGTTTTGTCTATATTTTTAAAATTCCATCCGTCGCTAACATTTCTTCCAAGAGAAACTGTTAAAATTTCATCTTTGGTATCCGTTAAAAAAAGAGTCGCGCTAAAGAAATTTCCAAATACAAGATCTTTAAGTCCAAGCTCATACCCATGATATGTTTCTGATTTAAGATTGTTTAAGACATAAGGTCCGTTTGGTCCAAGCTTATCTATAAGCTGATTTGGTCCTGGAGATATATATCCGCGCTCAAATTTAAAATAAATACTTCCGCTATCTGAATATTTAAAATTCGGTGTTATCTCATAGGCGTAGTTGTTTTTATCGTCTCCTACTTTTAAGTAGTCTTTTGTATTTATAGTTCTTCCGCCCCTACTCATAGCTACACTAACATCTCTTATTACATCATAATCTGCTCTTTCAAACCTCGCTCCTGCACTTAGAGAAAAGATGTCGGTGAAGTTATGTTTCTCAAGCAGATATAAAGAGTGGGTTTGCTTTTGCATATCAAATACGGTAAGTTGATTTCTCGAAAACATAGGCATTTTAACATTGACGTTTATCATCCTGTAGCCTTCGTTATTTAAGTAATCATAACCTGTTATAAGTTCGCCGCTACCGTAGTTATATCTTGTTTTTACGTTTGCTCCGGTTTTTTTATCTTTCATATGAAAATCGTCTTGAATAATTTTCACGTCTTGATAATAAGGCATAATGTGCATATCGAATTTATCATTAAATCTAATCGCATAGTCTGCATCAAAATTTAGTCTTTTGCTTGTGGTTAGGGTCGGTTCCCCGCCTGCTTGTCGCCTGTTTATAGCCATCTCTTCTGCGGATAAAGTCGGCACTCCGTAAGTTTTGGCCTTAAAATAGCTTGGGTTAAAAACTATGCTTTGGTTATCTGAAATTTTGTAATTTAATCCAAAAGAGGCGTAGTGACCTTTGTTTTTCTCGTCATATCTATAGCCCTTTTCATCAAACGCCTTGGCAGTAGCTTTTAAAAATAAATCTTGCGTTACGTTCCCGCCAACGCCTAAATTTAGATCTTTGTATGAGTATGAGGCTATTTTGGTAGATATGTTTGCGTATGGTTTTACGGCTTTTTGTTTTGTTATGATATTGATAACTCCTCCGCTGGTTCCGCTTCCGTATAGCACGGCTCCACCGCCCGGTATGATTTCGATTTGTTCGATATCTTCTATTGGAACGAGATCTATAGGTATAGTCGTAGGGGTAGTATCTATCATATTCATCGCAACACCGTTTAAAAGCACCTTAACAGATGTGTTTGCTTTGCTTCCTTGGCCTCTAAGATCTACAGTTTTGCCGTTAAAACTAACTCCGGGAGCTTTTTCTAAAATCTCTTTTAAGTTTTTATAGCCTCTGTTTTCTATCTCTTGGGAGGTTATTATCGATACGTTTCTTACCTCATCCTTTAAAGGACTCTCAAAGCCAGTAGCCGTGATAACGGTCTTATCAAGTCTTGTATTTGCATCAGAGCCGTAAAGAGCGGCTACCGCGACAATACTAATGGTTGTGATTTTTTTAAACACCTTTCTCTCCTTGTCTATTTTGAACTGTTTTTATCTACTTTTATTTTTATATTTAATACCGCGCAAGATATGTTAAACACACACTTTATAGTTGCGGTTTTGTTGTCTTAAATTGTTTTTTATGAAATTTACGGAAAAAAATTGTATCATCAAATTTATTAATCGATAATTAAAATCAATATTTTAATTATTTTATAAAGAGAGTTTAGGCGAGCCGTTTTACTCGCCTAAATTTGTTAGTAGTTATATTTAAACTCTACGTAGTAATTTCGCTCCGGAGCAGGGTAGTAAATGCCTCTTCCTCTTTCTGCGGTAGTGTCATAGTATATGTAGTGTTTTTTATCAAATAGATTTTTAATACCGCCTACTAATGAAAAATTCTTTGTAAAATTATATCTTGCCGATACATCTACTAGCGTTTTTGAACTCATTTTTTCACCGCTATTATTTAAAATTTTTGAAAGATATTTTACGTCTACATATAAATTTAGATTCTTAATAGGCGCATAATCAACTCCAAATATGAATTTTTGCTTGGCTATGTTTGGAAGTTCTTCCTTTACGGTTATTGTTTGCCCTGTTCTTGGGTTTTCTCTTTTAAATTTAGCTTTGGCGGTTACACGACTGTATGACTGAGTGAGCTTTAGCTTGTTTTCTATTAAAGATTGCTCTGAATAAAGCTCAAGCCCGTATCTTTTGGCCTTATCTAGATTTATATATTTTCTTTCCCAGTTAATGTTTGGATTCATAGGATTGCCGTGCGGTTGAGTCCATTTGGCAAATATCATGTCCGTAGTGTCCGTATAAAACAGTGCTGCACTAAAGAACTGATCAAAAATCATATCTTTTAATCCGACTTCGTATGTATAGAAGGTTTCTGGCTTTAAGTTGTTAAATTGATACTCGTATCCGCCGGGAATTTTGATATTGTCCACAAGTTCTTGCGGAGAAGGCGATACAAAGCCTTTTTCAAATTTCACATAAGTATTTCCCGTATCTGAATACTTAAAATTCGGAGTTATCTCAAATGCGTAAGAATTTGTATTTTTGCTAGCATGAAACATAGGTCTTTTTATGGCACCTTTGCTTTCGGGTCTTTTTACGTCATAGGAGGCTCTTTCGTATCTGGAGCCCAAATTTAAAGATAGCATATCTGTAAAATTATGCTTTTCTAAAAAATAGACCGAGTGGATCTCTTTTCCTAATTCGTCTTTTTGAGATAGCTTGTCATATATATCTTCGTAGTTGTATCCGAAAATAAACTCGCCTCTGTCGTAAGTAAGTCTATTTTTTAAATTTGCACCTATTTTTTTATCCGAAAATTTGATTATATTTTTTCCGTTTTGCTCAAATTTGGTGTGCAAATAGTAAGGCATAAAGTTGATTTCGTAGTTATCGCTAAGTTTTAAAGAGTAATCAAGCGTGATATCAAATTTTTTATAAGTTTGCGGAGCCTCAGGCCTACTTGACTGGCGGCGATCCTGCTCTACTTGCTGTTTTGTAAGAGCTCCGCTTTGATTTTCATATTTTTGAGAGTAAAAGCTAGGAGTTATCGAGATGCTTTGATTATCGTTTATCTGGTAAGTGATACCGCCGTTTAGATAGTATCCGTTTGTCTCTTCGCCTCTTTTATATCTTTTGGAATCAAAGCCTTTTGCACTAAATTTTAAAAACAGATCTTCGTTTACGAGTCCGCCTATACCGATAACTGCATCTTTATAATTGTATGAAGCGATTTTAGATGAGGCGTTAGCGTAAAAATCTCTAGGTTTTTTCTTTGTGATAATGTTTATAACGCCACCTGCAGTTCCTCCTCCGTATAGAACTGCTCCTCCTCCGGGTATTATCTCGATCTTTTCTATATCCTCAACCGCTATTAAATTTAACGGCGTAGCTATGCTTCCATGTCCCGCTTTTAGAGTATTTAGATTCACTCCGTTAATTAGTGTTTTGACATTGGTTTTTGCATAAGGTCCTTGACCTCTCATGTCTATCTCTTCTGCACCAAATACTCCCGCGTTTGATATATATACTCCGGGCGCTCTTTCAAGCACTTCGGATACGCTTGTATACCCTCTATCCTTGATCTCTTCGGCTGTGATGATGTATGCATTTTTTACCTCGTCTTTGAGTTGAGTTTCAAAGCCTGTTGAGGTTACGATAGTCTTGTTTAGCTTCGTATTTTCTTCATTTGCTCCATATAGACTAACCGTAGCGATACAAGATGTAATGATAGCTATTTTGGCTGTTTTAGCTCCTAAACCATAATCCATTTTAGCTCCTTAATATTAGTTAGTTATTTTTGATTTACAAACATAATGTAAACAATAATATTATAACTTTATTACTTAATCGATAATTAAAATCAATATTGTATTATGAAAAAAGTATAGTTTTTGAATAATTAATATTTTATAAATTTTATTCAATTTAAAAACTAGGCTAAAATAGAGTATAGTCGCTAAATTTAGCGACTATATCTTATAGAAAGTTATTTTTAGTGTTGTCTTTGGTGTGGATTATGTCCGCCGTGTGGGTTATGTCCGTGCAGATTTTTTTGGTGAGGATTGCTCTCTCCTGCAGCTTGGCTTAGTTTAAGACCGTTTGAATTATACGCTGCGCCAAATCCTTTTACGTATCTGCCTTCTTTTAGATCAACTTTTATGATATAAAAATCTGCCATATTTCTAAGCTGTTTTATAGCTGATTCTTTCGGGTTTTTCTCGGCAAGTTTATCAAAAATTTCGTTTCTAAGTGCTTCGTCTTCTACAAATTTAGCTTCACCTTTTATGCTTAAGCGGTTTCTTGCAAATATCGTTTTTGCAGAGCTTTCATCTTCTATGAAAAGCAAAGAAATTTTATCAGGGTTTGCCTTTATCGAGTGGTAGTGCTCGGCAACCGAACTTAGGCAGATGTATATATCTTCATTAATTCTTACAAACGGCGTATATGAGCCGACACATTGCATGTTGCTATGCACGCTTGAAACGATAACCGTTTTTAGAGAGTCGATAAGTTCTATAACGCCTTTTTCGATCTTTTCAAGCCCGCTTCCTACATCAAGGCTTCTATAAAGAGCCATTATCTCGTCTTTGTAATTTCCATTAACCACTTTTTGTAAAAACGGCGCAAAAACTTCACCTTGATCACATGTGATAATAAGCCCGTCTTCGTTCATATCAGTTAGTTTTACGTTGCTTACGTCTTTAAAAGAACCGAATTTCTTGCAAAACGCAATAACGGTTTCCATGTGTTCTGAGTTCATATGCTCGATCGCTCTTTCTTTCATTAACACTCCTTAAAATTTAAAAAATTACTCAATAGTAACAAAATAGAATTTAATTAATAATTAAAATCAAAAATTATTTTATTTGACTTAAATTTCCGTTTTCTATGCTGTAAATTTTGTCCGCACATTCAAAATAAGCATCGTCATGACTGATAGCAAAAACAGTGTAGCCATATTGTTTTAGTTCGTTTAAAATTTCTTTGTAAAACATCTTTCTAAACTGCGGATCCTGATCGGCGGCCCACTCGTCAAGTATGATAAATTTGCGTTTTTCAAGTAGTGCCGCAACCATGGCAAGGCGTTTTCTTTGTCCTTGAGAGAGGTTTAGGGTGCTGAATTTATCATCTTTTACGCTTACTTTTTTATCCAAAAACATCTTTTTAAGAAGCTCGTCTATAAATTTATCATCATCGCTTAAGACTTCGTCAAATAGATAAAAGTCGCTAAATACGGCGCTTATCGTATTTGCATAGGCTTTTAAATTCTCTTTTGTGATAAGCAGATCATCCACATACATCTCTCCGCTATTTGGCTTTAAGAGTCCTGCTAATATCATAAAAAGAGTTGATTTGCCACTTCCGTTTTTACCCACCAGAAATACTACTTCGCCTTTGTTTATTTCTAAATTTATATCGTGCAAGCCAAATTCGTCGTTTATGTCGTATTTGAAATTTATATTTTTTAAACTTAGCTTGTCCCAGCTTTGCGGGAAATTTTCACTCATGCTAAATTCTGCTTCGTATTTAGTTAGATCAAGCTTTTTTAGCTTTTCGTAGGCTATTTTTGATTTAAAAAGACTCGGAATGCTTGAAACCACCATCATAAGCGGCGCTCTTAAAAATAGTATAGTTAAAGCTATCGTTATGGCATCTTGCAAAGTCGTAACCTGATACGCAAGACAGATATAAATAACCGCTCCTATGGCGCCTAGCATCATAGCGCTGATCCAGTTGCTGGCAAACGATGAGTAAATTTCAGCTTTTATGATATTTGAGCGAAGATCCTTGGCGTTTGGCACGAATCTGTCATTATAAAGCTTTTTTGCTCTTTTTAAATTTAGGCTTAGCTCCCTGTGCCCTTCTATGCTGGTTTGGTAGTCTTTGTATAACGTATCTTCGTTTTGTCTGTGAAGTCCGTAGTATTTATAGATATTTTTCATAGAAGCGTTGCTAATAAATATCGTAACGCTCATCCAAATAAGCAAAAAAAGAAAAATTTCATGCGACAAGTAGGCTATATAAAAGCTTGCAAAGGATATGATCAAGCTTCCTTGTATGATGTCCGGAATCCTTGTAAATCCGTTTGTAAGGCTTATTATGTCGCTTGAAAGCGAGGCTAATAAATTCGACTTTCCTATGGCGGCTATTTTTTGATTGGGAGTGTCTAAAATTCGCTTTATTATCTGCATTCTCATATCAAAGACGAAGTTGTGACCGATAGCAGACAGCGCTATGCGAGAAAGTATCGAAGAGATCAAAAATGCAGCCAAAAGCCCAAAGAAGCTAGCCAAAACAAGAGCGTTTTTTTGAGTTAAGGTTAGTAGGTATTTGTTGATAAAAAATAGTATCAGTATGCTTGAGCCGCTATAAATAGCACCCAAAACTATCATCGCAAGGATTTTCATAGCCAAATTTCTTGAAATTTTTGAGTCCATTTTCGATTTTTAACCTTATTAATTTAAAAATCATTATCATATCAAGAAATTTATAAATTTTTGATTTATTCTATATCCAAAAATGCCTCATCGCTAAAGCCAAAATATACATTTTCGCCTGTTGTTAGTTTATTTCCTATAAAATTTTGGCTACTAACGACCGCTTTTATAAGAAAATCTCCGATTTTGACCTTAACCAAAAGAGATGTGCCGTAGATAATGGAAACGGAGTGTAAAAGTCCGCTAAAACTACCGACAAAAGGCTCTTTGCTTAATATTATCTTGTTTGGATTGATTGCGATTTTGTTTGCGTTTTTTAGAGCTTGCGGCAATGCAAATTTAACTTCAGAGCCAAAATTTAAAAAGCCGTTTTGATTTTCAAATATGTTTTTTATCTCAAATTCGCTTACCTTACCTCTGTGCAAAAACACGCTATCTTGCGCGATTGCGCTTAGCCATTTTTCATCGTGGCTCGCGATTATAAAGCCGCTTTTATATTGCTCGTGCTGATATTTTACGGCTTTACCAAACAGCTTTGAAGTGGCTAGATCTACGCTATTTGTCGGCTCGTCAAGTAAATTTAGCTTTGAGCGCAAAGCAAGCACGAGAGCAAACGCTATGCGCTGAGTTTGACCCGAGCTTAACTCATAATTTTTCTTATCCAAAAAGCTCTCGTCAAGCCCTACAAGCTCGAGCGCTTCGCCAATTCTTGAGTTAAATTCTCGCTCTAAATTTCTACTTTTTAACGCAAACTCGAAATTTTGCCTCACACCTCTTTTAAGAAGCATAGGCTCGGGAAAAAGCACTGAAATTTGACGCAGGGTTTTTAGACTAGGCTTGCTCTCTTTCCAAATTTCGACATAACCCGAATTTGGCTTTTGAAGAAAGGACACAACTCTTATAAGCGTGCTTTTGCCGCTTCCGTTGTTGCCCATAAGTGCGGTTATACCTCTTGTTTGAAGCTCTAATTTTCTTATATCAAGCACGATGTTGTTTTCGTATCTTACGAGCACGTCTTTAAGCTTTATCATTTGTCAAGTCTTTTTAGCTGGTGAGTGGTTAAATTTACGGCAAATGCGATAAAAATCAGCACTAAAGCAAGCGCGATACCCATAGAAAATTCGCCCTTGTTTGTTTCAAGCGATATCGCCGTGGTTATAGTTCGGGTAAACCACTTGATGTTTCCGCCTATCATCATCGCAACGCCCACTTCAGCCACGATCCTGCCGTAAGCTGTAGCAAAAACCACAAGAAGCGAGTATCTAAGCTCGTAAAGAACGGCTAGAATGAGCTTAAATTTGCTCAAACGATAGCTCATTAGCGTAAGATAGTGCTTGCGCTCCATATTTTCTATAACGCTTGCCGTTAGCGAAACAACAATAGGCATGGCTAGCACAAACTGCCCTAGCATGACGGCTTTTAGCGTAAATAAAAGTCCAAATTCTCCAAACGGACCGTGTCTTGAGATAAAAGCATAAAGTATAAGTCCGATAGCGACCGTCGGCACTGCTAGAGCCGTATCGCTTAGAAGTCTTAGAAATTTCTTTCCGAAGAAGTTGTAAAATCCCAAAACAAAGCCGATAGGAAATCCGCAGATGATAGCAAGCATGATCGATATGCTTGATGTGTAAAGTGTCGCCTTAATCGCCGAATAAGTCTCTGCATCGCCGTTTAAAAGCAAGCCGAAGGCGGATATTATCCCTTCTAAGATGTAATCCAAAATTAATTTCCCGAATTTGATTTAAATTTATTTAAAATCTGCTATGATAGCACATCTTTATTAAAATTTTAAAGGGAGAAAAATGAAAAAGTTAATCCTAAGCTCACTTGTTGTGGCTTGCACTGTTTTTGCCGCTGATAGCGATCTTGTGATGGCTACTACGACAAGTACCGATAATACTGGCTTGCTAGATGCTATCTATCCTGTTTATAAGGCTGAAACAGGAGTGGATCTAAAATGGACTGCCGTAGGTACGGGAGCGGCACTTAAGCTTGGCGAGAACTGCGATGCCGACATACTTTTCGTGCATTCGCCAAAGGTTGAAAAAGAATTCGTTGAAAAAGGCTTTGGTGTTGAGCGCAAGGCTGTTATGTATAACGACTTCGTTTTAATCGCCGATAAATCAATCGCGCCTAAATTTCAGGGTAAAGACATAAAAGGCTCTTTTGAGATGATTAGGGCTGAGGGCATTAAATTTTTCTCACGCGGCGATAAATCAGGCACCGATAATAAAGAAAAAGGCATCTGGAAAAAAGTTGCAGGCGAAGTTCCTGAAAAAGACGCTTGGTACGCTCAAACAGGCCAAGGCATGCTAGCTACTATAAATGCGGCTGCCGAGCAAAAAGGCGTTACATTTACCGATCGCGGCACATATATCAAATACGAAGCGAACATGAAAAACGATCCGTCGCTTGTAATCGTAAATGAAGGCGATGACGATCTTAAAAATTTCTACTCCGTAATCGCCGTAAATCCTAAACACTGCGCAAAAACCGACGTAGAAAATGCAAATAAATTTATCGAGTGGATAACAGGCGAGAAAGGGCAAAAATTCATAGCCGACTTTAAGCTTATGAATAAGCCTTTATTTACTCCTGATGCGACTACTCGCAAAAACTGATATCTAACTTCTAGGCCTATTGTATTTAGCGGTAGGCTTATTTCTTAAAACTTTAATTTTTTTTAAATTTTTACATTTACAAAACTAGTTTTTGTATAGATTTTTATAGTTTTATCTTTATCAAATTAAAATCAAGATAAAGTAATTTCAGTCTTAATTTTACAAAAAATGATAAACTTATATAAAATATTTTTTAAAAGGATATAAAATGGAATTTGAACGAGCAACTATTTCCATTCTAACAGGCATGATAGGAGGTTTTGCTGCAAATCTTTTTAATGATGAACTTAATCTTGCAAGCATTCTCATGATTGGTGTATGTGGAATGATTGTCTTTCATCTAGTAAAAAAAATAGAAGAAAAAATAAATCATAGTTGTAGATATATTACTTGCAAATAACGGCAAAAAAATAAATTAAAAGCGATAGAAACTATAAAGAACTAGAGAAAGCAAGATCATATCCTAAGATAACCGTATGAGGCCGACTTGTTGGCAGTTACTCCAAGTCTTATAAAAGATTACAATATTGTATTTAAGATTCCTAAATATAATAATGAGAATTTAAGAGATAAAAAAGAGTATTTGGCTGATAAATACACAGGCTATGATTTTTGCTGCCAAATATAACGTTAAATGATAAAATCAAACTAAAGTACTACAAGACAGTAAAAGCTATGGCTATCTTGACTTTTTAAAATATGGAGAGTTATATTCTTTACTATCTTACTCTTACTACTATTAATTAAAATTTTTGCTAAAATCAACTAAAATTTTTAGGAAATTCACCCGCTATGCAGACAATATCTGAAATTTACACCGCCAAAAGCGAGATCAAAAAATCTACATTTTTAAGCTATCTTGTACCGCTTAACGAGTTTAAAGCAGTGCATGAGCGCCTTAAAACTGAGCATCCAAAGGCGGTGCATATAGTCTGGGCTTACCGCGAACTAAATAAATATGGTCAAATCGTAGAAAATCAAAGCGATGACGGCGAGCCAAAAGGCACAAGCGGAGCTCCGAGCTTAAATGCTCTAAGGGGAGCGAATTTGATAAATGCAGGCGTGTTTATAGTGCGCTATTTTGGCGGGATCAAGCTTGGCACGGGCGGGCTTGTAAGAGCTTATAGCTCGGCCGTAAATTTAGCGATAAATGAAGCGGAACTTAAAAAATTTGAGTTTAAAGACGAGTGTAAATTTTATACTCCTTTTGCTTTGATGTCTCGCTTTGAGCATTTTTTTAACTCTCAAAATTTAAACGAATTCGAGCGTGAATTTAACAGTATCGGTGCGATATGGACGGCTAAATTTAACGAAGAAGAGATGAGTAAATTTTATGAATTTGCAAATGTTTTTGAGATTGAGGAGTTTAAATTTCTAGCCTTGCCGATAACGGCTAGAAATTTATTATAATGCAAAACTCTAATTATCTTATATGAGCTTCTACGCGTCTATTTTTGTATCTATTTTCTTTTGTGTTGTTTTTGAATTTCGGCCTATCGCTTCCGTATCCTGTTGAGCTTAATTTGTTTTCGTTTACACCCAGCTTAATCAGTTCATGTTTGACGGCATCGGCTCGTTTTTTGGAAAGTATTTTATTGCGTTTTTTATTTCCGGTATTATCCGTATGACCTTGGATATCTGCACTTTTTTCTGTTTGTATTAAGTAAGTTGCAAATTCCTTAATTTTATCTTTAAATTCATCTTTAATCTCATATTTTGCATTGTCAAAATTTATATCGAAATTATATACTTTATCGTTCCAGCTATGTTTTGATATGTTAAGCCTTGAGACGATAGAATTTAGAGAAGAAGAAAGATCTTCAATATCTCTTGCATCGATGTATACTCCGTTGCCTAATGTTAAATTTTTAAGCTCATTTCTAGTCTTTAAATTTACTTTGTAGCCTATAACAAAAGAGTTTATTGCTAAATTTGAGTTGTCTCTTGCAAGTTTATCGATTTGTACTCTTGTGTTTTTGCTGTTGCAAGTATCATGACTAGAGCCGATAATGATAAGATTTACTTGTGTTTGTGAGTTTTTGGCTAACGAATTTGCTTTTGAGATGGCTTTTGAAAGCGCTGATTTGCCGCCAAAATTTATATTTTCTGTTGAGGCTATAAATTTTTGCATATCGGCAGTAGGATAAATTTGTACATCCGCTTTACAAGAGCCGCTAAAATTTACAAGACTTAAATTTGTTTTATTGCCATCTGTTTTTAATACGATATCTTTTAAACTTTGCATATAAGCATCTGTTTGATTTATGGCACTTGATGTATCCAATACAAATATCGTAAGCGGTTTTTTATTTTCTATGGTTTCATTTTGGACCATTGATTTATTTGTGCAAGCGCTCAAAACTAGTGCGATAGCAAAAATAAGTGTAAGATTTAGAAATTTATTCATTAAAGCTCCTGTTGTTTGAATTTTTGGTAATTATACAATGTTTTAAATTTATGACAAATTTAACACTAGCTTTACAAATCTAATATATCATTTCAAAATAAAATTAGAAATGAGGAGAGAAAATGATTAAAAAAATCGTTGCGGCTTTGATTGTCGCAGCCGTATCAACATGGGCAAAAGGAGCCGAAATGGGAAATAAAACTATAGTTTTAGCGGGAGGGTGCTTCTGGGGGACGGAGGCTTATCTTAAGCAGCTCCCAGGAGTCAAAGATACGTATGTCGCTTATGCAAATTCAAAAGTGCCAAATCCAAGCTATCAGCAAGTAAGCTACGGCAACACAAATGCAGCCGAAGCCGTATATGTCGAGTATGATGAGTATGTTATCGATTTGCCGCATTTGCTTAAGTATTTTTTCTATACGATTGATCCGACTAGCTTAAATAAGCAGGGAAATGATCGCGGAACTCAGTACAGAACGGGAATTTACTTTACCGATCCAAAGGATGAGGCTGAAATTTTAGCTTTTATAAAAGAAAAGCAAAAAGAGTATAGCAAACCTATAGTTGTCGAGGTTATGGCGCTACAAAACATCAGCAAAGCAGAGGAGTATCATCAAGACTACCTAACTAAAAATCCAAACGGATACTGCCACGTGACATTTGAGAGCTTACCTCCAAAAGACGCGGTGCTAAGCAGTAAAAAGAAAGAAGCGAAAATGGATATGGATAAGCTAAAAAGTTATCAAAATAAAAACGATGCACAGCTTAAAAGCGAGCTTAGCGATCTGTCTTACGACGTAGTTAAAAACTCGGCTACAGAAAGGCCTTTTACGAGCGAACTAAATGATGAAAAAAGGGAAGGGATATTTGTAGATATAACTAACGGACAGCCGCTATTTTCATCTTATGATAAATTCAATTCAGGTTCGGGCTGGCCAAGCTTTACCAAGCCGATAGACGGCTCTTTGCTTGGCGAAGTGGCTGATAATAGCTACGGCATGCGAAGGGTTGAAGTGCGCACCAGTCTTTCTGATTCGCACCTTGGGCATGTTTTTGACGACGGTCCAAGAGATAAGGGTGGTCTAAGATACTGCATCAACGGCGCTGCACTTAAATTTATCCCAAAAGAGGATATGGAAAAAGAGGGCTATGGCTACTTGATACCGTATCTTAACGAGCAAGCTAAGGCTGCAAAATAGGGCGAGTGAAATTTGAGCTCATTTAGATCTGTTTATCGTGGATTTAAAATTTTTGCATTACAATTGCGAAACAATTTAATTTAAAGGATAAACAATGGAAGTTTGCACAACCTCTTGAACAAGACTTGACCCGATAGATAAAGCAGGTCTTGAAGCCTTAAAAAAGGCTGGTATAGAAAATCCTGATGTGATAAAAACCATAAAATGTCGCACGGTAGCAAAGGGTAAATTTCGCCACGAAAACTATATCCGCAATCTACCGCCTTATATCGTAGATGAGCCGCCTACGCTTCTTGGTGAGGACACCGCACTAAATCCGAGCGAAGCCGTTCTTGCCGCGCTTGGAAGCTGCGTAGCCGTAGGAATTCATGCAAATGCTGTAGATCAAGATATAGTGATAGCAAATCTTGAGGTTTTGGTTGAGGGCGATCTAAACATCACTGCCGTTTGGGGTACGGGCGATCTTAGCGATAAACCGCTTGGAATGACCGACGTAAGGCTGAAAATAAATCTTAGCACAAACAAAGACGAAGCTACAAACAAAGCTTTAATAGATAAGGCGATTAAATACTCGCCTGTGGTAAATACGCTTTTGCGTAATGTAAATGTTAAAGTTGATTAAAAAATAGCGCTTTGGGTAAGACCCCCAAAGCCTTTGTGCTTAAATTTCTTTTTGGCTAGGTAAAATTTAGCCTAAAATTTTAAAGTAGATAAAAATCCCTCAAGTCCCATTTTGATATCTTTAAATGTGGTTTCAAAATCCTCTGTGTACCAAGGATCGGCGACATCATCGCTAGAGCCTGCAAACGAAAGCAGCTTTGCAACTTTTTCGCTTTTATACCCTGCGATACGCTCGATATTTCTGATGTTTGCCGTGTCCATTGCGATTATGTGGTCGTAGTAGTCTATATCGCTCTTTTTCATCTGAACGGCTCTGTGTGATACTACCGCTACGCCTTTTTCTTTTAATTTAGATTGTGTGCCGTGATGAACGGGATTGCCTATCTCTTCGCTGCTTGTGCCTGCCGAAGCTATTTCAAATTTGCTCGCTAAACCGAGCTTCGTAACTATGTGCGTAAATAAAGACTCCGCCATCGTGCTTCTGCAGATGTTTCCGTGACATACGAACAAAACCTTTATCATGTACTTAAACTCCAGCCTCAAGCTGCTGCATATACTCTTCAAATGTGCCTTTAAAATCCACTATCTCGCCATCTCCTTTAAGGTGGATAATGCGGTTTGCAAACGCATCAATGAGCTCCCTATCGTGGCTTATGCAGATTACGTTGCCGTTAAATTTATAAAGAGCCTCGCCAAGAGCGATGATAGCCTCAAGGTCAAGGTGGTTGTTTGGTTCATCCAAGATCAGCAAATTTCCGCGGTCAAGCATGATCTTACTAAGCATTAGGCGGTGCTTTTCGCCTCCGCTTAACGAGCTTACTGATTTTTCTTGCTCGGCACCGCTAAAGAGCATTCTGCCAAGGCACTTTCTGATCTCATCTAGGTCTTTGTTTTTCTCATCTTGTAGCCACTCGTATAGCTTAAGTTCGCCTGAAATTTTATTTGTCGTATCTTGCGCGAAGTAGCTTGGCTCGATGGTTGCGCCTATGTGGATATCGCCGCTATCGGGCTTAACCTCTCCTATGATGATTTTAGCTAGGGTGCTTTTGCCTACGCCGTTTGCGCCGATGATGGCTACTTTGTCGTTCTTTTCGAGCTTGAAGCTAAAATTTTCAAAAAGCGTTTTGTCAAATTTCTTGCTTATATTGCGAACTTCTAAAATTTCGTTTCCGATATCGCGCTTGGTGCGAAAGAGTATGCTCGGATCGCGTCTGCTTGAGACTTTTATCTCTTCGATATCAAGCTTGCTTAACTGCTTTTGACGGCTTGTAGCTTGGCGCGCTTTACTTGCGTTTGCGCTAAATCTAGCGATAAATTTCTCAAGCTCCTCTTTTTCTTTAAGTTTCTTATCGCGCTCCATCTCATGCTGCTTTGCAACGAGAGTTGAGGCGATATACCAGTCGTCGTAGTTGCCTGTAAATTCTCGAATTTTCTTAAAATCCACATCCAAGATATGTGTGCAGACAGCGTTGATAAAGTGGCGGTCGTGGCTGATTACAACCATCGTACCTTCATGGCGGTTTAGTTCGTTTTCAAGCCACTTGATACTTTCGATATCAAGGTTGTTGGTCGGCTCGTCTAAAAATAAAATATCAGGCTTTGGAAAGAGCACTTGAGCTAAAAGTACCTTAAATTTGTCCGAATTTTCAACTTCGCTCATAAGCTTATCAAAGTCGCTAAAACCAAGCGAGCTTAGGATTTTTTCTATCCTTGTTTCATACTCGTAGCTTGGATCTTCTTCAGCCGTTATCATCTCCAAAACGCCCAAACGCTCGTTTATCTCGTCGGTAAATTCCTTGCTCATGTAAAGCTTTTCTTTCTCTTTAACCGCGTCATAAAGGCGCTTGTTGCCGTATAAAACGGCGTCTTTAATGGTGAAATTTTCAAACGCGAACTGATCTTGCCCGAGCGTGCCTACTCTAAGTCCGTTTTCTATGACGATATCGCCTGAATTTGCTTCAAGCTCGCCTGATAAAATTTTTAAGAACGTTGATTTGCCCGCGCCATTTGCGCCGATGAGCCCGTATCTATTTTGGCGATTTAGCTTTAAATTTACATCTTCAAATAGAAGTTGCGCATTAAATCTCATAACTAAATTTTTAATCTCAACCATAAATTTACCTCTGAATTTCGTTATTTTTAATAATCTAATTATCTTGCCAAAAAGTTGTTTAAAATTCGTATAAACTAAATTTGTATAGTTATAAAAATTTATTAATAATATTTATTATTAATTATTTTATTTTTAAGTTTTATTAATTTTATTTAATATTATGATACAATTGCGTTTTTATAGCTCTTTGAGACAAATGAGTGTATTTAGGTTGATTTAAGATATGACGACAAAGTATAATATATCAAATATTCAATATAGGGCCGGTAAAAACGGACAAAACCAAGTATATAATTTCTTGTTGCTACTTTTTGTATTTATAAATATCATAATTTGTATATTTTTAATAATTCAAAATATAGACTTTAAAATTATTACCGTATACCTTATCACCGCTTTAATTACTTTCGGATTTTACTATCAAAGAAGATCTTCAAAAGAGGTTGTAATATACTGGGTGCATGGAGCTGTAGTCTTTCACGCCGTATTTGGGATTTTGTTATTTGGTTGGGGATACGGTATAGAAAATATTTTTATTTGGGCTATAGGCGCTAATTATTTTATGATCTTAAAGAGGAATTTTTTCTCTTTTGCCATTATGATGTTTGAAGCTACTCTTTATTTGATACTTTATCTTTATAGAGATAGTTTGGGTATGCAGCTACTTGATGAGAAATTTAAAGAAGGCTGTTATATATTTTTATTTCTTTGTATATTTACTTCGTTTTTAAAAAGAACTATGGCTCTTGGCTCTATGCATGTTCAAAATTTTGAAGATATTAAGATGAAAAGCGATAAAGCTAAGGAGATATCCGAGCATGACTATCTGACGGGACTCAAAAATCGCTTGATAGTAGAGGATCATATAAAGGATATGTTGAAAATTTATTCAAATCAGGGTAAAACTTATGGCGGCAAAAAAGAGATACTCATAGCGCTTGCGGATATAGATAACTTCAAAAACATAAACGATACTTTTGGACATACTCAAGGCGATGAAGTGCTCAAAGCTACCGCTGGAGCACTTAGTGAAAATTTTAGAGCCGATGAAGATGTAGTTTCTAGATGGGGTGGAGAGGAATTTTTAATAGCCGCTTTTATCTCAAACAAATGCGATGCGGAGAAAATTTTAAATAGAATTTTACGTAAGGTAAACATGATAAAGACTCCTGACGATAAGGGTGTCGGAGTAACTTTTGGCGCTATTATTTTAAGTGACGATGTTGGATCTGATGTGGACATTAAGCAGATTATAAAGAGTGCCGATGAGCTTTTATATGAAGGCAAAAAAGAGGGGAAAAACCGGGTTAAGATTAAGAAATGGGCACAAGAATGAGAAGGTCTTTTATCGGTTCTGATATCAGCAAAAAATTACAGATTATAATGATAGCTTTTATGCTCGTTCATATAATGTATTTTGTCATATTTTTGTATATCAATAAGCCTTATTTATCCATGATGAATATCGCTAGCGTTTTGGTATATGTGTATCTGGCTTATATCTTAAAAGATAGTAATATGATTCAAAGAGTTCTTGTAGTAACAAGATTTGAGATATTTATCCACGCTTTTGTTTGCACCTGTGTGCTTGGTTGGGGATATGGATTTCAAAATATCATTTTAGCCCTTATCTCGGTGGCTTTTTTTACTAATTCCATAGGCAAGATACTTGGATATGTAGCAGCGTTTATTCAGGGCGCAGTTTATTTATTACTATATGTTTTGCTTCATGATACGACCGAGATTGTAAGTAGTCAAGCTCAGCTGATATACGTATTTAACTTTCTTTTGGTAGTTTGCGCTCTTGTAGTGTTTTCGTCTTTGCTTGGAATTTTCAATACCATGATATATCTAAGTATGCTTGACAAACAACAAGAGTTTGAGATGGCGGCAAATAAAGACCCGCTTACTCAGTTGCCAAATCGCAGAGCTTTTATAAATTTAGTTCAAGGAAACGCTTTTAACTCTAAAAGCAGCATAAGCGTAGCGGTAGGCGATTTGGATGATTTTAAACGCATTAACGACAAATTCGGACACAATGCAGGTGATGAGGTGCTAAGAAAAGTTGCGAATATCATCAAGACAAGCCTTAGGAAGCAAGACTATGCGTTTAGATTTGGCGGCGAAGAGTTTTTGCTACTTATAATAAATACGAATTTGAAAAATTCAAACATCATATTAAATCGCATTAGGGAAAAAATCCATAAACACACCTTTAAATTTGAGCAAGAAAAGCTTAACGTATCGATAACTTTTGGCTTTGCTTATGCCGATATAGACGATAAATTTGACATTGATAACGCTATTAAAGAGGCTGATAGCTTGCTGGGTCAAGGCAAAAAATCAGGCAAAAACTGTATCACGGGCAAGGTTTTAAGGGATATTAAATTTAAAGAAGCCCAATCCTGAAACTCTCTTTCGTAAAATCCAAAAACATCATCTCTTCTTCTAAAATTTCAGGCTTTAACTTCGCTATCAATCCTTATGTGGGTTGCCCGCACGCTTGCATTTATTGTTATGCCGAATTTATGCAAAAGATGAGCGGACACTCTGAAAAGTGGGGAGAATTTGTTGATATTAAGGAGTTTGATGAAAGCTCGCTTGAGAAATTTATGCGAAATTACAAAGGCGAGCGGATTTTTATGAGTTCGGTTACGGATTGTTATAATCCGTTTGAAGCTAAATTTAAAAACACTCGCAAAGTGCTTGAAGCGTTAGCAAATTCGGATGTGAATTTGCAAATTCTAACCAAGTCAAGTTTAGTAGTGCGTGATATCAATCTTTTTAAAACTATGCCAAATTTAAGAGTAGGGCTTAGTTTCTCTACTCTTGATGAGAATTTGCGAGCCGTTTTTGAGCCCAGATCAAGCAGGATTAGTGAACGTTTAGATGCGTTAAGAAGCTTAAGAGAGCAGGGCGTTAAGACATTTTTATTTGTTGCTCCTATTTTTCCGGTTATTACTCCTGCGATTAAATTCGCACAAGATTACGGCGGTATGACAGATGAGATTATGTTTGACAGGCTAAATTTGTATCCTGCCTTTAAAGATAAAATTTTAGCCTTTATAGGGCGAAATTTCCCGCATCTTTTAGGACTTTATAAGCAAATTTATATTTTTGGCGATGATAGTTACTACGCAGGTCTTAAATCAAATTTGCAAGATGTTTTAAACGCTAATAAGCTACAATACAAGATATTTTTTTAAGGATTTTTATGGGTAAGACCGTTTTATATCTTTCTAGTGTATTTTTTCTGTTTTATCTGGTTGTTTTAGCTCTGCTTTATGTATTTCAAGAAAAACTCCTGTTTGTTCCCACAAAGCTTGCAAGCGACTATAAATTCGAGTTTGGCGGTAAGTTTGAAGAGATAAATTTAAATGTAGAGGGTGCAACCTTAAACGGGCTTCATTTTTACGCACACGACCCAAAGGGCGCGGTTTTGTTTTTACACGGCAATGCAGGCTCGCTAAAAGGCTGGGGCGGTTTTGGTAAGTTTTATACCGATTTAGGCTATGATTTTTATGTTTTTGACTATAGGGGCTATGGCAAAAGTAGCGGCGAAATTTCAAATCAAAACGAGCTTTATAATGATAGCTACGAGATGATGAAGCGAGTGCTTGAGGATTTTGATATAGGCAAGATAAGGCTGGTCGGATACTCGCTTGGAAGCGGACTTGCGGCAAATATCGCGAGTAAATTTGACGTACGCGAGCTTGTTTTGGTTGCGCCTTATTTTAAATTTGACGAGCTGGCAAGCTCAAAAGTGTTTTTTGTGCCAAAATTTATAGTTAAATACAAAATTCCGACAGTTTCGTTCTTAAAAGAGGCAAAAAATACGAACATATCGATAATTCACGGCAAATTTGATGATCTTATAGAAGTTTTAAATTCTCATAAATTAGCTAAAATTTTAAAGCCCACGGATAAATTTTATGAGATTGATGCGGGGCATAACGATATACTTTATAATGCGGAATTTGAGCAAATTTTAGAAGGAATTTTAAGCAAGTAGTCTTAAGCCCGCCTTGTTTTAAGCGGGCTTAAAAGCAAATTTTAATGAAGTGCTTCGTTTAGTTTTATCGCGCGCTTGCTTGCGCTTGCCGTGATCTGACCTGTTTGGCTGTTTTGGCGGAAGTGAAGTCCGTCAAGATTTGCTAGCTCAAGACCTTTGTAAATTTCGCGATCAAATTTGAAATTTGGATTTATCTCATTTAGCTTCGCTCGCTCGGCTTCGTTTATAAACACCTTTGTACCTTCTAGTATCGCGATTCCTGCATCGACTATGCATTTATCGCCAAGAGGGATTCCCGTAACGGAATTTGCGCCAAGCAAGCAGTTTTTGCCGATGCTTACGGGATTGCCGTTTGTGCCGCTTAGCACGCCAAGGATGCTTGCTCCTCCGCCCACGTCGCTTCCTTCGCCGACTACGACGGAGCTGCTTACTCGCCCTTCTATCATAACAGAACCTGTCGTGCCCGCGTTAAAATTCACATACGCAGCGCCCGGCATTACTGTAGTGCCCGGATGTATGGACGCACCTAGGCGAACCTTTGCGCTATCAAGGATTCTTGTATTATCGCTTGGGATGATGTGGCTTAAGAAACGCGGGAACTTATCTACGCTTACTATCGCAGGATATCCGCCGCTCATCTTTAGCCAAATTTCGTTTTTGCGAAGCCACTCAAGCTCGATCGGGATATTTCGACTTGTCCATGCTACGTTTGGTAGCACGCCAAACGCTCCGTCAAGCACCAGGCTTCTAAGCGGAGCTTTGTTTAAAGAGAGTATATAAAGCTTCAGATATACGATTTCAACGCTCTTTGGCTTGGCATCTTCAAACATAAATACGATCTTAAATTTATCCTCGTTGTTTTCCAAATCCTCTTCAAAAGCGTGCTTTATCATGTGTAAAACTTGCACGTTTTTGTGTTTTTCAAGCTCGTTTTCAAAGACGCTAAAGAGTTTGCTTGCTTTTTTGGCTACTTTTGGAGTAAATTCGGCTACAAATTCGCTATCCGTGAAATCAACCTCCACTCCGCACTTTTCAAGAGCCCATATAAACGCGGCGGCTGACAAAAAGTTCTCTTTATAATTTACTACCGCGTAGCTTGCTTGCAGAATTTTATCTCTGTTAAGCTGACCTCTATCTACTCTAGCGATAGCAAACGCAACCGGGTCTTTATAGCCCTTTTTAGCTCTAAATTTCTCGCAAAATTCTTTGAATTCATCGGCTGTTTTAAACTCTTTTGACATTTTTACTCCTTGTAAATTTATTTTGTGAAGTTTAACTAAATATTGTTTAAGATGAAATTTTGAAGTTGTGTTAGTTGGTTAAATCCCCAAAAACAGGGGATTTAAACTAGTTATTATTTACTGCAGGCTGATTTGCCGTCCATTACGGGCTGGATCGATGAGTTATCGGCTCCGCCGCCGTTATTGATATTTTCTATTATCTCCCAAAGGCGAGAAGCGGCTTTTTCGTAGCGTTTTGCGGTTACGGAATTTGGCTCATAAAAGCTTATCGGTTTTCCGCTATCGCCACCTACGCGCACGGCAGGTTCGATCGGTACTTCGGCTAAAACCTCGGTTTTATAGGCTTTTGCCATCTCTTCGGTAGTTCCTTTGCCAAATATATCATACTCCTTACCGCTTTCAGGACAGATAAATCCGCTCATGTTTTCTATCACGCCTGCGATTGGGATATGCAGTTTTTCAAACATATCAAGCGCTCTTTTGCTATCATCAAGTGCGACTACTTGAGGTGTTGTTACGCAAATTCCGGCAGTTACCGGTACGCTTTGAGCAAGCGTTAGCTGTGCATCGCCCGTTCCCGGAGGCATATCCAAAAACAGCACATCAAGCTCGCTCCATATAACGTCTTTTAAAAGCTGCTCGATAGCTTTCATTATCATAGATCCTCGCCATATAAGGCTCGTTCCTTCCTCCATAAGCACGCCCATGCTCATCATCTCAACGCCGTGGCTAAGTATCGGACGAAGCTTGTTGCCTATAACTTGAGGCTGAGTATTTACCTCTCCAAGCATTCTTGGGATGTTTGGTCCGTATATGTCGGCATCTAAAATTCCCACTTTTTTACCGAGTTTTGCCATGGATATAGCTAAATTTAAAGTCGTTGTCGATTTGCCTACTCCGCCTTTTCCCGAGCTTACCATGACGAAATTTTTAACTTGCGGAGCTATGTTTTTACCGCTTTGAGAGTTGCTTTTTTCCTCGGGAATTTTTGGCTGGATTATATTGATAACAGCCTCGTTTGAGCCAAGAACTCTTTGGATATCCAATCGAAGCTCTTTTGCTATGTCGGGATTTGAGCTTACGATCTCAACCTCTACTAAAATTTTATCGCCAATCTCTACGTTTTTTACAAATCCAAAGCTTACTATGTCTTTTTCAAAGCCCGGATATATAACGCCTTTTAATCTTTCGATAACCTGTTCTTTACTTAACATCATTCTCCTTTATAATATTTCTTGAAATTTTATAAGCGCAAAATTTTGGCCCGCACATCGAGCAAAATTCAGCCTCTTTAAAAACATCCTGAGGCAGGCTTTCATCGTGAAGTTCACGAGCTTTATTAGGATCAAGAGCCAGTTCAAACTGCTTGTTCCAGTCAAAGTTATACCTAGCATCACTCATTGCGTGATCGCGCTCTATGGCGCCTGATCGCTTTCGGCCTACGTCCGCTGCGTGAGCGGCTATCTTGTGAGCTATGATACCGTCTCTTACGTCTGCGGCATTTGGCAAGCCTAAATGCTCTTTTGGCGTTACATAACAAAGCATACTAGCTCCGTGATACGCCGCCAAAGCGCCGCCTATGGCGGATGTTATATGATCATATCCTGCGCCGATGTCGCTAACAAGCGGTCCAAGTACGTAAAACGGAGCATTGTGGCAAAGCTCTTGTTCTATTTTCATATTATACTCAATTTCGTTTAAAGGTATATGACCCGGACCTTCAACCATGACCTGCACATTCTTTTCCCACGCTCTAAGCGTTAGCTCCCCAAGTACTTTTAGCTCGCTTAGCTGCGCTTCGTCGGTTGCGTCATACAAACATCCCGGACGCAAGCTATCTCCAAGTGATAGCGCTACGTCATATTTAGCGCAGATATCGCAAATTTCATCAAAGGCTTCGTAAAAAGGATTTTCTTTATGATAGTGCATCATCCAGCTTGCCATAAGGCTTCCGCCACGGCTTACGATACCCATTTTTCGCTTTGAGATTAAAGGCATGAATTTTAGCAAAAATCCCGCATGTATCGTAAAGTAACTCACACCTTGCTTAGCCTGTCTTTCTATGACTTCTAGCATCTTATCTATGGTTAAATTTTCGATGTTTTTTACATCGTGTATGATTTGATACATAGGCACTGTTCCTACGGGAACGGTTGAATTTGCGATGATCGCCTCTCTTATTTTATCAAGATCTCCACCGGTTGATAGATCCATAACGGTATCGGCGCCGTATTTTAGGCATACGGATAGCTTTTCTAACTCGCCTTCTATATCGCTTGCAAGGCTTGAGTTGCCGATATTGGCATTTACTTTTGTCTTTGCTTGCATGCCTATTGCCATCGGAGTTAAATTTACGTGATTGATGTTAGCAGGTATTATCATGCTACCTTTTGCTACTTCTTTACACACTAGCTCTGCGTCTAAATTTTCGATTTTAGCTACGAATTTCATCTCTTCCGTGATGATGCCACGCTTAGCATAATACATCTGTGTCGGTGTTTTATCGTTTAATCTCTCTTTTATCCAGTCTTTTCTCATTAGCTAACTCTCCTAAATAAAATAGAAATAATACTACTCAAAAAAAGATAAAAAAAAGCTTTTTGAGTGTATAATATCGTAACACTTTTGTAAAAAGGATGAAATTTGTTTGATATATCGCTTATCATGCTTGGAGCCGGCAACTCAACCAGATTTGAAATGCCCGTAAAAAAGCAGTGGTTACGCATAGGAGATGAGCCGCTTTGGTTGTTTGCCACTAAAAATTTAAGCTCTCATTATCCATTTAAAGATGTCATAGTGGTAAGCAATGAGGCTGATTACATGAGTAAATTTGCGCCACATTACAGCTTTGTGCGTGGTGGAGTTACACGACAAGAGAGTTTAAAAAACGCTCTTGGTAAGGTTAGTAGCGAATTTGTTCTAGTTAGTGATATAGCTCGACCCTGTATCGGTGCGAATTTACTATCAAAGATAATAGAAGGGCTAAATAATGCCGACTGCGTAGTGCCGGTGCTTAAAGTTGCAGACACGGTCTATCTTGAAGATGATGTCATCGATAGAGATAGAGTAAAGCTAGTCCAAACTCCCCAGCTTTCAAGAACCGATCTGCTTAAAAAAGCCTTGCAAAGCGATAAAATTTACACTGACGATAGCTCGGCGATGAGAGCGATAGGGGCTAAAATTTGGTATGTTTTAGGCGATGAAAACGCTAGAAAGATTACTTTTAAAGAGGATTTGGCCAAAATTTCTTGCCTAAAAGCTCCGAAAAATGAAATTTATCTTGGCAACGGCTTTGACGTACATGCCTTTGAAGAGGGAAATTTCGTAACAATTTGCGGTGAGAAAATTCCGCATAAATTTAAATTCAAGGCTCATTCTGACGGCGATGTGGCAACTCATGCCTTAATAGACGCTATTTTAGGAGCGGCATCGTTAGGCGATATAGGCGAGCTTTTCCCTGACACCGATGATAAATATAAAGGAGCCGATTCGATAGAGCTTTTAAAACAGGCGTATAAGCTCGTTCAAAGCGTTGGATTTGAGCTGGTAAATGCCGACATAACCGTTATGGCGCAAGCTCCGAAACTAAGCGCTTTTAAGCTTAAGATGGCTCAAAATATAGCCCAAGCGCTAAATATAAGCGCAAGCAGGATAAATGTAAAGGCAACAACTACGGAAAAATTAGGATTTGTCGGGCGTGGCGAAGGTATAGCCGCAAGTGCGACGGCAAGCCTTAGATATTATGATTGGACGCAAGCATGAAAGTTTTAATAGTAGAAAATGAAATTTATCTAGCTCAGAGTATGGCGACTAAGTTAGGGGATTTGGGCTATGAGTGTGAGATAGCAAGGACGGTAAAAGAGGGGCTTAAGAACGAGTATTTTGATGTTGTGTTACTTTCTGCAACACTTCCGGGTGAGGATTTTTATAAGATCATCAACAAATTTAAAAGCTCTATCATCATCTTACTCATAACCTATATAAGCAACGATACCGTCTCAAATCCGATAAAAGCGGGTGTGAGCGACTACATACAAAAGCCTTTTATGATAGAAGAGCTTGTGCGTAAGATCAAACATTTTGAGGAATTTAAAAGGCTGCAAAGCTTTATCAGGACTTATCAGGATTATTTGAATTATCATTTTAAGGCGGTTTCTAATCTGAATTTTGATTTTAAGAAACTCAAACTTCCTATGCTTATAAAATGCAATAAGATAATAAATGCCGATAATTTCGTATTTGAATACGCAAAGGCTATGAATTTATCATTTAAATTTATCCCGCTTGATCAAAATCCCGATTTTGAAACCATAGCAAAAGACAATCCTAGGGATTTGCTGTACTTTTCAAATTTTCAAATTTTAAGAAGCGACGATAAGAATAAAATTTACAACCTCGCGATGAAAAGAAAGCTTATAATAAGCTCTACCAATCAGAACGAAAGCGCAAATTTTGAAATTTTAAATATCACTACCGATGAGAAAAATTTCCAGATAGATGAAATTTTAACTATTGATGATTATATCAAGCATATTATAGTGAATTATCAAGAGAATTATCCTGACACCGAGCTTAGTAAGAAGCTTGGCATTTCGCGTAAATCGCTTTGGGAAAAGAGGAAAAAATACGATGTCGTCAAGAAAAAATAACACTATCTTAATAAACGAGGAAGCTTACGGTGCACTTGAGCTGATTCACAATCAAATTTTTAGCAAATTTAATCGCTTGATGAATGAAAAAGAGGCGCAAGAGGTGTATGAAACAGGCTTTTTAAACGGAGAGCCGATGCCTTATAGCTTTATTTTAGCCCCTTTTGGCAAGCGTAACCAAGAGTGCTTAAAAAATGCAAAGAGCGGAGACAAGATCGAGCTTTTAAAAGATGATAAGATAGTCGGACACATCGTTGTTGATAGTGTTTTTAAATTTAACCAATCTAAAAAATATCAAAACATCTTTCATGCAAATGAGACTATCCAAACCGAGCTAATCCAAAGCGGAGAGCTTGCGGTAAGCGGTAAATTTGAAATTTATAGCGATATATTTAAAAAAGTAAAAGAGGAGATAGCAACCGTAAAAAACGAGCTAAACGCGCAAAAAATAACCGCCGTAATGCTAACTGCCGAGCCTTTTAACAGGGCCCACGAGAGGCTTATCAGGATGACGATAGATAAGGCGGATATTGTTCTTTTATTTTTGCTTAAGAGCTACAAGAGTGACTGGGAGATAGAATTTGGGCTTAAAAAGCGCGTGATGGAGTATTTTTCGCAAAATTACCTGCCTAAAAACCGCCTTATAATAGTGCCTTTTGAAAACTCAAATTTGTTTAGCGCGCATATGAACCCGACTCTTGAGTGTATAGCCGCAAACAGTCTTGGCGCAGATAAGCTCGTTGTCGGGCAAAATCACGCAGGCATCGGGATGTTTTATGATCAAAATGTCGCGCATACCATACTTGAAAAATACAAAGAGGCTTTAAAGCTTGAGATAATCGTGCTTCCAGAGCTTGTGTATTGTAATGAATGCAGGACGATAGTAAGCACCAAAACTTGCCCGCACGGACAGCATCATCATATAAAATATCACACAAGCACTCTTAAAGCGCTTCTTCAGCAGGGAATTTTGCCTCCTGCGATTTTGATGAGGCGGGATATCTCGGCAATAATTTTAAGTGAAGTTTTTCCGAATAGATTTAAAAATCTACAAAAGCTTTATGATGATCTATTTCCAAATTCGGGACTTCTTGAGAATCATACCGAGAGAGAATTTTATGAGGAGCTTATGCAACTTTATCAGACGACCTCGCTTACTTGATTTTGTCTTTGGCTACGGCTTGTCAAATTTGAGGCTTAAATTTATGCTGTTTAAGATATCTTTATGTAAAGCGGTTTGGCTAAGTTTTGCCTTGGATATAAAGCTGAAAATTTAATAATTTTAAGGAAATTTATGCAAAAACTATTTTTAACCTTTTTTTATACGGGACTTAGTCCAAAAGCACCCGGCACCGTAGGAAGTATCGCAGGAGCTTTGGCAGCTTATCTTGTGCTGGTTGTATTGCCTCCTGAGACGCTATTTTTGTCATCTATTTTGCTATTTGCCGCAAGTATCGGTGTTATCAATAAATACGAAGAGCAAACAGGCGCGCATGATGATAAAAGTATCGTTATAGACGAGGTTGCAGGAGTTTGGCTTGCGCTTTCGATGAGTTCTATTACAGTGGTTCAGTTTTTTTTATCGGTAGTGTTTTTTAGAGTTTTAGATATCACGAAGCCTTCTATTATTGGGCGGGTTGATAGAGGAGTTAAGGGCGGACTTGGCGTAATGGGCGATGATATGCTAGCGGGCTTTTTTGCTGCCTTGATGAGCGCGATTACTTATGCGCTACTTGTGAAATCTGGACTTGATTGCGAATGGATCAACCTTCAAATGCCGTTTTACGAAGTGCCAAATATGATAGAGGGAATTTTAAAATAGACTAATTGGGCATAAATTTGAAGAAATTTATGCCTGTATTGCAAATTTAACAACTGAATTTAATTTTTGTATTTTTCTTTTTGCTATCTTTTTACAAATTAATCGTATTTTAAAGGTTAGAGTTGTTAAGATGTAAGATGTGTAGGTTTAATTTAAGCATCTACTAGATTGTAATGGACTATCGGAATTTACTTCCTACGCCTTGCTTTGCCTTGCTCTTCGTATAATTCTATCTCGTTTGCATAGGTCGGATTTTTCTTTTTTAGTTCGTTGTTCATGAACGCTATTAGCTTCGCATCGGCATTTGAATGGCTTGCAAGAAGGAGGATAAAGCTTAGATAAGCTTTTGCTTCATTTGGAATTTTGCCCTTTTGTTTAGCGGGTATGCTAAATTTATCAGTAAAAATTTTAAGCGCGCCAAACAGCTCATCTTTGGTTGAGGATTTGTTTGCTACTATATCAAGCAAGGAATTTAAGTTGATATTTTCATCCGTTTTTAAAGCAGGCTCGCTTGATACTTTAGGCCTTGATTGAGGAGTTCTTCTTAGCTTAAATATGATCAATAGCAGTATGGCGATGACCGCCGCTACTGCTATTATCAGTGATATTATAACTATGGATTTGGTATCCAAATTATTCCTTATAGCCTTACGTTTGGCGACTTTCTAAAGTATGCCGCGATAGCTATTATTACCATTATAAGCATAGTTATCCATACGAAATCAGGCACCGGCACCGGATCGCCCGCCGCATACGAGTGCATACCGCTTAGATAGAAATTTACGCCAAAATAAGTCATTATAATAGCCCAATAAGCAAACATCGAGCTAACCGCAAAAGCGTATTGGTTGTTGAGTTTTGGAACAAATCTTATGTGCAAAACTACGGCATAAACCAAGATGGAAACGAGCGCCCAAGTCTCTTTAGAGTCCCAGCCCCAGTATCTTCCCCAGCTTTCGTTTGCCCAAACACCGCCAAGGAAGTTTCCAAGCGTAAGAAGGCTAAGACCTAATATCATCGCCATTTCGTTGATACGTGTCGCTTCAAGGATATTTCTTGATATCTCTTTATTTTCTTTTTTGCCTTGGAAGATAAATAGTATAAGCGAAAACATTCCAAGTAGAGAACAAAGCCCTAAAAACCCGTAGCTAGCCGTTATAACAGATACGTGGATAGTTAGCCAATACGACTGAAGCACCGGCACAAGAGTAGTGATTTGCGGATCCATCCAGCTAAGGTGAGCTACAAATAGCGTAATGCCTGCTAGAATCGAAGTAAGCGCCATCGCGATAGGGCTTTGGCGAGAAAATACGATACCCGAAAGACTTAGCGCCCAAGCGATGTAGATCATGGATTCATACGCATTGCTCCAAGGTGCGTGCCCCGAGATATACCAGCGAAGTCCTAGTCCTGCCGTGTGTATCAAAAAGGCTAGGATATTAACTGAATAAACTATCTTAAACATCCAGTTGATGTTAAGTCTAGGGCGAGCCATCTTGATAAATACGAATATAAGCAGAGCAAAGCCCGCTAATAGGTAAAACGGTGTTAGAGAATCAAAAATTTTATATTTGTTAAATAAAATTTCCATATCTATGCGTTTTTTAGTAGGCATTACCGCCGAGCCGTGCTCTTCTTGGTATGTTTTTATTTCTGCAAGCGCTCTGTTTGGCACGCTCCAGTTGCCGCTTCTGCTCGCATCGCTTACGCCCGTAAAATAATCTTGTAAAATTCTACTAATCGGCTCTCTTTCCTCTTTAGGAAAATACATCATCGCACTGGCCGGCGCATACCAAGTGTGATTAGGATCGTCTATCTTTGGAAACATCGTGAAAATTTCACCTACAAATACCATATAAAGTATATTTAGTCTCTCGTCTACTTTTTGGACGTCTTTATCAAAAGTTCCTCTTTCCGCAGGACGCTTTCTGTTGGCTTCCTCGGCATATTTGGTTAGCTTGTATGTGCTTTTGGTTGTATTTTGATCATAAGTAAAAAAGTCGTTAAATTTGGCGTATTTTGCATTTTCATCTACGCCTATCATCTTTTTAAGATCTTTGTTGTGAATCGCTATTATCGGAATTTCGCGCCAATATGGAGCGTTTACCATCATAGAAAGCATGACTTGATTTGCGTTCATACCGTTTATTGTATCTTTTCTATGAACTTTATTTAAAATTTCTCTTGCTATCGTATCAAAAGGCTTCATACGACCGTCTGCGCTTTGAACTATGACTGTTGAAAGCTCTTTTGCATGATCTGCATTTATGTTTGGAGCTTCGTAAGCTTCAGCGCTTGGCGTAAATGCACAGGCGGCAAATATAACAAGCAGGCTTGCTACTTTCTTTATGGCGTCTTGATTTATAAGTTTTGCAAGTTTTCTAAATCTGCTATGAGGATTTACCACGTTAAAAAATAACCCGATTCCAAGCAAGAAGTATCCGAGGTAAGTAGGAATTTTGCCGGGGTCTTTATTTACAGAAA
The DNA here is from genome assembly GCF_013201975.1 of Campylobacter sp. CCUG 57310. Classification (NCBI taxonomy): domain Bacteria; kingdom Pseudomonadati; phylum Campylobacterota; class Epsilonproteobacteria; order Campylobacterales; family Campylobacteraceae; genus Campylobacter; species Campylobacter sp. CCUG 57310. Next base: position 616,218 of record NZ_CP053845.1, read on the forward strand.
GGATAGTGCCTTTTTCGTCCATGTCGTAAGAGCTTTGGAAAAATCTATATCCTGCATGATCTAGCACGTGGTTCATGTAAATTTTATAGTCGTAATTGCCGGTTTGACTATCTTGCACGACTACGTCGCTTGAGTAGCTCATCGGAGAATTTGATCCTGGATAGCGTTTAAGCTCAAAGTCTTTTAGGTAAAGAGAAAACGGAAGCACTATAGGTTGAGCGCCCCATGTAAGCGTAAAGTCCTGCCCCCCTACGGTTTCATTGACGGGAATGACGTGGTTTTCATAAAGGATCACCTCTTTATTTTCGCCCTCAAAGCTTAAATTCGCCACGATTGCGTCAAAATCGCCATTTTTGCTAACAAGCCTTCTGTCAGCCTTTTCTAAAATTTTTCTCGGAGCGAAATTTATCGTTCCTATCGTATAAAGCTGGCTAGGCAAGAACTCAACCTTGTCTTTTGCGGCATATTCGCCTTTGTCGTTTGACGCCATAATGAAATAGCCGATATTGTGGTTTGAATTCATACTAAATTTGCCGTCTTTGTATTCAAACTGCACGAATTTTTCAAGTGTCGGCTCGGTGTTAAATACAAAGCTAACTCCTCCAAGCTCTCTAACACTACCCGGTCTTAGAGCTACCTCTTCTCGGTTTTGTGTATCTGAAACCACAAGCTCTATTAAAGCTTCGCCGCTACCTGATTCAAAATACTCAAATTCAGCACTTTTATAGTAGGCTTTGTATGTTAGATTCGCTTTTTTGCCTTCTATATCAAGGCTCATATCAAATTCGTTCGGACTCATTGAAGTTATCTGCTTTGGAATGGCTACTTTAAATTCCTTACCGTCTTTTTTAGTCTCCATAGTTATCTTTGAGCCCATCTCATACATTGTGTTTTCGGAAGTATTTTCTCTGATATGAATATTGCCTTCAAACCCAAGATAGCGCGTCATAGCAGAGCCTAGCAGCATGAAGAGAAAACTAAGGTGAAATATAAAAACGGGAAGTTTTTTAGAATCAATAAGCCTGTAGCGGTAGATATTGTAAGCTAAATTTATACCTAAAAGCAGTTGGATCGCAGCGAACCAACCTGCACCATAAACCGCAGCCCATGCGCTTTTAGTATCGTAATAAGTCTCGATAAACGTAGCAAGACCGCTTGCGATAGCAAATAAAAGCAACAATATAAGAGCCGAAGTCATACTAAAAAATATAGATTTTACCCCTCTCATTATTATCCTTTTTAAATTATCAAATGGCACATTATAACAATATTTCTTTAAAAATTTCTGCGCTTAGTTATTAATATGTAACGAATTTTAATATTTTTAGATTATTTTGTATCATTTTTTAAGAAGGATTTATAATTGTGACATTTAAATTTGATAACACATATTAAAAACAGGCTAAATTCGGTGCAAAATAGCCTGAAATTTGAAAATTTACTTCTGTTTTAACAAGATTTATAAAAAATAAAAATTAAATTTTAGGTATGGCTTTCATTAAAGTTTTTGTAAATTCATTCTTAGGCGAGCTAAAAATCTCATCCACTTCACCGCTTTCAACTATTTTGCCGTGATTCATTACTAAAATTCTGTCCGTTATATGCTCAACTACACCCAAATCATGACTTATAAAGATATAGGTAAGGCCAAATTCATCCTGCAAATCAAGAAGTAAATTTAAAACCTGAGCTTGAATGCTTACATCAAGTGCACTTACAGGTTCGTCGCAGATGATGACTTCCGGACGCAAGATAAGCGAGCGAGCGATTCCGATGCGCTGACGCTGTCCTCCTGAGAATTGATGGGCATAGCGGTGGTACCACTCCTCTTTAAGCCCTACCTTTTTCATGATCTTTAGCACTTCGCCTTTGATCTCGTCCTTGCTTCAATCGGTATTTAGCACTAGCGGCTCTGATATGATTTTTCCTATATTCCAGCGCGGATTTAGGCTGGAATAAGGATCTTGAAAGATCATTTGAACATTTTTTCTAAAATTTTTCAGATCGTTTTTATCAAATTTTGCCTTGTCTTTGTCTTTGTAGATGATATGTCCGCTTGTCGGTTCGTCAATCCCTATTAGAAGTTTTGCAGTGCTTGATTTGCCACAACCGCTTTCGCCGACTATGCCTAAATTTCGCCTTTTCTAAGCTCAAAACTTATGTCATCAACCGCTTTTATAATCTCTTTTTTTAAAATTCCGGTCTTTATCGTGTGGTATTTTTTTAAATTTTTAATCTCAAAAAGGTTCATCTTATCTCTTTTTTAAACTCTAAATAATTGATATTTTCATCGACGAATTCAAGCCTCGTTTTACGCTCGCCCTCTTTTGGGATCGAGCCCATAAGGGCTTTTGTATAGAGTGTTAATTTTAGTAACTTTAGTAACAAATTTACACTATACAAATCAAATATGAATAAAATTGTTTAAATTCTTAAAAAATATCAAATTTACACAAAAAATGAAAATAAATAAATTTGAAGTTTATGTAAGAAATTTTAAATTTATTTTTCTAAAAGTACGATAAATACGAGATTTTATAGGATAATAATTATCAATTAACTACTAAATATGATATGAGAAATTTACGCATAATTTACGTAGCTATCCTATGATTTTATTTAGATTTAAAATTTAATGAGGAGGAAATATGAACAAATCAAGACGTAATTTCTTGAAGGCTTCCACGGCAACCGGTTTTTTAGCTATGACTTATGCTCCCGGCACTTTGGGTGCGGTCGGCGCTAAAGCATTGGAAGGCGGAGAGAGGGTAGCTTATAGTTTTTGCGAGATGTGTTCGACTCGCTGTCCTATCGAAGCTAAAGTGGTGGACGGCAAAAACATCTTTATACAAGGAAACGGTAAAGTTAGCGGAACTGCGACTTCGGTTTGCGCAAGAGGCGGCGCGGGACACGATCAACTATACGATCCGCAAAGACTTGTAAAGCCTCTCATTAGAGTAGGTGAGCGCGGTGAAAATAAATGGCGTGAGGCAAGCTGGGACGAAGCTCTTGATCTTGTGGCTAAAAAAATGCTTGAGATCAAAGAAAAATATGGTCCTGAGAGCTTTGTATTTACCGCAAAATCAAGCCAAACTCATAAACTTATGACAACTTTTGCAAGCGCATACGGCTCTCCAAACTGCTTCTCTCACTTTTCCTGTTGCCCTATAACATATCAAATGGTATGTCAGCACATGTATGGCGATGCTAAGCTAAAAAGAGACTTTGGAAACGCAAAATATATCGTAAATTTCGGTCACAACCTCTTTGAAGGTATCGTTATATCAGATACTAAAAAAGTTGCGAAAATGGCTGAAAAAGACGATACTAAACTCTTAGTTCTTGAACCAAGATTTAGCGTTATAGCCGCTAAAGCCGATGAGTGGCTTCCTGTAAAACCGGGAACAGACTTAGCGTTTGTACTAGCGCTTATTCATACATGGATTAAAAACGGAACTTACGATAAAGAGTTTATAGAGAAATTTACAATAGGATTTGATAAAGTCGTAGAAAGCACTAAAGATACAACTCCTGAGTGGCAAGAGAAAATTACCGGAATTCCTGCTAAAACGGTTGAGAGAATCGCGGGTGAAATTTGGAAAGCCGCTCCAAAAGTAATCATTGACTTTGGTCATAAAACAACAACCGCAAAGGCTGAATACATCCGCACAAGAGCTATCATGGTTGCAAATGCGATGATGGGCAACTGGGAGAAAAAGGGCGGAATTTTCGGTGGCAAAAATGCCAAAAAATACAACTCTTTAGCAGGAGAAGAGCTAATACCTGGCATTACAAACCCTGATGCGGCTATAAAAGTTCCAAAAACTCCAAGACTTGATGCAGCTGGCGAAGATGGAAGAAATAAATTCGTAGGCAGAAGCCACGGCGTTTTGATGGAAATTCCTGATGCCATAATGAGCGAAAAGCCATATCCTATAAAAGGCTGGTTTAATATCAGATTTAACCACATGATAAACGTTGCAGGAACGGACAAAACGATAGAAAGCCTTAAAAAGCTTGACTTTATAGTAAGCTCTGATGTTTATATGAACGACTTTTCAATCTATGCAGACGTTATCTTGCCTGAAAGCACATATCTTGAAAGAGATGAGGGAATTGAAGATAAGTCAAGCCAAAAACCTGCGTATATGATAAGAAATAAAGTAATTGATCCTGTAGGCGATACAAAAAATGGCTATGATATCTTTAGAGAGCTTGCAAGACGCATGAAAATAGATGAAAAATATACAAACAACACTATGGATGAATGGAGAATGCAGCAAGTTAAAGGTAACGCCGAGCTACTAGCGCAACTTGCAAAAGACGGATATGTGACTTGGAAAGTGCCTGGAATTTTATTCAGAGAAAAAGACAGCGTTAAAAATTTTGTTAAGAAATTCCCTCATGCAGAGAAATTTGTAGGTGAAAACGGACTTATGGATTCTCAAGTGAAATTTAAAACAGAGAGCGGAAAAATCGAGCTGTTTAGTGAAAAAGTTGATGCGCAATTTCCTACTTACGGCTGTTTAGGAAATATGGAAGATAACGTTAAAGATATGGATGTTTACGCAGGACATGAGCTTGCTATCATGACAGGAAAAACTCCTATTCATACTAACGGTCACACTCAAAACGTTCCTTTCTTGAATGATTTAATGAGTGAATCTCCTGTGTGGATAAATCCAAAAACAGCTAAAAAATATGGTGTAAAAACAGGCGATAAAGTCTTTTTGCAAAATAAATTTTCAAAAGATAAAGCAACTATATTTGTAACCGAAGGCATTAGAGAAGATACATTATTCTTGTATCATGGATTTGGACACGTGTCTGCAGGTCTTAAACGAACGGACGGAATGGGAACAAACCAAAGTAAGCTTCTAAATCCTGAAGCGGGTCCGGTGTGCTCTACGATGGTTACAAACGTCGGCGTTGATATAGTTAAAGCTTAAGGGAGAGTGAGATGAAAAAAGCATATAGAATGGTTCATAACGAAAACCTTTGTATAGGTTGCCAAGCTTGTTCGGTAGCTTGTAGAAGTGAAAATAAAGTTCCAAACGGAGTTTATAGACTTCAAGTTCATGCAAAAATGAGCGGAACGTTTCCAAATTTAAAGACGGATTTTATAAGAAACAGTTGCGTTATGTGCGAAGATAGCCCTTGTGTAGACGTATGTCCTACGGGAGCTAGCTTTAAGACAGAAGATGGATTAACTTTAATGGATCACAGCACCTGCGTAAGCTGTAAATACTGCATTCTTGCTTGTCCTTACGATGCAAGATACGTTGAGCCGGGTACCGGTGAAGTGGGTAAATGTACGTTTTGTTTTGAAACAAGAGTAAGTAAAGGCGAACAACCTGCTTGCGTTACCGTATGTCCTGCAGACGCGCTTGCATTCGGCGATCTAAATGATCCAAATAGCGAAGTTAGCAAAATTTTAAACGATAAGGCTCACTACTATCCAAAAGCCGAGCTTAAAACTAGACCAAAACTGGCTATGATAGCAAACCGCAAAGGAGGAAGCCATGAATAATATGTGGGGAAGCGTAGCTCAATATCACGAAATTTACTGGCCGTGGCCGATTGCGGTCTATCTGTTTTTAGCGGGTCTTTCAGCGGGCTCTATGATGGTTGCGCTTTTAGTTAAGTGGAACTATCACAAACAAGAAAACGATACCATTTGGGACGCGATGGTAAAAGCGGGCGCCATAGTAGCTCCCGTAACTATCTGCGTGGGCCTAGCTTTGCTTGTACTTGATCTTGGTAAGCCGCTTAGTTTTTATTGGATTTTGATTAAGTATAACTTTGGCTCTGTTATGTCAATAGGTGTTGCATTGCTACTTATCTATACGCCGTTTGCGTTTTTGTTTGCGATAATTATCTTTGAAAAAGAGATAGAAAAATACGCTATATTTTCGCTATTACGTCCTGTATCAAGAGTAATACGTTCATTTGCACCTCTTGCTAAAACCATTGAAACGATACTATTTTTAATGGCGATAGGAGTTGGAATTTACACAGGCTTCTTACTAAGTGCGGTTTATAAACTTCCGCTTTGGAATACGCCTATACTTCCGATCTTATTCCTAACTTCAGGATTTAGCTCAGGCGTAGCGGCAAATATTTTAGTAGGAATGACATGCTTTAAGCACCTAATCAATAAAGAAAATGTAAAATACTTGCTTGTGCTGGATTTGCGAGCGGTTTTATTTGAGATACCTTTGATAGCGATTCTTTTCCTAGGTCTTCATTTTGAAGGCGGAGCAAGTGCTGTAGTGGCTAAGCAAGCTCTTACTACCGGACATTACGCTATGATATTTTGGATAGGGGTTGTAGGCATAGGACTTGTTACTCCGATAATTATCGCAGCTACCGCACTTAAAAATCACGCTTACAGAGTCGGCTACATCGTAGTAAACTCATTGGTTATAATTTGCGGTGTTATCTTGCTTAGATATTATATCGTGTATGCGGGACAAGTCTTTACAGGAGCTTAATAGAAGTGAGAATCCTACTTTTAGAGGATGATTTTAATTATAGAGAGAGCGTCTCGGAGTATCTTCAGGGCTTAGGCTATGAGGTTGACGAGGCGCCCGACGGGCAGGTGGCTTGCGACAAAATCGCTAATAACTTCTACCACCTGCTCATACTTGATATCAAAGTTCCGCATATAAGCGGACATGAAGTTATAAAATACGCAAAAGACATCGGTCTTGAAACTCCCATTATGATAACCACTTCGCTTGTAGATATAAACGATATGGCAGTAGGCTATGAGCTTGGCTGCAATGAATATCTAAAAAAGCCTTTTGAGCTAGCCGAACTGAAATTTAGAGTAAATGAGCTTATGCGTAAATATCACGGAACGGATGATAAAAATTTGCTCGCGATAGAGAGTGGATTTGTTTTTGATTTTATTAAAAAGCAGCTTAAATTCGAAAGCAATGTGATTGATATCAGCGCAAAAGAGATAATGCTTATAGAGTGCTTGCTGTATCACAAAAACAGCTTCGTTTCTCTTGAAACTCTGCGCGCGGAAGTTTGGGGCGATAAAGATGTAGATCCTGCGGATGTTCGTATGCACGTGCGTAAAATTCGTCAAAAAACCAAGGCTGATTTCATAGTTTCATCTCGTGGGCTTGGTTATAAGATTAATGTTAAAAAGCCTTAAAATCCCTATTTTCGCCACCTTGGCGATCATGACTCTTTTTTTGTTTCAAAGCTATGAGATCATAAATTTAAGCATGAAAGACGAATACTCTAAAAATATCTTTGAGCTTATGGAGTATGAGGGCGAAATTCGCCAAAATTTAGAAAAAAACGAAGCTATTCCTTCATCGTTAATATATCGATACGCGATATTTGATCTGAGAGAAAAAAAGATCGTTTCAAATTTGGATATCACGCCAAAAAATCTAAAATTCATCACCAAAGAGGAAAACGGCTATCTCTTTTATAAAAGCTACCTTAAGATAAAAGATGAAATTTACTATCTTGTAATATCCAAAAAACAAAACAGTGCAAGGATATTTTTCATAGCTACGCTAATGCTCGTGTTTATATTAATAGTTGTTTTTTTCACTCTTTATCTGTCTTTTGTAAGTAGTATAAAGCCCTATAAAGACGCTAAAAAATATATGAACAGCTTTTTTAATGACGCCATGCACGAGCTTAAAACCCCGCTTGGAGTAGTCGGCATAAATTTAGAAATGCTTAATATCGACAACAAATACACGGCTAGAATGCGCTCGGCCTTAAAGCAGATGCAAATAACCTATGAAGATGTCGAGTATTACATAAAACACAGCTACATACTTTTTCCGCCCGAAATTTTAAATTTCAGCGAATTTTGTCTTGAAAGAGCGCGCTATATGCGAGGCTTTGCCATGTCAAAAAACATTAAAATTTACGACTTTATAGAGCCTGATCTAAAAATTTTTATGAGTAAGATAGAAGCGGGCAGGATAGTGGATAATAACCTTAGTAACGCGGTTAAATATAGCTCTCCGGGAAGCGTTATAAACGTAACTTTAAAGCTTGAAGACGATTGGATTATATTTGAAGTGGAGGATTTTGGCGAAGGGATAAAAGATACGAATAAAATTTGGAAACGCTACGTTAGAGACGAGGGAGTTCAGGGAGGCTTTGGGCTTGGGTTAAATATCGTCCAAAGTATCTGTGTGAAAAATAGCGTCGGCTATAGCGTAACTTCAGAGCTGGGTAAGGGCAGCAAATTTACTTATAAATTCACTCCTTACTCAAAACATCTGCTTGATTAGTTTTTAAACCAGATGTTTAATTTCGATAAATTTCTCTCTTTTTGATTTGAGTTAAAGTATATCACGAAGTAGCCTATGCGCTTGTTTTGAGAATCAAGCATGGGCTTTATAGCGAAGTTGTGATTGTCAAATTTGTAAAATTGATTATCTTTAAAATCAATGTCTTTTAGTATCGGCAAGACGTTTAAATTCGCATACTCTTTATTTATAAGATGGTAGTTTTGGATTATGCCACTTTCTTCTGTCTGGTAAGGCGAGCTTGAGGACTTATCAAGCAGCACAAAGAGATCAACTCCTTGATCTAGAAAAAATTCGCTCAGATGTCCAAAATCAAGCAAGACTTCAACGCTTCCTAAAATTTTATTATCTTTAAAAACCGGCGCAACTGATCTTATAAGAGCTCCGGCTCTACCTATCTCTATGCCTGCCACGACTCCTTTTTTAGCCTCTTTTAGCATAAAGCGAAAGCTTGAAAGATTGTCGTTATATATAGGTATCCAACTTCTAGCAAAGCTCTTTAGCTCGGGCGTATGAAGGTGAAATCTGACGTTTTTAAATGTCGGCACTTTTTCAAGCATATGAGTAAAATCGTGCAGAGTATGCATGCAGTGAGTTCTATTATCTTCCAAAAAGCACTTTTTGATATTTTCACTTTCTGATAGAAGCACCGCAACCGTCATTGCCGAGAGCTTTTCTTCTTCTATGTTTTTGTTTAGAATTTGCGTTTGAAAGTCAAGAAATTTTTTGATATTTTCTATTTCAACCTCTTTTTCATACTCTATCCAATAAAATATCAAAAAGCACATCAAAGCAAATGCGGCTAGCGCGGTTATGAAGGCGAATTTTTTATTCATTTTTTAGCTTTCTTGTTAAAATTTCGCAAAATTCGCTAAAGCTTGGCAAATCCAGCTTGCCTTCACGTTGTTTTTTGCCCCACATCGGCTCCGGGAAAAAGCTATCGGTTTGAAATCTCGCCATAACGTGTAGATGAACTCTCGGGACGTAGTTTGCAAAGCTTGCGATATTTATCTTTTTGGGTTTATAAAACTCTATCATTGTTTTTTCGGCTATGAGTAGCGCTTCAAATAGCCTGCTTCTAGTTCTTTCATCACAGTCGCTAAGCTCCACAAAAGGAGTTTTAGTAAAAATTTTAATCCAAGGAATTTCGCTCTCTTCACGCTCTATAAATATAAAATCATCTTGATATATCATGGCTAAGCCTTTGTTTGCTAATTAGGTTTTATTTTATGTTTATTTGGCTAAGAAAAGGGTTAAAATTTGCAGAATTGAATTTTAATCTTTTAAAACCTATACTTACTAAAAAGGAATAACTATGAAGACGGCAATTGTGATTTACGATAAGATTAATTTATTAAGTTTCGCTCAAATTTGGCAGATGTTTTCGGCTGATTTAAGAAGTAACGTGAAAATTTGCGCTTTTAAAAGCGAGATAGTAGATGAGCATGGACTTAAAATTTCGCCTGAAATTTACGGTGAAAGCCTTTACGGGTATGATTGCGTGATAGTGCCTGACGGCATGGGCGCGCTTGGACTTAGATACGATGAGATATTTTTAAGCTGGATTAAAAGCGCATCAAGCGCAAGGCATAAAATAGCCTTTGATTTAGGAGCTCTCATCTACGCAGGAGCGGGATTTTTAGAAGGCAAAAAGGCTTGCGTAAGAGCAGGGTATAAAAATGCGCTTAAAGAATACTGCGAATTCGATCCATCGCCCGTGTGTATCAGCGATGATATTATTACCGTTTGCAGCTTTGGCGCAGAATTTGACGTAAATGTTTGCACGATGGAAAATCTAAAAACATTGAAAGGAATTTTAAATTTATGAAATATTTTATTTTTCTTGTATTTTTAACGGCGGTGGTTTTTGGCGGCGAACTTGCGGAGCTTAGTAACGAATGTAAGAGCGGAAACGACGAAATTTGCAAAAAATTATCTAACGCACTTAAAAAACTTGATGTCGCTTGTAACACAGGCGGCAAAGAAAATGCGCTTAATTGCGCCGGACTTGGCTATTTTTACGAGTTTGATAAAGAATTTACAAAAGCCGTGCGCTATTACGATAAAGCTTGCAAGCTGGGCGAAGATAAAGCATGCGTATATCTTGGGCTGCTTTATCAAAGCGGACAGGGCGCGCCGCAAGATCATAAAAAAGCCAACAAGCTTTTCGCTCACGCTTGCGAGCGAAACATCGGCGAAGGGTGTGCGAGCTTGGGATACAGCTACGGCAAATCTCTTGGCGTTTATCGCGACGATAAAAAGTTGCACGAGTTACTTGTTAAGGCTTGCGAACTAGGCGAGGAGACGGCGTGCTATAATCTTGGCTTAAGTTATATTTTCGGCGACGGCGCTAAAAAGGATTTAGCTAAAGCCGCGCAGATGTTTCAGGTCTCTTGCGGGCGCGGACATACGGACTCTTGCGCCGAACTTGGAACTTCTTATTTTTACGGCAAAGGAGTGGAAAAAGACTACGCTAAAGCCGCGCAGCTTTTTATAACCGCTTGCTCGGGCGCAAATGCTTTGGCTTGCGCAAATTTAGCCTTTGCTTACGAAAAGGGTCTAGGCGTAGAAAAGAATAAAAATTCAGCCAAAGAGCTTTATGATATGGGTTGCAAGCTGGGTGAATTTAGCGCGTGCGAGCATCTTAAAAATTTACGCTAAGACTTAAATTTGCGTCGCAAGTTAAGCTACGTATGGCAAATTAAAAACTAAATTCGCCATACGTAACTAGCCTAAAAACCAAAATTTAGCGCTTAAAATCATAAATTTCAATTTTTACGCCGTGTTTTTCGCTAAGCTCTTTAACGATATCTTTTAGCTTATCCTCGTCAAAACATATCATGTCGATATATGCGTGATGCGTTCCCGTCGCGCCTCCGATAAGCTCAAATACTTCGCTAAAGCTTTGCAACTCATCTTCTATCTCGCCTCTTATATCAAACCCGCGCTGCGTATCTCCGCCGTTATCTATGGCTAAAAAGCAAAATTTTATCCCCAGCTCGTAAGCTTCGTTATAAATTTCGCGTTCGGAAGATAGGTATTCGTTTATTAAATTTACAAGGCAAGTGTTTCCAACGATAACATCATCTCGTATCCCGTCCGAATTTGGCGTCATCTCATAAACGGTAAAATTTTTAAGCGGTTCATTGCTTGCCTTTTGCCCAAATTTTTCACTTACGAATTTATGCAGCTCATAAAGCTTCATGCCACCCTCTTTAGGCTCGTTTAGGATGTTTATCTCGCCTACTATATTTATGACCGCAGTTTCGCCGATGGTGTTATCAAGCAGGATAAAAAGCAGGGTGTAGGCTTTGTTTTCATCATCTTTAGCAAGGGCTGCTAAATTTTCGTTATAGACCTCTATATCTAAGATATTTTCGCCAATGTTCGTCCATACAAGCGTATCCGCCGCGCTTACGTCGATGTCATACATCTGTATAGCCGCACCCGTCATATCCGCAGGCGGTTTGCCAAGTGTGCATATCATCTTGCTTTCAAGCTCTTTTGGCATTTGGTTCTTGATGAAATTTAGCCATAAAAGCCTATGCTTCATACCTTCAGGAGTTAGCACTAAATCAGGCTTGCCGTCTTTTAGCCCAACCATATAATAAGGCTCCGCAAGGCAAATTTTAAGTTTTTCTTCGACCTTTTGCCTAGCCACTTCATATTCTTTAGCGTCTAAATCAGCCTTTATATCGCTAATTATTTCGCCAAATTCGCTCCAAAATTTGACTACTCTATCCGCAAAAGTAGAGTCTTTTTTACCAAAATTAAATAAACTCATGAAAGCTCCTTGAAATTTAAAAATTTAACGAGATTATATCGTTTTTTTTTTTTTGAAATTTTGATTTTACAAAATAAATAAAAGCGGTAGTTTTATGAGGACGGTTTAAATCACGCCTAATGAAGAGTTTAAATTTCGTAAAAGCAAGGAGAGCTAAGTTGCAAATTTACGTGCATTGATAGCAGCTGCTTAGGATTTGGCAGTTTTGGCAAATTTGCACGTAAAGCGAGCCTTCGCCGTCTATGAACTCGCCGATTGGAATTTGCATTAAATGCTTCATAATCTCGCCGCACTCATGGCATTTTAGATACTCGCTATCTTGCACCCAGCTTGGATAGCCGCCTATGGTTATATCAAGCTCATCAAAGCTTGCGTAAAAGCGCGCTACCTCTTTTATCTTAAATTTCATCTTTCTTAGCTTATTAAAATCAACATCTTGCATATAGTTGTAAATTTCGAAATTCGGGCTTTCAAGGTTTTTAAAGCTAACCGAGCCGTCCGCGTGATTTTTGCAGTAGTAGTTTATGTTGTAATAAGCGCAGTTTGGGCAGCATCTTAGCCTTAAGTCCTGTGTTAAATTTAAGAATTTAAATTTCTCTTCACTAGCTTTGATATGAACTAGATCAATGATTTCACAACCGCAAAATTCGCAAATTTGCTCTTCTTTGGGCTTTGCAAAAATTTGCAGTCCGTCTTGCCCGTCTTTTGAAATTTCTAAAGCCAAGCACTTGTCAAAAACAAGACTTTTTCTAACTGCGTTTTCATCAAAGCTCCAGCCGCCGATTTTGGCATACAAGCTAGGGTCTGCGTAAAGCTTTTTGCGCCACGTCTTTGGGTTTTTCTCAAGCTCGTAAAATGCCTTTAGCGTTATCTCATCACCTTGCATAGCAAGTGCACATAAGATGTGGTTTGCTATGTTTTTATTGTCACCTTCAAGCTTGTTAAGATGAGCTAAAAGCTCATCTCTTATCTCACTTTTAGCGTTAAAGTAAATTTCGCTCGGATAGTAAATTCGCTCTTTTATCGCAGCTTTTGCTATTTTATCATCACTGATTCGCCCCGTCGCAAACAGCCCCCAAAAATTCTTATAAACCTCTTCAAATTTTTCCATCTCGCCGATTTTACTTGCTATATCAGCGATCATATCATCTACTTCGTTTTGGCTTAAATTTAAAAAATACTCTCTACTTTGCCTTTGTTTGCAGCTATAACAAATTCCGTCAAAATATATAGTCTTTTCTTGGCATTTCGGGCACAGACGAGCTTTGTTTGACATGGCTATTTTTACTCGACCGTTACGCTTTTAGCCAAATTTCTTGGCATATCCACGTCATTTCCAAGCCTAACCGCGATCTCAAGAGCAAAAATTTGAAGAATTATCATCATCTCAAAAAACTCGCTCATAGGATGAGTCTGCTTGCTTGTTTTGATAAAATCATCGCTTAATTCAAACTCCTCAGGACTTATAACTAGTATATAAGCGTCTCTTGCGGCAAGTTCTTCTACGTTGCTTTTGCTCTTTTCATAAAGAGTAGTTTTTGGAAGCAGGGCGATCGTAAATAGCTTTTCATCTGCAAGCGCGATAGGTCCGTGCTTCATATCGCCGGCAGGATAGCCTTCTGCGTGCAGATAACTTATCTCTTTTAGCTTAAGTGCGCCCTCAAGTGCAAGCGGATAAAAGATATCCCTGCCGATAAAGAAAAATCCGTGTCCGTGCAGGTAATGCTTAGAAAGCCTACGAATTTTTTCTTGTAAATCATCTTTGATATTTAAAATTTGCGGTATATGAAGCAGGGCTTTTATCTCGTCTTTTAGCATATTTTTATCTATAGTTCGTCTAATTTGCGCAATTTGCAAGCAGAGCAGCCAAAGAGTGATGACTTGCGTTGCAAAGGCTTTTGTGCTGGCAACTCCCTTTTCTATGCCTGCGCGAGTTAGTATCGCGGTGTCGGCAAGTCGGACGATAGAGGAGTTATCGACATTGCAGATAGCTATAGTCTTAAGTCCTGCATTTTTGGCTATCTTTAGCGCTTCAAGAGTGTCTGCGGTTTCGCCGCTTTGAGAGATGACGATAAATAACGAGCTTTTATTTAAAATCGGCTCTCGGTAACGAAATTCGCTTGCTATTTCAACTTTAGCGCGAATTTTTGCGATGCGCTCATATAAGTAGCTTGCAGCAAGCGCGGCGTGATAGCTCGTACCGCAAGCGCAAAATATGATGTCGCTAATACCTTCTAAAAAGCCCTCTTGAAGCTCCTCGAGTTTTACCTGCTCGTCTTTAATTCGCCCCATTAATGTTTCGGTAACGACGCTGCTTTGCTCGTAAATTTCTTTCTCCATAAAGAATTTATACCCTTCTTTTTGAGCGTAAGCCTTATCTTGAGGCAGTTTTACGAAGGATAAATTTAACTTGCTATCGTTTTTAAAGATATTTATGTCATTAAGCCTTGCATAGCCATACATCCCGTCTTCAAGATAGATAGCCTCGTCTGAAATGCCTATAAGAGCCGCATCTGATGAGCCGAAAAATACTTCGCCGTCTTTGTCTTTGCTGATTATTAAAGGCACCGCGTTTTTAGCGAAAAATATCTTATTTGGCTCAAGCTTGGTTATTAAAAGTGTCGCATAAGCTCCTTCAAGGCGTGCTATAGTAGCCTTATAAGCTTCAAAAACATCTTTTTTCTCTTTTAAAATTTCTTCAAATAGATGAACTATCACCTCCGTATCGGTTTGGCTTAGGAATTTAACTCCTTTTGCCTCAAGCTCGTCTTTTATCTCTTTATAGTTTTCTATGATGCCGTTGTGAATCACGAAAGAGTGCTCGCCGATATGCGGGTGTGCATTTATCTCCGTAGGCTTTCCGTGTGTCGCCCAGCGCGTGTGTCCGATAGCCAGACCAAAGCCGCTTGAGCTAAAATTTTCGCACTTTTGGACTAAATTTTCAAGCTTGCCTACGGCCTTAAAATAAGATATGTCATCATTGCTCATTACCGCTATTCCCGCAGAGTCATAGCCTCTATATTCAAGCTCTTTTAAGCCGCCTAAAATTATATTTTTTTTCTCTTGATTTCCTATGTATCCTACGATTCCACACATTTTTACTCACTTATTAGTAGATTTAAAATTTTATTTTCATTATACGGCGCGACGTCTGACTTCTCTATTAAAAATAGATTTCGCGTGCGATTTTTGATAGTTTGAATTCTTGCGCTTGCGATTTTTATACCCAAATTTTCAAAAACCATCATCACGTAAGCCATAAGTCCGCGCTGATCTTTTGCGTTTATGCAAAGTTTAGCGTAATCTTTTGAATGATTAGTATCAAAACTAAGCTCCTCTTTTAGTATTGTCGGCTTTGAAACATTGATTTTGTTATTGCTTTCAAGCGAAAGCGTGATCAAATTTCTAACGCTTTCAAGCTCGCTTGTGCGAACATTTTTATTAAATTCAAGCCTTATATAAAATTTGTCGTCAAACAGTTCAAAAATTTCCATATATGCAAGATCTAAATGTGCTAAATTTGAAAGCGCTAAAGCCAAATTAGGATGAGATTTTATAATAATCTTAAGGCTAAAATTTTGATGATTTTGCGTAAATACGTTCAGTTCGTTTGAAGACTGCGCTAAATTTGCGATATTTATGATATCTGAAGGCTGATACTTGATAAAGAGCAAATTTGAAGGGATGGAAAATATCTTATCTTTTAAATTTTCGCTAAGTTTTACAAATTCCGGATTTCGCCTTATGCTATGCTCTTTTTTAACCCTTCTTGTCGCTTCATCAAGCAAATTTTCATCCTCAAAACTCTCAAGCGAGATGAGATAAAATTCTTTCAAAAGTCTTGCTATGTAAGGATTATAAAGCTTCTCGCTGGTTGCGTTTATCACGCAGTAAGTAAGGATATAAAGCAGCTTTAGGGTCTGCTTGTCGTTTAGCTTTGATATGAAGCTAAAAATAGTTCGCTGATTGTAGATGTCTTCGCGGTTTGCCGTATCGCTCATAAGAGTATGGTATCTAACCAGCGTTACGCCTATATTTACGGCTTTTGCGCTTAAATTTAGCTTCATTGCGTAGGCTCTAAATATATTTGCTCCCGTTATACTGTGATCTCCTGCCAAGCCCTTGCCCACATCGTGCAGAAGAGCAACCAGCTTTAGCATAGTTTTTCCCTCTACGCAAAGCTCGTCGTATAGGGATTTTATGAATTTATCTTTTATGTTTTCAAGGAATTTAAGGCTAGTTACGCAGTGCTCATCGACGCTAAATTTATGATATCCGTCAAATACCGCAAGGTGTCTTGTGTGCTCCATCGGCTTTACGATAGTTAGCAAAATTCCAGCGTCAAGCAACGCTTTTATTATGCAGTGGCTGTTGTTTTTCTGCAAAAGTTTTTTGAAATTTGCAAGCGTTTTTTCGCTTTCGCCTTTTTTTGCGACCGCGCGTTTTATGTAAAAGATAGCGCTTATGTCAAATTTATAATCCATATCTCCAAGCTCAAGAAGCTCTAAAAGAAGTGAATTTAAGCTTGTAGGGCGCTTTTTGAGCGGAGTGTAAACGGTATTTTCGATTCTATAAAATCCATTTTTAAGTCTTGCCGTTTTTAGCTCGTTAAAGCTTGCTTGGCTAGTGAAATTTGAGCGGTAAAACGAGCTTGTAAGATATCTTGCGTAAATACCCACCGTATGCATACAGCTAAGCAGTTTTTGAGAGATGATGCTAGTTGTTTCTTGCGTTTTTTTGGATTTTGTCTGCATCAAAGCCGTTATCTGACTTAAATTTTGCGAACTAAAATGATCTGAGTTTAAGAGTAAATTTTGAGCCGATTTTATGCAAAGTATAAAATCAATTGCCAAATTTAAAGAGCTAAGCTCCTTTTCGTCGATAAATTTAAGCATCTGTGAGCGCAGGCTTATCTCGTTTTCAAAGCCGTTTAGCGCGCAAGTCAGATAATAAATTTCATCGCTTCCGCCAAAATCCGATTTTAAATTCGGCTCTTGATTAAGGTTTTTTATCTCGTTAAACGCGCCAAAAATTTTCATATAGTGTTTTAAGTTTTCTTGCCTGTCATGCTCTCTTGCTACGTAAATTTCAGCCCTTGCGAGCTTATACATATATTTCGAGCCTGCTATGAAGCGAATTTTGCTAAGTGCGGCTTTGGCTTTGAAGTCGTTTTTAAAATTTTTTATTATCTCGCCGACTTCTGCCGTTTTGATATTTAAATTTAGTCCGCATTCGCTAAGAGCTTTTAAAACGAGCTTTAAGATTTGCTTTACGTTAAATCCGCTTGAATTTTTATAGACTACTAAAATTTCAAGCACGGAGTTAAGGCTTACTAAATTTTGAGCGTATTTTTCAGTTGCGATTATGCAGATGGGAATTCTGTCAAGATCTGGCAGGAAGTCATCAAAAATTTCATTTAAAACGGCATTTAAGCAGAGCTTTATGAGCTCATCGCTCTCTTTTGAGATGAAATTTACAAAGCCTTTTCCTTGTAGTTTTTTAAGCTCTTGTTTTAAATTTATCTCGTAATTTTTAAATCTCTCTTTTAGCTCTAAAAAGTCTATTTTTTCCTTCTTTAAAGCCGTTTTTTGCATACGCGCCTTTCTGAAATTTTCATAAATCATACTAAAATTTTGCAAAAACAAAGCTTTTTTTACCTATAATCGCTCTATTATTTCCAAAAAACGGACAGAGTAAAATTGACAAATTTGATTGAAAAATTACAAAGCGGCGATAGACTTTCTCGCAAAGAGTGTTTAAAGCTTTATGAGCTTGATCTCTTTACTTTGGGTAAATTCGCTAATATCAAACGCAAGCAAATGCACGGCAAGAAGATTTTTTTTAACGTTAATCGCCACATAAATCCAACCAATATCTGCGCTGACGTGTGCAAATTTTGCGCTTTTTCTTCGCATAGGAAAAATCCAAATCCTTACACGATGAGTCACGATGAAATTATGGCAGATGTCGCTACCAGCGTAAAAAACGGAGCCAAAGAGATACATATAGTCTCGGCGCACAACCCCCATACAAGCTGGCAGTGGTATCTTGAAATTTTTAGAAAAATTAAGCAAAGCTATCCTGACTTGCACGTCAAAGCGCTAACTGCGGCGGAGGTTGATTTCTTATCTCGTCATCACGGCTTAAGCTATGAAGAAGTAGTAGAAAAGATGGTCGAATACAGTGTAGATAGTATGCCCGGAGGCGGAGCCGAGATATTTGACGAAGAAATTCGGGCTAAAATTTGCAAAGGCAAAGTAAGTAGCGAAAACTGGCTTAAAATTCATAAAATTTGGCATGAAAAAGGAAGGCTGAGTAACGCCACAATGCTTTTTGGTCATGTGGAAAACGAAGCTCACAGGATCGATCATATGCTTAGAATTCGCGACTTGCAAGATATCACAAAAGGCTTTAACGCCTTTATCCCGCTTGTCTATCAGCGTGATAATAACTTTATAAAAGTTAGCAAATTTATAGGCTCGGTTGAAATTTTAAAAACTATGGCTATATCGCGTCTTGTGCTTGATAATGTGCCTCACATAAAGGCTTATTGGGCTACTTCTACGATAAATTTGGCGATGGTTGCGCAAGAATTTGGCGCAGACGATCTTGACGGCACTATCCAAAAAGAGAGCATTCAAAGCGCAGCAGGCGCAAAAAGTGCAAGAGGAATGGATATGAAAAGCTTTATAGAGCTTATAAAAAGCTCAGGTTTTATTCCTGTAGAGCGCGATAGTCTTTATAACGAGTTAAAAATTTATTGAAAGAGGAGAAAGAATGGATTATTTTAAGCTAAAGGAGCACGGCACTAGCGTTAAACAAGAGCTAAATGCCGGACTTACGACGTTTTTAACGATGATGTATATCGTGCCCGTAAACGCTATCATTATGAGTCAAGCTGGTATGCCTATGGACGCGCTTATAACGGCAACTGCGCTTATAACGTTTTTTGCAACTGCGCTTAACGGAATTTGGGCGAATACTCCTGTTGCAATGAGCGTTGGAATGGGATTAAACGCTTATTTTACCTTCGGTCTTGTAATCGGCATGAAGATTCCTTGGCAGACTGCGCTTGGAGTGGTCTTTATCTCGGGTATTATATTTTTAGCGCTCTCTTTTACTAATTTTAGAATTTGGGTTATAAAATCAATCCCTATCGATCTTCGCCGAGCTATAAGTGCGGGTATAGGCGTATTTATAAGCTTCATCGGACTTCAGCAAATGGGCATAGTCGTAAATAACGATGCCGTGCTCGTAGGACTTGGAAATTTAAAAGATACAAATGTAATGCTAGGCCTTATAGGACTGCTTTTTGTTATCGCATTTTGGGCTTGGAGAGTAAAAGGGGCTTTCATCCTTGCCATACTATCCACCTCCATAATCGCATGGGTTTTTAAAATCGCACCTTATCCGAAAGAATTTTTCTCAGAACCCGCATCCATCACGCCTATATTTTTAGAGCTTGATATAGCAAGCGCATTTTCTCTTGCTCTTTTACCTGTTATCATTACATTTTTTGTAACCGATCTTTTTGACTCGGTAGGAACGCTTGCTGGAGTGGGAAATAGAGCGGGGATATTTGATGAGCATAGCGATGAAGGCATAAAGAGGCTTGAAAAGACTCTTGAAGCCGATGCCGTAGCTACAGTAGTGGGGTCTTTGGTGGGAACTAGTACCACAACTTCGTTCGTAGAGAGTGCAAGCGGTGTGGAAGAGGGCGGCAGAACAGGTCTTACTGCGGTATTTTGCGGACTTTTGTTTGTGCTTACTATTTTTATGCTTCCTCTTTTTAAAGCCATCCCTTCAAATGCAGTGTATCCCGTGCTTGTAATGGTTGGCGTGCTTATGTTTAGCGAGCTTGCGCATGTGAATTTCAAAGATCCCGCCATAAGCGTTGCCGCGTTTTTGATAGTAGTTATTATGCCACTTACTTACTCGATTACCAATGGACTTTCTTGCGGATTTTTGGCGTATTTGATAGTTAGGCTTTTAAGAAAAGAGTTTGAGCATATAAATATCGGCGTAATCGTCCTTGCGCTTATTAGTTTTATAGTATTTTGGGTTCAATAAAAGGAGAGAGTATGATTTATTATCCGTATGAAGAATTTGAAAAAGATGTAAGAGAGCTTGCTAAGGAGATAAGAAGCGAATTTGATCCGGAAGTGATTTTGGCTATAGCTAGAGGAGGGCTTACTTTGGGGCACTCGCTTGCGGTTGCACTTAACAAACGAAACCTCTTTACGCTAAATTCGATTCACTATGAAGAGACGAAAAAGCTTGATACTATCGATATATTTAACGTACCTGATTTGACTAACTATACTAAAATTTTGCTGGTGGATGATATTATCGACACCGGAGAGAGTATGGTTGAGATTAAGCGTGAGCTTTTAAAAATGTATCCGCATCTTGATATCAAGATAGCGGCTGTATTTTACAAGCAAAAAGCTTTGATATTGCCTGAATTTAAGGTAAAAGAAGCTCACGAATGGGTTGAGTTTTTCTGGGATATCCATATATAAATTTATAAAGCAAACGATGCAAAAGCAATCCATACTAAGCTCTGAGACGTTTTTGATATTTTTTATATGTTTTATAGACGTGCTTTTTTTGACGTATGGAATTTCAACGCTTAGCATAAGCTACTACGAGGCTGAAATTTTTTATAATACAGATCAAATTTCAGCCCTTCTTGCAAAAATTTCAACTGGAATTTTCGGGCAAAACGACTATGCCCTAAGGCTTCCTTTTGTGATCTGCCATCTTATAAGCGTTGCTTTGCTTTATAAGGTTTCAAAATCTATTTTAAAACGTAAATTTGATAGAGTTATAAGTGTAGCGATGTTTATATTATTGCCGGGAGTCTTGGCTTCGGCGATCTTGGTAAATGACGCTGGCATCGTTATAATGCTAACTTTGCTTGCTTTGTATTTTTATCAAAATAGGCAAATTTTAGCTTTTTATCTTCTTTTACTCGCTCTTTCTTTTATAAGCGGATCGTTTTTAGTATTTTTCTTGTCGCTTTTTATTTTTGGAATTTTTAGAAGAGACGCTAGACTAGCTTGGATTTGTGCGATTTTATTTGGACTTTGTTTTTATCTGCACGGCTTTGAAACAGGAGGTAAGCCAAGGGGGTATTTTTTAGATACAGTTAGCGTATTTGCAGCTGTTTTTTCACCTTTTGTATTTTTTTATTTTGTATATGCTATCTATAGAATTTGGATTAAAGAGCAAAAGAGCTTGCTTTGGTTTGTTGTCGTTACGTCATTTTGTCTTTGTATAGTTTTATCTTCAAGACAGCGCCTTGAACTTGAAAATTTTTTACCTTTTTGCGTGATATCAACCCCTTTGGTGGTGAGAGTTTTTTTTAGTTCTTATAGGGTTAGATTGCCTTTGTTTAGGAGATTTTATAAAATTTTAGCCACATTTACAATTATTTCTTTGGTTGCTAGCTTTTCCTTTGCGCTATTTAATGAAATTTTTTATAAATTTTTAGAAAATCCAAAAAAACACTTTGCCTACAAATATCATATGGCAAAAGAGCTGGCTGAAGAACTTAAAAAAATAGGAGTAGATAAAATTTATACTGACGACGAAAAGTTGGCGCTTAGACTTAAATTCTATGGGATTGAAAACGGTAAAGATAAACTTATAAATTTAGATATAAAAGAAAAATATGCTAATATAACCATCGAAAAATTTAATAAGCCGATAGCTAAATTTAACTATATCAAAGAGAGATAAAAATGCTTAAAAAAGCCTTTACTATGATTGAACTTGTGGTTGTTATTGTTGTTATAGGAATTTTAGCTGCGATGGCTATACCAAGACTTGAGCGCGATAATCTTGCCGAAGCCGTCGATCAGATCGTCTCTCATATAAGATACACTCAACACCTTGCCATGCAGGATAATAAATTTGTAAATAATGACAATAACTGGCATAGAAGACGTTGGAGTATATTTTTTAGTAATGCAAATGTATGCAACGAAGGAAATTCTTGGAGGTATAATATATATTTTGATAATGACAACGTCACCGCTGGAACTTTTTCAGGTGGTCCAAATTCCGAAAATGAAATTGCAAGAGACCCTCAATACCAAGACAAATTTATGAGCGCTGGATGGGCAGGGGCATCTAATGCTCAATGTAGAAATATGAGCAGTAAATACGATATAGGAAGAAGATTTGGCGTAACTAATGTCGCATTAGGAGGTATTTGTCAAGGAGATCCTAAGAATCCTTCCTTGACTATATCGTTTGATGAATTTGGAAGACCGATGCAAGAAGCAAGTATTGCAGCATCTAGACCATATCAAAGAATAGTAAGAAGTGGTCAAGTATGTACTATTGCTATTACTGCATCAGGAAAAAATGCGATTATTAATCTAGCTCCGGAAACAGGATTTATTTCTATAACATACCTATAAAATTAGTACAGTATATCTTTAAAAAAGTTTTTCAGAAATTGTGTAATATAAGTATTATATTATTTATGTTTTTTTGAGTAAAATTTCTAAATTTTTAAAATTTTACTTCCAAAACCCCATCGTTTCCACATTTTTTAACCTCCCTTTAAGCTTTGCTCTTATATAATTCCAGCTCACGAATTAAGAAACCACCTTTAACTTCTTCTTTCAAGTTAATAAAGCTTTTTCTTTTTTATCGTTGTTCTCTAACTTAACACTGTTAAACTAATTAGTCAATCTTTGAAATCTAAACAAGTGATCGATTGAGCCAATTTACTTTCAGGCTTTCTTCGGAAAGTAGTTAGTAAATAAAACTAATTAATATAAATAAAAATTAAAAGTTTTTTGATTAAAAACTTCATATAAATTATATGGAGAGTTTGATCCTGGCTCAGAGTGAACGCTGGCGGCGTGCCTAATACATGCAAGTCGAACGGAGATTAAAGTAAGCTTGCTTATTTTAATCTTAGTGGCGCACGGGTGAGTAATGTATAGCTAATCTGCCCTACACTAGAGGACAACAGTTGGAAACGACTGCTAATACTCTATACTCCTTCTTTACATAAGTTAAGTCGGGAAAGTTTTTCGGTGTAGGATGAGGCTATATCGTATCAGCTAGTTGGTGAGGTAATGGCTCACCAAGGCTATGACGCGTAACTGGTCTGAGAGGATGATCAGTCACACTGGAACTGAGACACGGTCCAGACTCCTACGGGAGGCAGCAGTAGGGAATATTGCTCAATGGGGGAAACCCTGAAGCAGCAACGCCGCGTGGAGGATGACACTTTTCGGAGCGTAAACTCCTTTTCTTGGGAAAGAATTATGACGGTACCCAAGGAATAAGCACCGGCTAACTCCGTGCCAGCAGCCGCGGTAATACGGAGGGTGCAAGCGTTACTCGGAATCACTGGGCGTAAAGGACGCGTAGGCGGATTATCAAGTCTTGAGTGAAATCTAACGGCTTAACCGTTAAACTGCTTGGGAAACTGATAATCTAGAGTAAGGGAGAGGCAGATGGAATTCTTGGTGTAGGGGTAAAATCCGTAGAGATCAAGAAGAATACCCATTGCGAAGGCGATCTGCTGGAACTTAACTGACGCTAATGCGTGAAAGCGTGGGGAGCAAACAGGATTAGATACCCTGGTAGTCCACGCCCTAAACGATGTATACTAGTTGTTGCCAAGCTAGTCTTGGCAGTAATGCACCTAACGGATTAAGTATACCGCCTGGGGAGTACGGTCGCAAGATTAAAACTCAAAGGAATAGACGGGGACCCGCACAAGCGGTGGAGCATGTGGTTTAATTCGAAGATACGCGAAGAACCTTACCCGGACTTGATATCTAACAAATCATCTAGAGATAGAAGAGTGTCTGCTTGCAGAAATGTTAAGACAGGTGCTGCACGGCTGTCGTCAGCTCGTGTCGTGAGATGTTGGGTTAAGTCCCGCAACGAGCGCAACCCACGTATTTAGTTGCTAACGGTTAGGCCGAGCACTCTAAATAGACTGCCTTCGTAAGGAGGAGGAAGGTGTGGACGACGTCAAGTCATCATGGCCCTTATGTCCGGGGCGACACACGTGCTACAATGGCATATACAATGAGACGCAATATCGCGAGATGGAGCAAATCTATAAAATATGTCCCAGTTCGGATTGGAGTCTGCAACTCGACTCCATGAAGCCGGAATCGCTAGTAATCGTAGATCAGCCATGCTACGGTGAATACGTTCCCGGGTCTTGTACTCACCGCCCGTCACACCATGGGAGTTGATTTCACTCGAAGCCCAAATACCAAACCGGTTATGGTCCACAGTGGAATCAGCGACTGGGGTGAAGTCGTAACAAGGTAACCGTAGGAGAACCTGCGGTTGGATCACCTCCTTTCTAGAGTACAATGAATATTCTCTCACAAGATATTCATCAAAGGAAAATTTAGATTAGCCTTTTAAACTAATCTACTCAATCATCCTTGTTTAGTTTTGAAAGATTGATATTGAAGCTAATTGGGGAATTAGCTCAGCTGGGAGAGCGCCTGCTTTGCACGCAGGAGGTCAGCGGTTCGATCCCGCTATTCTCCACCAAATACATTAGGGCCTATAGCTCAGCTGGTTAGAGTGCACCCCTGATAAGGGTGAGGTCACAAGTTCAAGTCTTGTTAGGCCCACCATTAATTAGTAAATAAATTAGTTTAACTACAAAAGATTTTAAACATCAAAGTTTAAATCAAGTATTCTAAAATGAATATTTGCTTTAGACTTTGAATTATAGCCTATCTACTAATAAATACGGCAACGCTTAAAGCGTTGGTGTGCTTTAGGTGGGTGCAGGGAGTGAAACTCCTGCTCGGAGCAAGAGCTTTGCTCTTGCGAGAAGTCTAAAACGTTCTTTTATTTATCATTGTTAAGAGTCACAAGCAAGTTTTAAATAAAACAATTTTACAGGACTTGTTAAAGATTTAAATATCTTATCTCTTGAATATAATCAGTATTCAGAAGTTTAACGTCACAAGATATCTAGAGTTAAAACTTATCTATATATCAGTTAATGCTTTCCGTCTTGGGGATGAGAGTTTAAATTTAGTAATAAACTTAAATTTGCTTCATATATTCATATATGATTTTAAATTTTTGTTATTTATATTACCTTTAACAAGGAAGTGATGCGAATTAGAATATGAAATATACTAATAAAAGGTAAGCTGCAAAGAGCAAATGGTGGATGCCTTGGCTAGTAGAGGCGATGAAGGACGTGCCAGGCTGCGATAAGACTCGGGGAGCCGTCAAGGGGCTTTGATCCGGGTATTTCCGAATGGGGCAACCCAACTGATAGCGATGTCAGTTACCGTAATGGAGCGAACGAGGGGAATTGAAACATCTTAGTACCCTCAGGAAAAGAAATCAAACGAGATTACGCTAGTAGCGGCGAGCGAACGCGTAAGAGGGCAAACCGTTAGTTTACTAACGGGGTTGTAGGACTGCAATATAGACTAAACAAAGCTAATAGAATAAGCTGGAAAGCTTAAGCATAGAGGGTGATACTCCCGTATATGAAAGCGATGTTTTACTTAGCAGTATCCTGAGTAGGGCGGAACACGTGATATTCTGTCTGAAGCCGGGTAGACCACTATCCAACCCTAAATACTACTACTAGACCGATAGCGCACAAGTACCGTGAGGGAAAGGTGAAAAGAACTGAGGTGATCAGAGTGAAATAGAACCTGAAACCATTTGCTTACAATCATTCAGAGCCCTATGATTTATCAGGGTGATGGACTGCCTTTTGCATAATGAGCCTGCGAGTTGTGATGTCTGGCGAGGTTAAGGAAACCCGGAGCCGTAGCGAAAGCGAGTCTTAATAGGGCGTTTAGTCAGATGTTGCAGACCCGAAACGATGTGATCTATCCATGAGCAGGTTGAAACCGGTGTAAGAGCCGGTGGAGGACCGAACCCGCTAGCGTTGAAAAGCTATGGGATGACTTGTGGATAGGGGTGAAAGGCCAATCAAACATCGTGATAGCTGGTTCTCTCCGAAATATATTTAGGTATAGCGTCATGTAGTAACACTAGGGGGTAGAGCACTGAATGGGCTAGGGCATACACCAATGTACCAAACCCTATCAAACTCCGAATACCTAGTGTGTAATCATGGCAGTCAGGCGGCGAGTGATAAAATCCGTCGTCGAGAGGGGAACAACCCAGACTAACAGCTAAGGTCCCTAAATCTCATTTAAGTGGAAAACGATGTGGAGTTACTGAAACAACCAGGAGGTTGGCTTAGAAGCAGCCATCCTTTAAAGAAAGCGTAATAGCTCACTGGTCTAGTGATTCTGCGCGGAAAATATAACGGGGCTAAAATGAGTACCGAAGCTTTAGACTTGCACTTAATCATTTATACTAGCTCGTCTTTTGAGCGTATTTAAATGAGCTTGAAATTTTCTTAATCGACAGCCTATATGGCTAGTCTCAATCGAAAATGTCATCGCAACATTTAAATCCATCTCAAAACAAGTGAAGCGCTTTTTGCGTAAGCAAAAATGTTTCATTGAAAATACTTTGCTTAATCCGTTCTTTTAAATTTCAGGTTAAGCACTAGAATTTAGAGTATAAATTTGATAGTATGAATAATTAAGTGCAAGTGGTAGGAGAGCGTTCTATTCAGCGTTGAAGGTGTACCGGTAAGGAGCGCTGGAGCGGATAGAAGTGAGCATGCAGGCATGAGTAGCGATAATTAATGTGAGAATCATTAACGCCGTAAACCCAAGGTTTCCTACGCGATGCTCGTCATCGTAGGGTTAGCCGGGTCCTAAGCAAAGTCCGAAAGGGGTATGCGATGGAAAATTGGTTAATATTCCAATGCCAACTATTATGTGCGATGGAAGGACGCTTAGAGTTAAAGGAGCCAGCGGATGGAAGTGCTGGTCGAAAGGTGTAGGTTGAGTTACAGGCAAATCCGTAACTCTTTATCCGAGACCCCACAGGCAGACAAAGTTCTTCGGAACAGCGTTTGAATCCTTGATACTGTCGAGCCAAGAAAAGTTTCTAAGTTTAGTAATAGTTGCCCGTACCGTAAACCGACACAGGTGGGTGGGATGAGTATTCTAAGGCGCGTGGAAGAACTCTCTTCAAGGAACTCTGCAAAATAGCACCGTATCTTCGGTATAAGGTGTGCCTAGCTTTGTTAAGGATTTACTCCGTAAGCAAAGAAGGTTACAACAAAGAGTCCCTCCCGACTGTTTACCAAAAACACAGCACTCTGCTAACTCGTAAGAGGATGTATAGGGTGTGACGCCTGCCCGGTGCTCGAAGGTTAATTGATGACGTTAGCTCTGCGAAGCGTTTGATCGAAGCCCGAGTAAACGGCGGCCGTAACTATAACGGTCCTAAGGTAGCGAAATTCCTTGTCGGTTAAATACCGACCTGCATGAATGGCGTAACGAGATGGGAGCTGTCTCGAAGAGGGATCCAGTGAAATTGTAGTGGAGGTGAAAATTCCTCCTACCCGCGGCAAGACGGAAAGACCCCGTGGACCTTTACTACAGCTTGACACTGCTATTGGGATAAAGATGTGCAGGATAGGTGGGAGGCTTTGATCTATAAACGCCAGTTTATAGTGAGCCGTTGTTGAGATACCACTCTTTTTTATTCTGATAGCTAACTGGCATGAGTTATCCTCATGCAGGACAATGTCTGGTGGGTAGTTTGACTGGGGCGGTCGCCTCCCAAAATGTAACGGAGGCTTACAAAGGTTGGCTCAGAACGGTTGGAAATCGTTCGTAGAGTATAAAGGTATAAGCCAGCTTAACTGCGAGACGTACATGTCAAGCAGAGACGAAAGTCGGTCTTAGTGATCCGGTGGTTCTGTGTGGAAGGGCCATCGCTCAAAGGATAAAAGGTACCCCGGGGATAACAGGCTGATCTCCCCCAAGAGCTCACATCGACGGGGAGGTTTGGCACCTCGATGTCGGCTCATCGCATCCTGGGGCTGGAGCAGGTCCCAAGGGTATGGCTGTTCGCCATTTAAAGCGGTACGCGAGCTGGGTTCAGAACGTCGTGAGACAGTTCGGTCCCTATCTGCCGTGGGCGTAAGAAGATTGAGGAGAGTTGACCCTAGTACGAGAGGACCGGGTTGAACCAACCACTGGTGTACGAGTTGTCCTGCCAAGGGCACCGCTCGGTAGCTAAGTTGGGATGTGATAAGAGCTGAAAGCATCTAAGCTCGAAGCCAACTCCAAGATGAATCTTCTTTTAAGACCTCATAAAGACTATATGTTTGATAGGCTGGGTGTGTAATGGATGAAAGTCCTTTAGCTGACCAGTACTAATAGGTCGTCTGCTTATCTTTTAATAAGCATCACTTCCTTGTTAAGGGTAAACCTTGCAAGAAAAGATTGTTGTTTAAAACGCTTTAACTCTTAACAAATAAAAGACAGTGTTAAATAAGAAATTAGGAAGCAGGTTGTTGAGATATAAATAAAAATATCTTGGTTAAACTCTGCAATGATTTTTTATTTAACACTGCCCGTGACTATACAGACGAGGAAACGCCTTGCTCCATCTCGAACCAAGAAGCTAAGCTCGTCCTGGCTGATGATACTCTCCCTTACTGGGATGTTTGGAAAAGTAGGTCGTTGCGGGCTTTGTTATTATTCTTCTAAATTCATATCAAAAACAGCTAATCCAAAAATATTAACAATAAAGATAAAAATTTTTTACATTTATTATATTTTTACATACTTTTAAATTTAAACCGATTAGTTTTTAAATTCTTTATATATTTATCTGCTTTATTTACAATTATCCAAAGTAACTTCTGTATTTATTCTTTATATCTATAGTTTATTTGTTTATTTTATTTATTAAGCTTGTATGATTACTTTACGAATTAAAAGATATTGTAAAAAGTCCATATTTTTTTATGGTCGTCTTTTAATTCATTTTTTCATAGAATTGTAAAGCTCCCTGTTATTAAGCTTTGTTAGTAACACAATCATAAATTTAATAGATTAAGACGCTTCTTGTGAAATTTAGATTAAAATAAATTTGCTTATACTTATTTATAAATTTATCATTTCTTTAACATAGTGTTATAGAATTTTAACTACTTAAATTTAAACATCTTAATAAAAAGGAATTTACTATGAATACGGTAAAAAATATACTATTAGCACTGATTATGCTTTGGCTATCTGCATTTGCTCAGATAAATTTAAACACGGCCACTAAAGAGGAGCTTATGAGCTTAAAGGGTATAGGAGAGTCCAAGGCTGAGGCTATAATGGAATATAGAAAAATGAATAAGTTTAACTCTATAGATGATATTAAGAATGTAAACGGAATAGGAGATAAGACATTTGAGGCGTTAAAGCAAGATATATCGGTATCGGGTAAAAGCGTAATGCCTGCTAATACTACTAAAAAGATAAAAGATAAAGTATCTAAAACAAAAGATACAAAAGAAAAAACAACTAAACAGGCAGACAAAGTAAAAGATACTAAAGACAGTCTAAGCAAAAAAGTTAAAGACAAAGAAGATAACTTAAAGAAAGAGGCAAAGAAGGCTAAGAGTAAAGAAGATAAGACAGATAAGGCTAAGGATGCAAAAGAGAAGATACAAGACGCCAAAGAGAGTATGAAGAAGGATACTAAAAAAACAAAAGAGAGTAAAGACGGAAAAATAAAGAAAGAGAAGAAGGGGTAGTAAGGGTTTTTGGGGAGGGGGGGGGAGTAAGGTATTGTTTGTATGGGATCACTACATTTGAAGAGGCAAACGCCTTTCATAAAGCAAGCTATGAAAATTTAGAAAATTTCGCAAGCGTCGGTGTGGTTTCGGGACTTTTTGAGCTATTTAGCGATAACGCGCTTATAAGAGCAGCTCTTGAAGGCTTTGGGCGTAGCGTGCGTAAGGGCGGATATCTCATCTATACGAATCAGCCGTATCATCCGCAGCTTGAGATGATCGCAAGGGCGCTTTCAAGTCATAGAGACGGCGAAGCGTGGATCATGCGTAGACGAAGCGTGGTCGAGATGGATCAGCTTGTTAGTAGAGCGGGATTTAAAAAGATCCGCCACTGGATAGATGAGGACGGGATATTTACCGTTAGCGTCGCAGTGAAGGAGTGAAATTTGTTCGATTTTATGGGCTTTTGGATTAAAGAATTTCATTTTATGCAATATTTTACACGTATCAAATCCAATGTTTATCTTTCAAGTGTTTTATTGGTGTGAAAAAAGTTTACAGTCTTTATGTCTTGGATCATCCCTCTTCTTCCTCTTTCTGCTCTGGATACGAAAGCTACTTTTCGCCTCTTCAAGTAAGCAGCGGCAAAATTTCATAGAGTCAGGTTTAACTTTAGAGCAGTTTACAAATAAACAAAACGCACCTTCAGGCTTAAAAGCACTCTAAATTCGTTTGTGGAGTTTATGATAGCAGACTACATCTTTTTGTTGTATCCTGTTTGAAAATATGTCTTTTGAAATTTTATGAATTTTGATTGCGAAATTTAAATAAACATATCTTGCTTTGTAGTGTTTGCGGTAATTTTATATACAAAATTTAGATGGTGACCCATACGAGACTCGAACTCGTGTTACCAACGTGAGAGGCTGGTGTCCTAACCGCTAGACGAATGAGCCAACAAATATAAAAAGATAAAATGGTGCCCCGTGTAGGGCTCGAACCTACGACCCCATCATTAAGAGTGATATGCTCTACCAGCTGAGCTAACGAGGCACACACTAGAATTTTAAAATGGCGCGGCGGACGGGGCTCGAACCCGCGACCTCCGGCGTGACAGGCCGATATTCTAACCAACTGAACTACCGCCGCAACCAAGATAAATGGTGGTCGCTATAAGACTCGAACTTATGACATCCACCTTGTAAGGGTGGCGCTCTACCAACTGAGCTAAGCGACCGAAACTAAATAACAAAAAGCTCAAATTTTAGCTTTTTAATGGCGACCCTTAGAGGATTTGAACCTCTGTTGCTACACTGAGAGAGTAGAGTCCTGGGCCACTAGACGAAAGGGTCACAACCCTAATAAAATAATGGTGTCCTGTGCTGGACTCGAACCAGCGACCCCTTCATTAAAAGTGAAATGCTCTACCGACTGAGCTAACAAGACAAAGCAAAATTTAAAATGGCGCGGCGGACGGGGCTCGAACCCGCGACCTCCGGCGTGACAGGCCGATATTCTAACCAACTGAACTACCGCCGCAACCAAGATAAATGGTGGTCGCTATAAGACTCGAACTTATGACATCCACCTTGTAAGGGTGGCGCTCTACCAACTGAGCTAAGCGACCGAAAATGGTGTCCTGTGCTGGACTCGAACCAGCGACCCCTTCATTAAAAGTGAAATGCTCTACCGACTGAGCTAACAAGACACGATTTCAAAAATTGAAGTTGTGATTATACGCAAAAAGAACTTATTTGTCAAGCTTTTAAGCAGTCTTTGGCTAGATAAATTTAGCTAAACACGTCTATTTTGTAGGCACCATCTTAAAATTTAAACTATTATGCGCTTGAAATTTCTATGAACTTAAAATAAAAACAAGTATTAATAATTTTTAGATACATGGATAAAGCTTGCTGGATTACAAAATTTAGATGATGTTTGAAGCTTAAGCAGAAAGATTTTTGATAAAAAAGAAGAGTAGGGCAAAATCTTGAAATTTTGATCGATTTTACCCTTGTATCGCTTTTAAAAATTTAAGCCAATCAAATTAAGGCTAGCAAACTGTATGAAAGCGAGCCTAATCAACTAGCACGAGTAACAAGTTTTAAACTCATAAGCCGTAGGACGAGCCTCGTAAGGCCAAACTTGAGTTTCAAATTTATAGTGCTGAAACGCGTCTATAAAGAGCTCACTCATTATCGGGCTTAGGTATTCGTTGTCGCGAATAAGCGCCTCAAGGCTACCGCGTAATGTGTGTGGCAACTGTTCTATGCCTCTTTCGCGAATTTCATCAAGGTGTAGTTTGAATAAATTCTCATCCATCGGACCAACAGGTTCGATTTGTTTTTTAACTCCGTCAAGTCCTGCCATAAGCATCGCAGAAAACGCCAAATACGGACAAGCGGTGCTATCAGGGAAGCGAATTTCCGCTCTTACTGATTTTTCGCCCGAGCCGTAAGGAATTCTGATGGAAGCCGAGCGGTTTTGGCTTGAGTAAGTTAAGATCGAAGGCGCTTCAAACCCTGGAATTAAGCGCTTATAGCTGTTTGTGCTCGGGTTTGTAAATGCCGCCACGCTTCTTGCGTGATGTAAAATTCCTCCGATATACCAGCGTGCAAAGTCGCTTAAATTTGCGTAGTTTCCTTTGCCGTAGAATAAGTTTTTGCCGTCTTTCCAGACTGATTGGTGTACGTGCATGCCGCTTCCGTTGTCTCCGTAAAGCGGTTTTGGCATAAATGTAGCCGTCTTTCCGTTTAGGTGAGCTACCATTTTAACCACGTATTTGTAAATTTGCACGTTGTCGGCAGCCTCAACCAAAGTACCAAATTTGACACCTATCTCGCCTTGTCCTTGAGCTACTTCGTGATGCACGACAAAGGTTTCAAGACCAACTTGCTCAAGCACCTGAACCATCTCCGCGCGCAGATCAACCATGCTGTCTGTCGGCTGAGTGGCTAGATATCCGCCTTTCGTGCGCGGTCTATGACCCGTATTGTAGCTATCTGCAAAGTCTCTTGCATCGTTCCATTCGCCCTCTTCGGTATCAACCTCATACATCGCGCAGTTTGCTCTGTCGATGATTTTGACGTTATCAAATACGAAAAATTCGTTCTCCGGACCAAAATACGCCACGTCTCCCATGCCGCTTTCTTTTACGTAGGCCATAGCTTTTTTAGCTATTGAGCGCGGGCATTTTTCATACATTTGGTTTTTATATATATCAAATATATCGCAAAAGACAACCGCAGTCATATCGGCCGTAAACGGATCTAAAAACGCGCTTTGGGCTTCAGGCTTAAGTAACATGTCGGACTTATCTATAGGCTGCCAGCCTCCCGTAGAGCTTGCGTCAAAAGGTATCCCATACTCAAAAGCGTCTTTTTCTATAACTTTAGCATTGTATGTAAGAGAGTGCCATCCGCCGTTCATATCGGTGTATCTAAAATCTATAAATTTAACCTCGTTTTCTTTGCAAAATTCAAAAAAGTGATCGACACTCCTCACAAATTTTCCCATTGTCTTATATCTCCTTGGATTTAAATCTCGTAATTTTACCACATTTTTTAATGTTTAAGTTTGTTTTTATATTTATATTTTACCCGTTTTAAAATTCAACCGTAAATTTATCTCTGCTTTTAAAGCAAGCGCATTTGCTAAAGCCGAATTTCTTAGCGATATCTTCGCATTTTTGCCCGTTTAGCCCGATCTGATCTTTTGCGTGCGCATCAGAGCCAAAAGTTATGGCGATGTCTAAATTTGCAAGCTCTTCAAGAAGCAGATTTGACGGATACTGTTCGGTTACCGGTTTTCTAAACCCTGCGGCGTTAATTTCAACTACCAAATTTGCCTTTTTAATCGCGTTTAGAGCGTCTTTGGCTATCGTTCTTACGTCTTTTTTCGGAAGAAATTTAAATACCTTTATAAGATCAAGATGCCCTACGATGTCAAATTTACCGCTTCTTGCAAGTGCGCTTATGCAGTAAAAATAATCCTCCCAAATTTTATCTATGTCTTTATTTTTGTATTCGCCTATGAATTCGGGATTATCAAAGCCCCAACCGTTTATAAAGTGCACCGAGCCGATTAGATAATCAACTTTTCTATTTAGTACTCGCTCGTCCATAAAGCCATCTAAAAAATCAACCTCATATCCGAGCAAAATTTCGATTTTGTCTTTAAATTCATCTTGCAAATTAAGAATTTCTCTCTCGTAAATTTCCATCTCGTCAAAGCTCATTCTATAAGCTTCGTCAAATTTCATCGGAGCGTGATCTGAAAATCCAAAATATGAGCAACCCGATTTAATCGCCTCTAAAACATACTCTCGCGGCTCATCTACTGCGTGTTTGCAAAGCGGAGTGTGGTTATGCAGATCGACCTTCATCAAATTTCCTTTTACTTTATAAATAGCAATCAAAATGCTATCAAAAGTTTATTAAATTTAAAGGCAATTTTTTTGTTTAAACTAATATTTCGTTAAATTTTAATATAATCTTGCGAAATTTGGATTAGGAGTTGTTATGACGCAAGAAGAGTTAGACGCCCTTATGGCAGGCGGACTTGACGGACTTGATGAAGAAGAGACAAAAGATGATGAGCCTTCTTTAAAATCAAGCGAAGAGAAAAAAAAAGATATAGTTGAAGAAAAGAGTTTGGGCGATACAGAAGTTTATAGTGAATATCGAGTATCGGCAAACGTAGCTTGGCCTCCGCCTCCTCCGACTGACGATCACAAGATGGTTCATCAGCTTGACGATGTCACAAAGGATAGCGAAGAAAAAGCCACTCAGATGTTTGACAAGCTTGATGCGATCAATAACTTTTTTATGGATGCCGAAAGCGGTTGCAACGCTATCATTAAAGGGCTTGAAAGCAACATAGAAATTTTTACGAAGCTAAATGATAAATTTCCTAACGTAGCCGCATTTAAAGACGCTCTTGATAAAAACAACGAGCTTAAAAATAGCGCCGAGGACGTGCTTGGAAATATCCAAATGGGTGAAGATGAAGTGATGATGACTATGGATATGATGCAGTATCAAGATATCCACCGCCAAAAGATAGAGCGCGTTATAAACGTTATGCGTGCACTTAGCAAGTATATGAGCAGCCTGTTTGAGGGCAAGATCGATGATGAAAAGCGCGTAGGATCTGCGGTACATATCGCGGGCGATACTACTACTGAAAATTTGGTAAGTAATGATGATATCGAAGCCTTGATCGAAAGTTTGGGTAAGAAGTGAAAAGACCCGAGTTATTAAGTCCTGCAGGAAATTTAACCAAACTAAAAATCGCGCTTGAATACGGAGCGGACGCCGTATATGCAAGTGTAGCCAGTTTCTCGCTTAGAACCCGCTCGGCTAGAGAATTTAACTTGCAAACCTTTGAAGAGGCGATAGATTATACTCATTCAAAGGGCAAGAAATTTTACGCTACCGTCAATGCCTTTCCTTTTAACTCGCAAATAGAGCCTTTAAAGCGCCATTTAAAGACGATTTCAGCGATGAAACCGGATGCTTTTATCATCGCAACCCCCGGCGTTATGAGCCTAGCTAAAGAGATAGCGCCTGATATAGAGGTTCACCTCTCTACGCAGGCAAACGTGCTAAATTTCTTGGACGCTAAAATTTATCATGACATGGGCGCAAAGCGTATAGTCGTAGCGCGCGAGATGAATTTAAAAGACGTGATCAAGATAAAAGAGGCAATCTCTACTCTTGATATCGAAATTTTCGTGCACGGCTCGATGTGCTTTGCGTATTCGGGGCGCTGTTTGGTAAGCTCAGTGCAAAGCGGTCGCATGGCAAATCGCGGAAGCTGCGCGAATGACTGTCGCTTTAAATACGAGCTTTACGCCAAAAACGATGAAAGCGGAGTGCTATTTCGCCTTGAAGAGGATGAAAACGGCACGCACATCATGAATTCAAAGGATTTAAAGCTTGCTGCTCACGTTGAGGAGATCATAAAATCAGGTGTTGTCGATAGCTTTAAGATAGAAGGGCGCACCAAAAGCGAATACTACGCGGCTTGTACCGCAAGAGCATATAAAATGGCGATAGATGATGCTGTGGCGGGTAAATTTGACGCGCAAATTTATGACGCGGAGCTAAATACGCTTAAAAATCGTGGCTTTACCGACGGATACTTAGTGCATAGACCCTTTGAAAGACCAAGTACGCAAAATCACTTCAGCAGCCTAGAAGAGGGCACTCATCAGGTAAATGCCATAAGCGAGGACGGGGAGTTCTTTAAGTGCAAATTTAAGATAGTTTTAAACAGACCTTACGAGCTTGTAATGCCAATCGGCAAAGACGCAAGCGAAGCGGATAATGAAATTTGTAAAATTTACTCCAAAGATGGCAAAAAATTTATAGAATTTAAGAAACTCATCACAAAAAAAGGCAAAGAGATGAGCGAAATTCATAGCGGAAATGAAAATGAGGTGAATTTAGGCGTGAAGTTACCTGAATTTAGCTTTTTGAGAGAGGAGATAAGATGAAATTTGTTTCGATTATAATGGGAAGCAAGAGTGATTATGAGATAGTAAATGAAGCGGCGAAAGTTTTAGAAAAATTTGAAGTAAGCTACGAGCTTATCATCTCTTCGGCACATAGAAGCCCAAAGAGAACCAGTGAATATGTATCAAGCGCGGAAAGCAGAGGAGCTCAGGTATTTATCGCAGCAGCAGGCATGGCGGCTCACTTGGCAGGAGCGATCGCTGCAAATACAACTCGCCCCGTTATCGGCATACCGATGGGCGGAAGCTCATTAAGCGGTGTTGATGCGCTTTATTCTACGGTGCAAATGCCTGCGGGCATGCCGGTAGGAACTGTCGCCATCGGCAAGGCCGGAGCGGTAAATGCGGCCTATCTTGCGCTTCAAATTTTAGCGCTTAATGATAGCTCGCTTGATGAGAGATTAAGAGCAGATAGAGACGCTAAAGCAAAAGCGGTCGAGGAAGACTCGAAAAAAGTGGAGGTCTTACTCGCGTAAAAGGAGCAAAAATGCAGACTTATTTAAGCATTGATGAATTTTGCAAGCTCGTGCATTTGGATCATGAAGTGATAGAAGGCATGATAAAGCGCGGAGTGCTAAATACAAAAGAGCAAGACGGCAAAATTTACATAGAGGCAAATGAAGGCACGATGAGCGTAGTTCCAAGCGTAAGTGCGAATTTAAGTATAACAAGCAAGCCAAGCGAGGGATTTAGTTTCGTTGAAAAGACAATAGGCACTATCTTAAATTTGCACGAAAAGGTTCTTGATGCTAAGGATGAAACGCTTGAGGCTTTAAGAAATGAGAATAAATTTTTAAAAGAGGCGCTTTATTCGATGCAAGAGCTTTACGATGAGGATAGAAAGACGATAGATACGCTTAACGAGCAGCTTAAAAAGGCTAATGAAGAGATTGAGTTCTTAAAGCGTAAATATAAGCTAATGTGGAATAAGGCTGTAGAAAACTTCAAGGATAGTTAGTGCAAATAGTAGAGTTAAAAGAAAGCTTTGAAATTTGCGGACTAAAAATTCGCACAGATAACGCTAGCGAGATGAACGGCGAGGGTAGAATAGCTGATCTATGGAGAGAGTTTTTAAACTCCAGCTATAACGGAACAGATGAAATTTGCGCTGTTTATCATGAGTATGAAAGCGATGTAAACGGCTCTTACTCTTTGCTTGTGGGCACTAAAGGCTCGCCGCGCGGAGTTTATGAAAAAGTGACTGTAAAAGCGGGCAAATATGCCGTATTTAGCAAAGATGGCGCTAATGAGAAAGCCGTGATAGAGCTCTGGCGTGAAATTTGGGAGTTTTTTGAAAGCTCAAATTTAAAAAGAGCCTACGTGACGGACTTTGAAAAGTATTTAAAAGACAAAATAGAAATTTATGTATCTATAAAGCAAGGATAAAAATGACATTTTCACAAATTATTTTAACACTGCAAAACTACTGGCAAGAGCTTGGCTGTGTGATACTTCAGCCATACGATATGCCCGCAGGTGCAGGAACATACCATCAAGCGACATTTTTAAGAAGTCTTGGCAAAAAGCCTTGGGCGACAGCTTATGTAGCGCCGTCTCGCCGTCCGACCGACGGTAGATACGGAGAGAATCCAAACCGCTTGGGAGCGTACTATCAATTTCAAGTTTTAATCAAACCAAGCCCTGAAAACATCCAAGAGCTTTATCTAAAAAGCCTTGAAAAACTTGGTTTTGATCTTAAAAAGCACGATATCCGCTTCGTGGAAGACAACTGGGAGAGTCCAACACTTGGCGCATGGGGACTTGGTTGGGAAGTTTGGCTTGACGGTATGGAAGTGACGCAATTTACGTATTTTCAGCAGGTGGGCGGCATCACTTGCGATCTAGTAAGTGCCGAGATAACATACGGGCTTGAACGCCTTGCTATGTATCTGCAAGATGTTGATAGCGTATATGACATCGTTTGGGACGATAATGGCGGCAATGTCGTAACTTACGGCGATGTGCATAAGCAAGGCGAGTATGAGTGGAGTAAATATAACTTCGAAGTTGCCGATACGAAGATGCTTTTTAATCAGTTTGAAAACGCCTTTAACGAGTGCAAAAACTGCCTGGAGGCTAAAATTTCACTTCCTGCTTATGATTATTGTATGCTTGCGGCGCATACTTTTAATGTGCTTGACGCGCGTGGAGCGATTTCCGTAACTCAAAGACAAGACTATATCCTGAAAATTCGCGAGCTGGCTAAAGAGTGTGCTCTAACTTACAAGGCTAGCATAGATGAGCAAGAGGCGAATTCGTAAATGAAAATAGCTGAAATTTATAAATTTTTAAATGAGCTAAGCCCGTTTGAAAATCAAGAGAGCTGGGATAATAGCGGACTTATAATCGGCTCGCCTCATGATGAAGTGAATCAAATTTATCTAAGCCTTGATATTGATTTTGAGCTTTTGAGTGAAGTTAAGCCAAATTCGCTTATCATTACCCATCATCCGCTGATATTTAAAGGGTTAAAAAGCATAAATTCAAGCCTTTATCCAAGCTCGCTCATAACGCAGATGATAAAAAAAGAAATTTCATTAATAAGCCTTCATACGAATTACGATTTAAGCCATCTAAACGAATATGTAGCAAGCGAAATTTTGGGCTTTAAAGAGTATGAAAAAGATGAATTTTTGCTTTATATGGATGTGAATTTCAGCTTTGATGAGCTTTGTGATTTTATAAAGGATAAATTTAGCCTGCAAACTTTAAGAGTTGCAAAAACTACTAACGAAAATAGAATTCGCCGTCTTGCACTTTGCACTGGAAGCGGCGGAGATCTGATGTCAAAAGTTAAAGCCGACGCATTTTTGAGCGGGGACTTTAAATATCATCAAGCGCTTGAAGCCAAGATGAACGGACTAAATTTGATAGACATAGGGCATTTTGAAACAGAGCGCTATTTTGGGGAATCCTTGGCAAAATATTTGCAAAATTTGGGAGTTTTCATTATAATAACTAACTCAAAAAACCCATTTGTATACCGCTAAACAAAAAGGAAAGTTATGAATAAATATTTAGAGCAGCTTGTCGATCTTGCCCAAATCGATAAAGAGATTGACGGATTTGGACCTAGACTAGAAAAAGTCGAGCGTGTTTTAAGAGCTACAAAAGATGAGCAAGCAGGTATTGCCGAGCAAATTTCAAATATTGACGAAGCCGTAGCCGAGTTAAAATCTCAAAAATCACAAACCAACTCTCATATCGCTGAATTTTCCGCCAAGATCAAAGATGTCTCAAAGAAAAGCTCAGCAGCAAAGACCGAAAAAGAGATAAAGGCTCTTCAGCTTGAAGATGAGCTTGCCAGAGAGCAACTTGAGGCTGCGAATGAGGAGATTGAAAGGCTTGAAAAGATAATCGCAAATAAAAACGATCTAAAAACCGAGCTTGAGGCTAAAAGCGCCGAGCTTACAACAAGCCTGCAAAAAATTGAAGCCGACATCGCTCAAGAGGTAAGTGCGATAGAAAAAGAAAGAGCTGAAATTTATGCAAAAAAAGATAAATTAATCGGCGATATGAATCAAAAAATTCTTACATTTTACGAGAAAATTCGTAAGTGGGCTCACAATACCGCCGTAGTACCTGTAAAAAAACAAGCATGCTATGGCTGTTTCATGCAGATAAATGATAAAACGTATTCTGCGGTTATAAAGGGCGAAGATGTCGTTACTTGCCCGCATTGCGGAAGAATTTTATATAAAGAGACGGCTGAATAGCCCTAAAATTTGGTAATAATATATTATATTTTAGCTCTGATTGCATTTGCGATCGGGGCTTTACCGCTTCTTTTTATCGCCTTTAAAACAAAATATCACCGCTCGATTCCCGCTAGATTTTTTCTTTTTAACAATCCCAAATTTGATGAAGCAGACATTCATTTCCATGCTTGCTCGTTTGGTGAAATTCGCTCTATTGCGCCACTTTTAAAAAAATTTCAAAGCATTGCCGTAAGCGTGATAACAAAAACAGGATTTGACGAAGCTAAAAAAATAACGCCAAACACAAGATTTTTGCCGTTTGAAATTTTTATCCCTTTTTGGCTTAAAAGATCTAAAATTTTAGTTATCTTTGAAGCCGAGCTTTGGCTTATGCTTGTATTTTGGGCTAAATTTAAAGGCTCAAGAGTTATTTTGATAAATGCCAGAATTTCAGATAGAAGCTATAAAAGATACTTGAAATTTGGCTTTTTTTATAAAGAAATTTTTCAATTTATAGATAAAATTTATGCGCAAAGCGAGCTTGATAAACAAAGACTAATCGGTCTTGGCGCAAAAAACGTAGTCGTAAGCGGAAATATCAAATCGGCTTTTTTGCCTAGTATTAGTAAAGCTTACACCAAGCCAAAAGAGCGTATTATAGTGCTTGCAAGCACTCATAGAGAGGAAGAAGAGCTACTGTTAAATCATATAAATTTGAGAGATAACGATAAGCTTATTTTGGTTCCGCGCCACCCTGAGAGATTTGATGAAGCGGGTGAAATTTTGGCTAAATTTGCCCGCAATCACGGCTTTAGTTTTGAGATATTTTCAAAATCTAAAAATTTCAGCGCCAAATGCGTGGTTGTTGATACCATGGGCGAGCTTGTAAATATATACGCTATATCAGACATCGTGATCTTGGGTGGTAGTTTTGTGCCAAATGTCGGCGGACACAATCCGATCGAGGCGGCTCAGTTTGAAAATAGTATAATTACGGGAGAGTTTATATTTAACCAAAAGGCTCTTTTTGAACAAGTTGATGACGTTGTGTTTTCTAAAGCGGGGGATGTCGGCGATTTGCTTAAAAAAGAGCTAAAAAAGAGTAAAATCCGTTCGCTTGGAAGTGCGGATGAGATCATAAAAGACATTAAGGATAGTTGTGAAAGAGGAAAAAGCTTATAAACTCCTTGCTTTGCAAGAGGGAATTTCAAACAACGAAGCAAAGGAGCTCATAGATAGCGGATTAGTAAGCGCAAAGGGACAAAAAATCGTAGTTGCAAGAGCTATGATGAGTGTTGCTACTAAATTTAGCGTGCAGAAGATGCCAAAACCTAGCGTGATATTTGAAGATGAAAATTTAATCGCTATCAATAAGCCTGCGTTTTTGACATCGGAAAAAGTAAGTCAAATTTACAAATTTCCGCTTTTGCACCGTCTTGATAAAGAGACCAGCGGAGTGCTTTTGCTCGTTAAAAATGAGGAATTTCAAAAAAAAGCCATTGAGGAATTTAAACATCACCGAGTAAAAAAAGAGTATATCGCGATGGTTAAAGGAATTTTAAGCGAAGATGTAAGAGTCGATGAACCTATAATCACTCTTAAAAATAAAGGCGGAGCGTATTCGAAAATTTCAAAAGACGGGAAAGAGGCTGTTTCTATAATCTCACCTATCATGGTGGCAGGCAAAAAAAGCTTGGTGAGAGTTGAAATCCCAACAGGCAGAACGCATCAGATAAGAGTGCACCTAAATCATATCGGATTTGGTATAGTCGGCGATGAAAAATACGCTAAAAATAGATCAAAACGAATGTATTTGCATGCATATAAGATAGAAATTTTAGGATATAAATTTAGGGCGAATTTGGGAAGTGATTTTAATGATTTTGGCTTTGAGATAGGCAAGAATTTTGAAGTTTAAAGAGTGATAAAGCTAAAATTTAGTAAAATGCGTCCCTTATGTGTTTAAATTAATTATAAATAGGCAAAATTTTAGGCATTTTAAAGTGCTTAGGATAAGCCAAAAGCCATATTTGGCTAGCAAATAAAATTAAAAAAGGTAAAGTTGTGTTTGAACAAATCAGTGAATCTTTTCGTTTGGCCGTTAGTAAAATCAGATTTGTTGATGATGAAAAAGCGTTAAAAAACGCTCTTGATGTTCTTAAAAAAGCTCTTTTAAAAGCTGACGTTCATCACAAAGTTACTAAAGATTTGCTGACGCTAATTGAGGCTGATTTGAAACAAAGCAGTATAGGGCAAAAGCAGTTTTTGGACTCTATAAAATCAAATTTGACTAAAATTTTAACGGCTCCGGGAAATCAAGGATTTGTCTATGCACCTGTCGCCCCAACTGTGGTTTTGATGGCGGGACTTCAAGGTAGCGGTAAGACAACTACGACCGTAAAGCTTGCAAGCTATTTAAAGCTTAGAAAAAAGAAAGTTTTAGTGGCGGCCTGCGACCTTCAAAGGCTTGCAGCCGTTGAGCAACTTCGCCAACTTTGCGAGGCTAATGAGATAGAGCTTTTTAGTATAGAAAACGAAACAAACCCTATAAAAGTAGCTAAAGCGGCGCTTGAAAAGGCAAAAAGCGGACTTTATGACGTGCTTTTGGTTGATACCGCGGGACGTCTGGCTATAGATGAAGCTTTGATGAGTGAGATAAAAAGTATAAAAGCAGATCTTAATCCGCATGAAATTTTCTATGTTGCCGATGCGATGAGCGGGCAGGACGGTATAAAATCCGCAGCAGGATTTAATGATACTTTGGCGATAACAGGCGTAGTGCTATCTAAATTTGACTCAGATAGCAAAGGTGGTGTCGCTATAGGAATAGCAAAGCAGCTAAATATCCCGCTTAGATTTGTTGGAATTGGCGAAAAAACAGCTGATTTGGAGAGCTTTATACCTGATCGCATAGTAAGCAGGATTATGGGTGAGGGAGACTTGGCGACTTTGGCTGAAAAAACAAGCGCTATTATCGATGAGAAAGAGGCAAAAAGACTCAATAAAAAGATAAAAAAAGGTCAGTTTAATTTTAACGACTTTTTAGAGCAGATGGAAAGCGTTAAAAAACTTGGAAATATGAAGTCGCTCATAGGCATGATCCCTGGTCTTTCAGGCGTGGCAAATCAGATAAAAGATATAGATTTGGATAACTCAAAAGAGATAATTCATATAAGAGCCATGATAAATTCCATGACTTTAAAGGAGCGTGAAAATCCCGATCTTTTAAATAATAGCAGAAAAAGACGTTTGGCACAAGGTGCGGGCCTTAGTCAGGTAGAGGTTAATAGATTTCTTAAGCAATTTACAAACGCTTCAAAAATCGCTAAGAAATTTTCAGGAAAAGACGGCATGAGAGGACTTGGAAATTTACTTTCTCAAGCCAAGATAAATCGCCCTAGTTAAAAATGGGCTTAAATTTGGGTATAATTGTGCCTAAATTTAAGCCTTATTTAAAATTTAGAAGGAGAAACAAGATATGGCAACAGTAGTAAGACTAACAAGAATGGGGCGCAAGAAAAGACCATTTTATCGTATAGTTGTAACAGACAGCAGAAAAAGAAGAGACGGTGGCTGGATAGAGTCTATAGGATACTATAATCCAATGGTTGAGCCTGAAGTTGTTAAATTTGATGCCGAGCGCCTTGCTTATTGGAAGGGTGTAGGTGCACAACTTAGCGATAGAGTTGCAAAAATAACTAGCAAATAATAACAATGGTTGAAGATTTTTTACGCGAATACGCAAAACTTATAGCAGATTTTCCCGACAAAGTAAAAGTCGAAAGAGTAGAGTTGGGAGAGAATTTCGCCGAAGTGATAGTCTATGCCGATAAGGTGGATACTGGCAAACTTATAGGAAAAGACGGTAGAATGATAAATGCTATAAAAACTGTAATAATAGGTTGCAAAGCAAAATATGCGACCTCATATAGGGTTACGGTAAAGCCACTTGAAGAGTGATCTGGTAGAAGTCGGCATACTCGGTAAAAGCGTCGGCTTAAAGGGCTTTGTTAAACTTCATGACAAAAGTGACTTTCCTAAACAATTTAAAAAAGATGCAAAATTTATAGATAAAGACGGTAACGAGCTAGTTGTAAAAAGCTTTAATAGTGCAAATAGCTC
The DNA here is from genome assembly GCF_013201975.1 of Campylobacter sp. CCUG 57310. Lineage (NCBI taxonomy): Bacteria > Pseudomonadati > Campylobacterota > Epsilonproteobacteria > Campylobacterales > Campylobacteraceae > Campylobacter > Campylobacter sp. CCUG 57310. The sequence goes on from NZ_CP053845.1 coordinate 660,277, forward strand.
TATCCTTTTTTATGATTTTGAAGATATTGATTTGGCTAAAACTCTTACAAATCGCACTATATATACCACTCAAGAACTTACTCGTCAAACTTGCAATCTAAAAAAAGATGAGTTTTTTTATTTTGATATTTTGGGATGTAAAATTTACGAAAATGATCAAAATTTAGGAGTAGTTGAGGATATAGAAGACGGCAGTGCAAATCATCTTTTTTGTATTAAGACTGATGATGAGCTTGTTCAAAAAGGACTTGCTAAGAATTTTTACATACCCTATATAAATGCCTACGTAGAAAAAATAGATATACAAAACAAGATAATTTATACGAAAAACGCTTTTTTGATCTTAGAAAATTCATGATTAAATTCACTTTTATCACGCTTTTTGAAAATTTAATCAAGCCTTATTTTACGGACTCTATTTTAGGTCGTGCAACTAACAAAGGACTAATAAAGCTTGAGTTTGTAAATCCAAGAAATTTTAGTAAAGATAAGCATAAAAAAGTTGATGATTATATGATAGGAGGCGGAGCGGGACTGCTTATGAGCGTTCAGCCTCTTGAAGATGCGATAAAATCTGTAAAAGAAAAAAACTTAAACACTCATTTTGTTTTTTTAACTCCTGCTGCAAAGAAATTTGAACAAGAAGATACAAAAAGGTTGTCCAAAAAAGAGCATATTTGCTTTATTTGCGGAAGATACGAAGGGGTTGATGAGAGAATTGTCGAAAGATACGTAGATGAAGTTTTTTGCATAGGTGATTTTGTGCTTACCGGCGGAGAATTGCCTGCTCTTTGTATGAGTGATGCTATATCTAGGAATATAAGCGGAGTTTTGGGCAATGAAGAGAGCTTAAGTGAAGAGAGTTTTGAGCAAGGACTTTTAGAATCTCCTGCTTTTACCAAGCCAAATTCATATGAAAATTTAAATGTTGTTTCAGACTTTTTAAAGGGAAATCATGCTAAAATCAGGGTTTTAAAAAATGATATGGCGTGCTTCAAAACTAGGTTTTTCCGTCCTGATTTATACCGAAAATACAAGCCGCTGATGAAGGATAAAAGATGAGAAATAAGTATATTGAAGCATTTGAAAATGCTCAAATTGCAAGTAAGTCTGTGCCTGAATTTCGTGCCGGCGACACACTTCGTGTAGCTATTCGTATTAAAGAGGGCGACAAAACCAGAGTTCAAAACTTTGAAGGCATTTGTATAGCTAGACGTGGAAGCGGAACCGGTGAAACATTTATGATTAGAAAGATCGGAGCAAACAGTGTTGGCGTTGAGAGAATTTTCCCGATCTACAGCGATAGTCTTGAGAGCATAACTGTCCTAAGACGCGGTCGCGTAAGACGTGCGAAGCTATTTTATCTACGCGATAGACGCGGTAAATCTGCACGTATTAGAGAGCTTAAAAAATAATTTTATACTTGCCAAAAGAGATCTTTTTCTTTTGGCTTTTAACTCTTTCTAATAACTTTGAACTTTATTTTATATTAAATAATTTTTATTTTAATATCTGCAATAGGCTATATGTCTATCTATTTTTATACTTTTTAAGAATCGCATTAGTTTGAATTAAACTTTTTTATTTTTTAGTTTAAAATGAGCAGTAAAAAATAAAAGAGCTTTTGTTGCTTATTTGAAGATATTTGTCTAAATTTTTATTACAATTAAGTTTTTTGTTTTTCTAGTTCAATAGCATTAAAGTAAAAAGATAGAAAGATATAAATTAGAATTTGATTTCGGGTTTGTAGTATATTCAATACCGTTGTTTATCGTGGAGTTTTAATTAGGCTAATAGAATATAAATTTAATTGGCTTTTATGACTAAAAATGATTTCCATCTAAAGCCTTTTATAAAATACAAAAATACTCTTAATTTGAATCAATAAAAAATTAATATCCAAAAGTTAAAATTACCACATATTTTTAAAAGGATGCAAATGCAAAAGATTGTTTGGAAAGACGAGAATTTTAACGGTATAAAGGTAGTAAAACTATTTGAAGGCTCAGGCAGTAAAGAGATACGCATAAATTTGCAAAAAGGGCATGAAATGAAAGAGCATCAAGCGCCTGGAGCTATAATGGTTCAAGTACTTAGCGGAAAGATCAAATTTAGCGTAGGAAGCGATGTGCAAATTTTAAATTCTCTTGATATGATCGCACTTGATGCCAATATCCCGCATGCATTACATGCACTTGAAGATAGTATCGTTAGATTAAGCTTAAGTAAAAACGACGATGTTAGTCGAGTTTTTAAAGTTTTAAACGCTTAAAATCTTAATTTAAAAAATTAAAATTTATATTTTATAAAATACCTCATTCTTTTGTGTAGTTGATAGAATATATTAACTACATATTTACATTTTCTTTATTTAAAACTATATATTTTAATCTAAATTTTATTTTGCATTCAAAGATAGTATGATCTATATATTATTTTTTGATCAATATCTCATCTTAACTTAAATTTGCTCTATTCTAAATACATAAATTTTTGAATAATATTCTTTATATATAAAAAACAAAACAACCCTTAATCTAAATATAATTTAAGCAAAGTCTAAAATTATAAATAAAAAATAAATTTAAATGTACAAAAAACTGCCTAAAAATTAATTTTTTAATTTAAAAATTATAAAAGTTGTAGTATAGTTTCAATAATTAAATTTTTTCAAAGGAGAATCCATTATGGGAACCAGAAAAGAACACGATTTTATAGGTGAGCTTGAAATTTCTGATGACGTTTATTACGGCGTTCAGACTTTTAGGGCTCTTGAAAATTTCCACATGACAGGAAGAAGGCTAAGCGAGTATCCTTATTTTATAAAAGCATTTGCCCAAATCAAAAAAGCCGCAGCTTTGGCAAATAAACAAGTAGGAGTACTTGATGCCACAAAGGCCGATGCTATCGCTAAAGCTTGCGATAGATTGATCGCGGGAGAATTCCAAGATCAATTTGTAGTCGATATGATCCAAGGTGGTGCAGGAACTTCTACAAACATGAACTCAAATGAGGTTATCACAAATGTTGCTCTTGAGAGTATGGGTCACAAAAAAGGAGAATATCAATACCTTCATCCAAATGATCATACAAATTTAGGTCAAAGCACCAATGACACATATCCAAGCTCTATCAAAGTAGCGGCTTACGCGAAGCTAACAGACCTGCTAAAAGCTATGGAAAATTTGAAAAACGAACTTGAAGTTAAGGCAAAAGAGTTTAAAGATATAATAAAAATGGGTAGAACAGAGCTTGAAGATGCCGTTCCTACAACACTTGGAAATACTTTTAACGCATTTGCAAGCTACATAAAAAGCGATATAGAAAAGATTAAAGCAGCCAGAGAGAGCATGACATATCTAAATATGGGCGCTACTGCGATAGGTACAGGTATAAATTGCCATCCTGACTACAAAGCGGCAGTTCATAAAATTTTAAGCGAAATTACGGGTGTTGATTTTAAACCTGCCGAGGATTTTATCGCAGCTACTCAAGATACCGGTGATTTTGTTCATGTAAGTGGCGCTTTAAAAACAGCTGCGGTTCGCCTAAGCAAAATCGCAAACGATCTTCGTCTTATGAACTCAGGTCCAAGATGCGGTCTTGGCGAGATAAATTTACCTCAAATGCAACCAGGTAGCTCAATCATGCCTGGTAAAGTAAATCCTGTTATCGCTGAAGTTGTAGGCGAGGCTTGCTATGAAGTTATCGGCAACGACGTAACTATAATGCTTTGCTCTGAAAGAGGCGAATTTGAACTAAACGCATTTGAACCGGGAATTGCTTACGGACTATTTAACTCTTTGGTAATTCTTGAAAATGCTATGAATACGCTAGCTGAAAAAGCTATCAAAAAACTAACTGCAAATCCTGAAGCTTGCTTAAAATCAGTTCTAGGATCAGTCGGTATAGTTACGGCATTTAACCCTTATATAGGTTATGAAAAATCAGCAAGCATCGCTAAAGAAGCTCTTTCTACAGGTAAAGCTGTCGGCGACATCTGCCTAGAAAGAGGTTATTTAACTAAAGAAGAGATAGATAAAATTTTAGAGCCTAAAAATATGCTAAACCCACACATGGGTGAGTAAAATTAGGCTTATTTGATAATTGGCGTGTCAAATTTGGTCGGCGCGCCAAAATTTGATTAAAAGTGAAAAATAAATTTCATAAAGGAGATTCTTATGGATATAATGCTGATTTTACAGATTATAGTCCTATTTGGGGGTATCTACCTAGGTGTTAAACTAGGGGGTATGGGAGTTGGTTACGCAGGCGGTCTTGGTGTTGTTGTTTTAGCAATGCTTGGTATGAAAGTCGAGATGAAGGGTATTCCTATGGACGTTATCCTTATCATCGCATCGGTTATCTCTGCAATTACTGCTATGCAAGTTGCTGGAGGACTTGATTATCTTGTTCAGGTTGCGTCTAAAATTTTACGCAAAAATCCAAAACAAATTAACTTTTTAGCTCCTGTCGTTACTTATCTTTTAACGATATTTGCAGGTACCGGACATACGGCTTTTTCAATGCTTCCTGTTATTACCGAAGTTGCTAAAGGACAAAATATCAAGCCTAGTGCACCTCTTGCTCTTTCGGTCGTTTCATCTCAGGTTGCAATTACCGCAAGCCCGATTTCAGCGGCTTTTGTTGCGATGACAGGCGTTGTAGAGCCTCTTGGTGTTAGTTATCCGATGCTTTTATTTATCTGCGTCTCTACGACATTTGTCGCTATGCTTGCAACTTCATTTTTTGTAAATAAATTTTACGATCTTGACCTTTCAAAAGATCCTATATATCAAGAAAGACTTGCAAAAGGTCTTGTAGAAGAAGTTAAAGATGCCGAGTACAAAGAGCTTAAACCTTATGCAAAAAGATCGGTTGCCGTTTTTGCCATAGGCGTTTTAATTATCGTAGCTTATGCGCTTGCTATTTCAAAGAGTGTAGGGCTTGTTGAAAATCCTATTCTAACAAGAGATAACGCAATTATAAGCTTCATGCTAACTATCGGTTTTGTTATTGTGGTTCTTTGTAAAGTGGATACAGGCAAATTGCTTTCAACCAGCACTTTTCAAAGCGGTATGAATGCGTGCATCTGCGTGATCGGTATTGCCTGGCTTGGAACGACATTTGTAAACGGACACATTGAGAGTATTAAAGATATAGCTCAAGCGGTTGTTACTAAGTACCCGTTTGTTTTAGCTGTAGCGCTTTATTTCTTAAGCTGCCTGCTCTATTCACAAGCTGCAACAACTCGCGTTATGATGCCTGCGGTTGCCGTTGCTCTTGGTATGACAAGTCCTGAAAATGCGCAACACGTTTGGATTTTAGTCGCTTCATTTGCAGCTGTTTCCGGACTATTTGTTCTTCCTACATATCCTACAACGCTTGGTGCTATCGCAATGGATGATACCGGAACTACGAAAGTGGGCAAATTTGTATTTAACCACTCGTTCTTTGTTCCTGGCACGATCATGATTGCAATATCTGTTGGACTTGGATTTTTAATAGCTCCTATATTGATATAAGAGTTTTATATAGACTTAAGCCAAGAGAAATTCTCTCTTGGTTTTAAATTTAAGGAAATTAAATGAAACGAATCGGAATTATGGGCGGAATGGGACCTCTTGCGACTATTGATCTTTATGCAAAGATAGTTGAGCTAACGGACGCAAAAAAAGATCAAGACAACATACCTATCATCATAGATAACTACCCTCAAATTCCCGATAGAACGGCTTATATACTTCACGGCGGCGAAGATCCGTTTCCTTTTATGAAAGAAGCAGCACTTAGGCTTAAAAACGCAGGATGCGAGGCTGTTTGCATATCTTGCAATACCGCTCACTATTTTGCTCCTAGGCTTGAAGAGGAGTGCGGTATAAACATCCTTCATATAGCAAAAATAGCCACTAAGGCGATAAGCACAAATTTCCCAAATGCTAAAAAAATAGCCGTCATAGCGACTACCGGGACTACAAAAGCTAAAATTTATGAAGACGAGCTGGTTACAAACGGATTTGAATGCGTCCAAATTCCTGAAAATTTACTTTCAAATATCATGGACTGCATCTATAAAGGCGCTAAAGCAAACAACTTAGAAGCTTACATCTCTCTTTTTAACGAAACGATAGAGCTTATAGAAGCTGATACTTATATAGCGGCTTGTACTGAAATTCCGCTATTTTTGCCGTATGCGGATAAAAAAGATAAATTTGTAGATGCGACTCTTGAGCTTGCAAAAGCGGCTGTGAAATTCGGACTTCAAAAGTAAAATTTAAGCGCAAATTTGAAGCCGATCAGTCAAATTTGCTCTTAAATTCTCAAATTTAACTCTCAATTAAAATAAATTTTTATAAAATCTTTGTTAATTATAAAATTTCAAAGGTTTTTCGTGTCACACTCCGAAACTAGCGGTTTATATTTCGGCGCTTTTGTCATACTTTTTTTAGCGACTTTCGTTTTTAGCTTGATTGTCTTTTTATCAAGCAAGATAGGCGCAAAATTAGCAAATAAAAACTCCGAGCGTCTAAAACTTGCCATATACGAGTGCGGACCTGAAACGATAAAGCAGCCAAACCGCATCAATACTCACTATTTTACATACGCGATACTCTTTATTCTTTTTGACGTTGAGGTTATATTTATGTTTCCATGGGCGGTTGATTTTAAAATTTTAGGAGTTTTTGGATTTGTTGAGATGTTGCTTTTTATCACGCTTTTATCGGTAGGATTTATCTATGCTTGGGGGAAAGGAGCGTTTGAGTGGCAGGGCGTGAAATGAATTATGCCGCAAACGCCGGTTTGCCGGTAGTTTTAACGACAGTCGATAAGCTTGTGCAGTGGGGTCGTAGTAACTCGCTTTGGGCGCTTAGTTACGGGCTTGCGTGTTGCGCGATAGAGATGATGGCAAGCGGGGCTAGCAGGTATGATTTTGATAGGTTTGGAACTATTTTTAGAGCCTCGCCGAGACACTCGGAAGTGATGATAATCGCAGGTACCCTTACAAAAAAGCACGCCGAATTTACAAGAAGACTATATGATCAAATGGCTGAGCCAAAGTGGGTCATATCCATGGGAAGTTGTGCAAACACGGGCGGCATGTTTAATACCTATTCAACGGTGCAAGGGGTTGATAGGATAATACCTGTTGATATCTACTTGCCGGGTTGTGCTCCGCGCCCAGAAACTCTTCAATATGCACTCATGATACTTCAAAAGAAAATTCGCAAGCAAAGTGCCTTTAGAGCTGCAAAACCAAAGAGGCTGATATAATGAGAGAGTATAAAGATAGAAATAACGCTCAGAAAAAGCACTACTATAAAGACAGCTTTTACATACCTGAAAAGACGCAGAAATTTGACGTTTACGGGAGTAAATTTGAAGAAGATATAGAGGCTTTGGCTATTGCGGGAGTTCAAATTTTAGACTCATATATAGAGCTTGATCAGCTTGTAGTGTATGTAAATAGCAAAGAAAATTTAAAAGCGCTTGAAATTTTAAGAGAAGTTGGATATGAAATTTTATGTGAAATTTCGGCTGTTGATTTTATCGTTGGCAAGGGCGGTTTTGAAGTGTTTTATCAGCTTTTATCCGTATCAAAAATAAAGCGCGCAAGGCTAAAATGCTTCGTAAAAGAGCGCGAAATGCTTGCAAGCGTGACATCACTGTATAAAAGCGCAAATTGGTCCGAGCGAGAGATGTATGATATGTTTGGGGTTTTGATCAAAAATCATCCGAATTTAAAGCGTCTTATAATGCCTGATGATTGGCACTCGCACCCGCTTTTAAAGAGCTATCCGCTTCACGGCGACGAGCAGGCGCAGTGGTATGAAGTCGATAAAATTTTCGGACGCGAATATCGAGAGGTCATAGGTCCTGAAAATCGCGACAGCGCAAGGGTTGATAGCAAAGATACGTTTAATTTTTCAAGAATTTATCATGAAGTCGGCAGAGGCGAGCCTCCAAGAGATGAAAGGGTGCTACAAGAGTATCAAGAGGATGAGGGCGTGGCGTTTGTGAAAAAAGTAAAGCGCGACAAAGCTAAAATTTTAAAGAAAAGACCGTAAATGCAAAATCCAAGCAGACTTAAGCCGTTTTTTGAAAATATCGAATTTGAAGAAAATGACGGCAAGATGATACTAAATTTCGGTCCTCAGCACCCTTCGGCTCACGGGCAGCTTAAGCTCGTGCTTGAGCTTGACGGTGAAAAGGTCGTGCGCGCCATGCCTGAAATAGGCTTTATGCATAGAGGCGTTGAAAAGATGGCCGAAAACATGACCTTTCAGGAGTTTTTGCCGGTAACGGATAGAGTTGATTATATAGCCTCAAGTGCGAACAACTACGCACTTTGCGCAGCGGTTGAGAAGCTTTGTGATATAGAAGTGCCAAGAAGGGCACAGATAATTAGAACGATGATATTAGAGCTTAATCGCATAAGCTCACACCTGCTTTTTTTGGCTACTCACGCACTTGATGTGGGCGCCATGAGTGTGTTTTTATATGCTTTTAGAGAGCGTGAATACGTGCTTGATCTGATAGAGGCTTATTGTGGCGCTAGGCTAACTCACTCAAGCGTTCGTATAGGCGGCATGCCGCTTGATTTGCCAAACGGTTGGCTGGCGCAGATGACTGAGTTTTGCGATAAATTTCCAAACGATATCAAAACTTACGAAACGTTTTTAAGTGATAATAGAATTTGGCGTATGAGGCTTGAAGGAGTTGGCGTCTTAAGCAAAGAAGACGCTCTTAGTATGGGTTGCTCGGGCGTTATGCTAAGAGCAAGCGGAGTGCCTTGGGATATCAGAAAGGCAGAACCGTATCTCATCTATGATGAGCTTGAATTTGACGTTCCTTACGCTACCAGCGGGGACTCGTATGCAAGATATAAGCTTTATATGGAGGAGATGAGGCAAAGCGTTAGGATTTTGCTTCAATGCGCAAAGCTTTATCATACTACTAGCCCTGAAATTTTAGCCAATTCGCCGCAGTTTGTAAGCGCAAGCAAAGAGCAGATCATGACTCAAAACTACTCTTTGATGCAGCATTTTGTGCTTGTTACTCAAGGACTAAGAGCAAAGCAGGGAGAAGTATATCACGCTACCGAGTCGCCAAAGGGCGAGCTTGGATTTTATATATATTCAACCGGCGAAGCAAGCCCTTATAGGCTTAAAATTCGCGCTCCTAGCTTCTTTCACTGCGCGCTTTACGAGCATCTTTTAGTGGGGCAATATATCGCCGATGTCGTTACTATAATCGGCAGTTCAAATATCATTTTAGGCGAGATAGACAGATGAAAAGGGTTGATTTGAGGCATTTAAAAGCCAAATTTGAACGCGAATTTGAACGATGTGTTTTGAAGCTAAGAAGCGGCGAGGTCTGTATTTATCTTTTTGAGATCGGGGATTTTGGGTGTATAGAAAGGTGTGCGAATTTGGCTGTTAGAAACGGGTGTGAGATAATGAATTCGCTTAAATTTAACCAAGTTGATTGGATGATGGCGATAAAGAAGAATTAAAAGGCGGGATATGAAATTTAGTGAATTTAACGGCGGTAAGACTTTAAGTATGGCAAGTTTGCTTAGCGTGCAAAATTCAAATTTGGCTGAGAAGTTAAAACAAAATGAGTTTTTGTATATCTCATGCTTTGAGGATCAAAATTTAGGCAACGAAAATCTAATAAGATGCGAGATAGGGGCTCTTAGCTATGTGCTTGCTCTTATTTGTAAATATTGCGCGGAGGGATTAAATTTAACTCCTAAGGCGCGCGAATATCTAAGCGAGCTTGATGAGGGATTTTTAAGCGGCGAAAGCAGTGTGGGAGAAGAGGAATTTGAAGCTATTGCCCAGTTTTTAGGTAATGCTAAAAACATCATTATCGACAGCACGTTTTTTACTCATCCTGATTCAAAGCTTATCTTTGAGTTTTTAAATTTGCTTGATTTAAACGTCGTGTTAGCGGACGGCGAAGCTAAAGAGGTTGAGACCGGCGGAAATTTAACCGAACTAAAAGAGCTTGAAAGCTTTGACGGAAGCGTTGTTTTTGGGCTTGTCGGAGAGAGCGGCGAACTTGTAGGTTCTGCTTCGTTTGCGGCGGCTGCTAAGATAAAAGACGGTGATGAGGTGAGTATAAAAGCGCGCGATCTTGACATAACGCGTAAATTTAGGCTTGATGGCTTGATGAAAGGCACGGTTGGAATTTTTAACGACGCAAATGTTGACGGCTATAACTTTAAGGTTGCAAAAATTTCAAAAATAGGCTAAAGATGAGCGAGCAAATAAGCGTTTTTATCGACGGTATCCACTGCAAGGCGGATGAAAGCGAGAGCATACTAAATATCGCAAGATGCAACGGTATCTATATCCCTGCGATTTGCTATCTTAGCGGCTGTTCGCCTACGCTTGCCTGCAGGCTTTGCATGGTCGAAGCCGAGGGAAAGCGAGTATATAGCTGTAACGCCAAGGCAAAAGACGGCATGGCAGTGGTTACAAATTCGCCAGAGATAATATCCGAGCGAAACGCCATTATGCAAACTTACTGCATAAATCACCCTTTGGAATGCGGAGTATGCGATAAAAGCGGCGAGTGTGAATTACAAAATTTAACCGCTCTTATGCAGGTTACCGCTCAAAACTACGCGATAAAAGACACTCATAAACCACACATAAAATGGGGCAAGATAAGCTATGACCCCGCTCTTTGCATAGTTTGCGAGCGATGTATAACGGTTTGTAAGGACAAAATAGGTGAGGGCGCTTTAAAAACCACTGCGCGCGGAGGCGATCAGGTCGCAAAAGAGATGAAAGATCTCATGCCAAAAGATGCCTTTGCCGTGTGGAGTAAATTTCAAAAGAGCCTTATCGCGCCAAGTGCTGGCGAGGAGCTTGACTGCTCTTTTTGCGGGGAGTGTACAAGCGTATGTCCCGTAGGAGCGCTTGTGGGAAGTGAATTTAAATACAGCTCAAACGTATGGGAGCTAGAAAAAATTCCCGCTGCAAATCCTCATTCAAGCGACTGCGAGCTGATTTATTATGATGTGAAAACCACGGGCATAAGCGAGCGAAAAAGGAAAATTTATAGAGTCAGCAACGACTTTCACTTCGCTACGCTAAATCCCGCCGCAAGATACGGATATGACTTTGCTAATGAAAATGCCTTAAAAGATGAGGCGAATTTTAAAAATATAACCCAGAAATTTCGCCTAGGAGAGGTTAAAAATATCATATTTAACAGCTTCATAACAAATGAAGAGGCTCTAATTCTAGAGCTTTTAAGGGAGAAATTTGGCTTAAATTTGGTAAATAACGAGGCAAAAAGATATCAGGAATTTTTAAACGAGTATGCTAAATTTAGCGGCGAGAGTCTATATAATGGCGACGTGGCAAGTCTAAGTAAAACGGACTTCATTATAACCGCGGGAAGCTTCTTAAGATACGACGCGCCAAACGCTAGTTATGCCTTAAATAATGCGCTTAAGATAAACAAATCATCGGCGATCTATTTTCATACGGTTGCTGATGAGGTTGTGAAATCCTACTCTAAAAATTTGCTTTTCATAGATCATAAAGCGGGCATTGAGGCTAAAATTTTGCTATGGATACTGCATGAATTTGGCGAGAATTTAGATGAAGATACAAAGGAATTTCTGGATAGAAATTTGATAGATATTGAAGTGGCTGAAGGCGAAGAGACTAAGATCAAAAAGCAGCTAAAATTTGCCGACGAGCTTGGGCTTGATGAAGCTAAAATAGCCGAACTTAGAGCTAAAAAAGAAAGCTTTGCTCTTGTTGTCGGAGAGGATTTTATCTATCATAAAGAGGCGCTAAATTTGGCTTCGCTTTTAGGAATGATCGCTAAATTCAGCAAATTTAAGGTTGTTATATTGCCGCCTCGCACAAACTCGCTAGGAGTTGCTAAAATTTGCACTTTGAGTGAGCGCGAAAGCGGCTTTAGCTTCGGCTACAACGAAAAAGCCGACTTTAGTATGAGCGTATATGGAGGCGATCTTTACGCGCCTGCACTAACGCAGCAAGAGGGCACATTTGTAAGTTACGACAAGCGCGTAGTGCCTACAAATGCGGCTTTGCCATATCTTGGCTATACGCTAAACGATCTTGCAAACGAGCTTGGGCTTAAGTCTCGCTATACCATAGACTACACGCCAAAGCTTGCTAGATTTAGCGAATTTGGCGAAGTGAAATTTGATGATTTGCAAAATTATTACGATAATGCGGGAAATTCCCACCGCGGATATCTTTTAAATGCCGTAGATATAGAGGCGCAGGCTAAATTTGAGTTTGATAAGCTGAAATTTGATGAACAGGAATTTAACGTTTATAGAGCAAATCCTATTCATCAGTTTTCAAAATTTACAAACAGAGCTTCGCAGTTAAACGAAGCGGGAGCTCTTTATGCTTCGCAGGCTTTTTTGGATAAATTTAAGCTCTGCGAAAATGAGGCGGTGAAGATAAAGTTGGGCGATAAAATTTTAGCCCTTCACGTTAAGCTTGATAAAAATTTAAGCTCATGCGTGGCATATATCGGTGAATTTGACGAAAAGATAGATATAGACGCATTTTTTGAGAGCAGATATGCAAATTTAGAGATTTTAAAGGGTGATAGATGAGCGGATTTTATATCGTAGAAACCATCGTAAAAGCTCTTATCATCATCACGGTTTTTGCCACTCTTGCAGGACTTGGAACCTATGCGGAGCGCAAGGTGCTAGCTTATATGCAAAGGCGAGTCGGGCCTAGTATGGTAGGACCTGCCGGCATACTTCAGCTTGTCGCCGACATGATCAAGCTCTTTACCAAAGAGGATATCGTGCCGCAATTTGCCAATAAAAAAGTATTTTTAATAGCGCCTTTAATCTCGGCCATAGGGGCTTTTGCAGCGCTTGCTACGGTGCCGTTTTTGCCCGAATTTGAGCTGTTTGGGTATACGGTTAGGCCAATACTGGCCGATGTGGGAGTCGGTGTGCTTTATGTGCTTGGAGTAAGTGCCGTTTGCGTATTTTCCCCGCTTCTTGCAGGGCTTGCAAGCCACAATAAATACGCTCTTATCGCGGCTGCTCGTGCGGGCATGCAGCTGGTTAGCTTTGAAGTCGTTACGGGACTTTCGCTTTTAAGTGTCATTATGATGGTAGGCTCGCTTTCGCTAATAGACATAAACAACTACCAGGACGCGGGACTTGGCGGTTGGCTTATCTTTAGGCAGCCGCTTGCGTTTGGACTTTTTTTGATTGCGGCATTTGTGGAGACCAATCGAACACCGTTTTGTCTAACGGAAAATGAAACCGAGCTTGTAGCGGGATATGGCACGGAGTATTCGGGCATGCGCTGGGGTATGTTTTTTATCGGCGAATATACTAATATGATAACCGCGTCGTTTCTTGTTAGTCTTATATTTTTAGGCGGATTTAATCCCGTCTGGTTCGTGCCCGGTGCGATTATGATCATTTTAAAAACGGCGTTTATATTTTTCTTTTTTCTTTGGACGAGAGCGGCTTGGCCTCACGTAAGAGCCGATCAACTAATGGGTCTGTGCTGGAAGGTTTTGATGCCTTTGGCCGTGGCTAATATCTTGATAACGGGGCTGGTGCTGGTATGAGCGAATATGTTTTGATAGATACTCCGACTCCGCCGAGCGGTAAATTTGAAAAATTTAAAAGATTTGCCTCTCGCGCGATAAAATTTGAGCTATTTGCGGGGCTTTGGGTCGTTTTACGCGAGATGATATGGGGTAAGTCTCATACCGTTTTATATCCGCTTGAAAAGATCGAGCTAAGCCCAAGATATCGCTCGGTACATAGACTTATGAGGTTTATCGAGAGTGAAAATGAGCGTTGCATAGGGTGCGGGCTGTGCGAGAAAATTTGCGTAAGTAACTGTATCGCCATGCAGACTAAAGAGGGCGAAGATGGACGCAAAAAAGTGCTTGAATACTCCATAAACTACGGCAGGTGCGTTTATTGTGGGCTTTGTGCGGAAGTTTGTCCCGAGCTTGCTATCGTGCACGGAAGCGAATACGAAAACGCAAGCGAACAAAGAGCGTATTTTGGGCTTAAAGAAGATCTTTTAACTCCAATTAGCGAGCTTAAAAGCCAAGTCGAATTTAGCGGATTTGGTTCGCTTGGCGAAGATGCGGATAGGTTTGTGAAAAAAACGCCTACTGCGTATAAAAATTTAGATGAAATTTTACGTGAAGAGGTTTATGAGGAAATTTCAAGAGAGGAAGCTTTGAAAGAAAAAGAGCGCAAAGAGCTAAATTCTGATGAAAATTTAAATGCCGATCAATCGGTTAAAGAAAGCGTAAAAGATACAAAGGACGGAAGCGATGCTTGAGGCTGTTGCGTTTTATATCTTTGCCGCATTTACTCTTGCTTGTTTTGCTATAAGCGTGTTTAGCAAAAATGTCCTTTACGCGATGACTTCGCTTGCCGGAGGCATGATATTTGTTTCGGGATTTTTCTTTTTGCTTGATGCCGAGTTTTTAGGAGTGGTACAGATCATCGTATATACGGGTGCGGTTATGGTGCTATACGCTTTTTCGATGATGTTTTTTGATCTTAGTAAAGATGTAAACGAGAGCAGAAGCAAGGCCGCTTCAAGGCTCATATATACGCTTGGCACACTTAGCGCACTTATACTTGTGCTTATATTTGCAGCTCCGATAGCTTCTGCGAATTTAGAGGCTAGATATCCTATCGTTGAAACTATGGGCAATATAGAGATGATTGGAATTTTGCTCTTTACCAAGTATCTTGTCGTCTTTGAGCTGGCTGCTGTTATGTTGCTTGTGGCTATGGTAGGAGCTATCGCGCTTGTGCATAAGGATATGGATAAAGGAGTGAGCGATGATAACGCTTAGCCACTATCTCATCGTCGCTGCGCTGATGTTTGCGCTCGGGCTTATGGGTATAATAAAACGAGGAAATCTTATAATGCTCTTTTTTTCAACCGAAATTTTACTAAATTCGGCAAACGTAGCGCTTGCGGCGATATCGAAATTTAACGGCGACATGATAGGGCAAATTTTTGCGTTTTTTATTATCGCCGTTGCCGCAAGCGAAGTTGCCATAGGTCTTGGCTTGCTTGTGCTTTGGTATAAAAAGACGGGCTCGATCGAAATTTCAAGCTTAGAAAGCATGAGGAGCGAGTGATGAGTATCATGACTCTTTTTGCCGTGGCTTTATTTGCTCCGCTTTTTGCAAGCATTTTGGCGAGTGCGTTTTCACATACTGCAAGGTCAGCCTTTGTGGGCATAGCTTGCTCGTTTTTGATAGTTGCAAGCGCACTTGCATCCATAGCCTTGCTTACTTTAGTAAGCGTTGCGGGTGCGATAGAAGTTTATCTTATGGATTTTATTATAGCGGGCGGGTTTGAGAGTGATTTTAGCTTTATGCTTGATGACGTAAGCGTGATCATGATGTGTGTGGTGGGCGTAGTAGCAAGTGTCGTGCATATCTACTCGATCAGCTATATGGCTAATGATAGCGGGTTTAACAGATACTTTAGTTATCTTGGACTCTTTGTATTTTCTATGCTCGTTTTGGTTTCAAGCGATAATTTTATAGGGCTGTTTATCGGCTGGGAAGGTGTAGGACTTTGCTCGTGGTTGCTTATCGGGTTTTGGTATAAAAAGCCTCGTGCAAGCTGGGCTGCAAACGAAGCCTTTATCATGAACCGAATCGCCGATCTTGGCATGCTTGTGGCGATATTTTTGATATACCGCGAATTTGCAAGTGTGAGATATGTAGATGTGTTTAGGATGGTGCCGAATTCAGACGGCGCCTTGCTTGCTTTGATCGCTTCGTTTTTATTTATAGGCGCGATGGGTAAGAGTGCGCAGTTTCCGTTTCACACTTGGCTTGCCGACGCTATGGAAGGACCTACGCCTGTTTCGGCGCTTATACATGCAGCTACTATGGTAACGGCAGGAGTTTATCTGGTAATTAGAGCAAATTCCATCTTCGGCGCCGTGCCTGAAATTTCAAACTTCATAGCGTATCTTGGAGTATTTGTGGCGGTTTTTGCAGCCTCTATGGCGGTTGTGAATAACGACTTGAAAAAGATAATCGCCTACTCGACTCTATCTCAGCTTGGATATATGTTCGTAGCCGCAGGGCTTGGAGCGTATTGGGTGGCGCTTTTTCACCTTGCTACGCATGCGTTTTTTAAATCGCTTTTGTTTTTGTGCGCGGGCAACGTAATGCACGCTATGAACGATGAACTTGATATAAAAAAGATGGGCGGGCTTTATAAATTTATGAAAATAACCGCAGTATTTATGATAATAGGCTCGGTGGCACTTGCGGGATTTTATCCGTTTGCCGGCTTTTTCTCAAAGGATAAAATTTTAGAAGCGGCTTTTAGCAGCGATAAATTTATTATCTATGCTTTGCTTTTAGCCGGTGCGGTTATGACGGCATTTTACAGTTTTAGGCTGATTATGCTTGTATTTTTTGGCAAAGCTAAATTTGAGCATGAACCACATGAAGCAAGTAGACCCGCTCTCATATCGCTTATGCCTCTTGTGATTTTGGCTCTGTTTGCAGGGTTTTTTGAGCATAAATTCGAGCTTCTAACGGAAAATATTTTGCCTAAATTTGAATTTGATATACCAAGCGGCACGAGCCTAATCATGATATTTACAACGCTTGCGCTTGTTTTGATCTCTACGATTTTTGCGATATTTGCTTACAAAAAAGAGATTTTTAAAAGCAGCTTGGACGAGCTTAAAATTTACAAGCTACTAAAAAACGAGTATTTTATCCCGCAAATTTATAGGAGAGTTTTTATAAACGGATACTTTAATTTGGCTAAAATTTGTAAGAAATTAGATGAAGCGGTTATAGATAAAAGTGTTGATTTGGTTGCGGTTGCGATATATAAATTTGCAAATTTTTCAAACAGCATGCAAAGCGGAAATCTATCTCTTATGTTGCGCCTTATGGTTATAGGCTTTGTTATACTGCTTACTTTGGCGTTTTTTATTAAGGTTATTTATGCTTAGTTTGGTTATATTTTTCCCTGCGCTTGCCGCGATGCTTGGGTTTTTGATAGAGGAAAAAAGTATCAAGGTCTATGGGGTTTGCATAGCGTTTATAGAGCTTTTGCTTACTCTTTTCATATGGCTTGGTTTTGACTCGGCCAATAGCGGATACAGCTTCGTAAATCAAATTTCGCTCATTGAATTTCTAAACATAAACTACCTTGTGGGCATCGACGGAATTTCTTTGTTTTTGGTTGTTTTAAGTTCATTTATGACTCTTGTATCTTTAATCGCTCTTACTATAAAAGAAAATTTAAAGCATCTTATCATCTCTATTTTATTTTTAGAGATGACTATGATGGGCGTATTTTTAGCGCTTGATGCGATTTTGTTTTATATATTTTGGGAGCTTAGTCTGCTTCCTATGCTTTATATCATCGGTGCATGGGGAAGCGGCAGGCGAATTTACGCTGCGGTTAAGTTTTTTATATATACGTTTTTTGGCTCTGTTTTTATGCTTGTTGCGATCTTGATGATGGCTTATTATCACTACGATATGAACGGAGTTTGGAGCTTTTCGCTTCTTGATTGGCAGGGGTTAAATTTGCCCGAAAATACTCAAATTTGGCTCTTCTTAGCATTTTTTATAGCGTTTGCGATAAAAACGCCGATGTTTCCTTTTCACACATGGCTTCCATACGCTCACGGACAAGCCCCTACCATAGGCTCTACACTGCTTGCAGCGGTGCTTCTTAAGATGGGCACTTACGGCATGGTGAGATTTTTACTGCCGTTATTTACCGATGCAAGCGTGATGATGTTTGATATAGTAGCGATATTGGCTGTTACAATGGTGATTTATACCGCGTTTATAGCTTACGCTCAAGATGATATGAAGCAAGTAATCGCCTATAGTTCGATATCTCATATGGGTATTGTGGTGCTTGGGGTATTTTCTATGAACGTAGAAGGCGTTAGCGGGGCGGTGTTTTTAATGATAAGCCACGGCGTAACTAGCGGCGCTCTGTTTTTACTTGTAGGCGTGATATATGAGCGAAGACATACCAAGATGATAGCCGAATTTGGTGGGCTTGCTGGGGTAATGCCTCGTTTTGCTCTTGCTTTTGGCGTAGTGATGTTTGGTAGCATAGGGCTTCCTCTTACGATAGGGTTTGTGGGAGAATTTTTAAGTCTGCTTGGAATTTTTAAGGCAAATTTCATATATGGAATTTTAGGCACGGTCGGCGTGATAGTGGGCGCTGTTTATATGCTTCATCTTTTTGCTAGGGTATTTTACGGAGAATGCAAAGAAGAAAATTTAAAGCTTGCGGATCTAAATTTAAACGAATTAGTCGCTCTTGTACCGCTTTGCTTGCTTGTTATTTATCTTGGCGTTAGACCCAATGCGGTTTTAGCGCCTATTGATCTAAGCGTGAAAACCATGGTTGAGAAGATGCATGTAAATGCAAAAACCAAAAAAGCAAAGGAATTTATAGAGCATTCAAACAAGCTAGGAGGGAGCGATGAATAATCTTACTCTTTTAAATTTACAAGAGCTAAATTTAGCCTCCATAGCGCCTATGCTTTCGCTTATAGTTTTTGGGCTGTTTATACTATGCATCGGCACTTTTAAAAAGGATCTTTCGCGCACTTTTTATACTGTTTTTTGCCTTATCGCCATAATGCTAAATATCGGCATAGTTATTGATTCAAACCGCATGATGAGCGGATTTTTCGGTCTCATGGTGATAGACGGCATATCTATCATCTCTCAGCTTGTCATACTTACGGCTTCTGCGCTGTTTATACCGCTTGCGCTTAGTACGAAGCGGTTTTTTGAATACGAGATGAGCGAGTATTACGCGCTATTTTTGTTTATGATAGCCGGATTTGAATTTATGGTTAGTAGCAACAACCTTATTTTGATATTTATCGGGCTTGAGACCTCATCTCTTGCGCTTTATACGCTTATCGCGCTTCATAACAAACTAAAATCCATAGAAGCTGCGATTAAATATTTTACTATGGGTGCTTTGGGCGCCGGATTTTTCGTATTTGGTGCGGCGATGTTTTATCTTGCAAGCGGAAGTTTGGAGATAAATTTTACCGGAGAGGTTATCAGGGATTTAA